>CAYTDB010000103.1:0-17938 GCA_964436455.1 uncultured Anaerolinea sp. | reverse complement strand
TTCGGCATAGTAGTTCTGCCAGGTATCGCAGGAACCATCCCACGCGCCGTTGGCAACCGCCCAATCCTGATCAAGGGCGGAACCCCAGCCACTGGCTATGGTAGCGATGAACGGACCCCAGGACTGTGCCAGGGTCATGGTGACGGTGCCGGCGGCATCATCAGCCACGATGGCACTCTTGACCTTTTCACAGGCAGCTACAAGTTGATCGGCAGGTAAGGCAAGCAAACAATCGCGGTCATCCGCGCAGGCGCCTTCACCATCCACAACGATGGAGATGTCATCAACGCCGATGCCGAAGAACGGCTCAGCCAGCAGCCACTGCGGACCGCTGTAACCGCCGAAGAGCAGACCGCGCTGGAAGGAGTACGCCACATCCGAGGGGGTCAGGTCGGCGCCATCATGGAACTTCACGCCGGAGCGGATCTTAAAGGTATAGACACTACCATCTGCAGAGACTTCCCACGACTCAGCCAGTTGCGGAACGAACTTGTCTGTGGCTTCTCCATCAAAGAAAACCAGGGTCTCATAGACGTTCTGGATGATCTCACCGCCAGCGGTTTCATAGGCAAGTGCGGGATCGAGGGTCTCAGGCTCACCAATTACTGCGTTAACGAATGTAGAGGGATCCTTGGATCCCATCGCAGCGGGAGCGGCAGGTTCTTCTGCTGCGGGAGCAGCAGGTTCTTCTGCAGCAGGAGCAGCAGGTTCTTCTGCAGCAGGAGCGGCGGGTTCTTCAGCGGGTGCTGCGCCACCACAAGCCGCCAGGAGCATGCTTGCAACGATCAGCAGGCTCATAAGGTAAAACAGTTTACGCATAGTTCTTCTCCTCACGTAATTTTGGTTTTTGATTTAACGATACGAACATTTGACACAATGCTTCCGTGTTTAGCCGGGACAACCACCTCCTTTCAAGAATTTATTTCGATTGATCATGTCACCCTGAGCGATAGCGCAGGATCTCTACGACAGTCTTGGAGATTCTTCGCATCGCTCACAACGTCCCGATTTTCATTCGGGAGAATGACATTATTCGCTACGAAACCAGATGACAGGCTACAAAGTGGCCTGGTTTCACCTCACGGAACTCGGGACGAGATTCAGCACATCTCGCCTCGGCGATCGGACAGCGGGTACGGAAACGGCATCCTGAAGGCGGATTGGCAGGAGAGGGAACATCTCCCTCAAGGATCGTCCGCTTGCGTTTCGCATCCGCAACCGGGTCCGGGATCGGAACCGCAGAGAGCAGGGCTTGTGAATAAGGATGCAAAGGATTTGCATACAGTTCATCACGGCTTGCCAGTTCAACGAACACGCCCAAATACATCACCGCCACACGATCACTGATGTGCTTGACCATCGAGAGATCATGGGCAATGAAGAGATAGGTCAGGTTAAACTGTTCCTGCAAATCCTCCAAAAGATTGACCACCTGCGCCTGTATGGAAACATCCAGGGCAGAGATGGGTTCATCGCAAATAATAAAGGATGGCTGCAATGCCAGGGCACGCGCCACGCCGATACGCTGGCGCTGTCCGCCGGAAAACTCATGCGGATAACGGGTGGAAAACGCCGGGTTCATATTGACCAGTTCGAGCAAGTGGGCAACACGTTCGTTAATCTCCGCGCCCGTAGCAACATTATGAACCTGTAGAGGTTCGCCGACCAACTGACCAACAGTCATGCGCGGGTTCAGGCTTGCATACGGATCCTGGAAGATCATTTGCATCTTGCGGCGCATCAGGCGCATCTCCTCGCCTTTTAGCTTTACCAGGTCCTTCCCCTCAAAATGGACACCACCGGCAGTCGGCTTATACAACTGAAGGATGGTACGACCCGTGGTAGATTTGCCGCATCCTGATTCACCCACCAACCCAAGCGTTTCACCGCGCTGGACCTCAAAACTGACCCCATCCACCGCGCGCACCGCGCCCACCTGTCGCTGGAACACGCCGCGATAGATCGGAAAGTGCATCATCAAATCATCAACTTTGAGCAGTACTTCGTTATTATTATTGTTGCTCATGAACGGGTCCTCCCTGTTTTGGTATCCACCCAGCAGGCAACACGGTGTTCCGGTGCGACAGGTTCAAGTACAGGGTTTTCCTTCCAGCAGCGTTCCATCGCCCATTTACAGCGCGGGGCAAACGGACAGGCATCCGGTTTTTGATACAGAACGGGGGGCAAGCCCTCGATCGAAAACAACTTGGCATGTTCAGTTTCATCCACACGCGGCAGACTTCCGAGCAGGCCAATCGTGTATGGATGGGTCGGATTGGCGTATAGATCATTGACAGAGGCTTCCTCGATGATATAGCCTCCATACATCACCACCACCCTCTGCGCCAAACCAGCCACCACACCCAGATCATGCGTGATCCAAATGATTGCCATCCCCAACTCTTCGCGCAAACGTTTGACCAGATCCATGATCTGCGCCTGGATGGTCACATCCAGAGCCGTGGTTGGTTCATCTGCGATCAAAATTTGCGGGCTGCACGAAAGTGCCATCGCGATCATCACACGCTGGCGCATGCCACCGGAGTATTGATGAGGATAATCACTTAGACGATCCTTTGCATTCGGGATTCCCACCATGGTAAGCAGTTCTGCCGCACGGTCACTGGCTTGTTTCTTGGTCATCCCCAGGTGAAGCATCAGCGGTTCTTCCAGCTGACGACCGATCGTCAACACGGGATTGAGTGATGTCATCGGATCCTGAAAGATCATGGAGATCTGGGCGCCGCGCACATGGCGGATCTCTTCATTGGACATTTTTAGCAGATCCTGCCCGGAAAATTCGGCTGTTCCAGCAGTTACCCTTCCGGGCGGGTTCGGGATCAAGCCCAGCACCGACAGCATCGTCACGCTCTTGCCGCATCCACTTTCACCTACAACGCCAAGCGTCTCCCCTTCTTTTAGGTTAAATGAAACGCCATTAACTGCATGGACCGTCCCATCCGGAGTTTTAAATACGGTCTCCAGCCCTTGCACATCAAGAATGGTATCGGGCATTATTGAGTTTCCTTTGCATCAGTGGAGTGTTGAGGCATGTATGGTACTTGAGTATCAAACGTGGGAATTATACCTAATTATCAAACCAAGTCAAACGTAGCAAGTTCCATAATGCACCTGATGATATAAATTCAAGAAAAAACCCTACTGGGGTATTCCTGCAAACAATACTCCAGTAGGGTGTTATTTTTCATCCTCCAGAACCAATAAACACTTATTGAAAACGAACAGAACAATAGTATGGATCACCCATTTCACACAACAGTGATCTACTTGTAATAATTCTCTTCAACTTCCTCTTCCTTTTTATTTTGCTTCAGACGGTGCATGGCAATCCCAATGATGCCAAGAAATAATCCCACCAATGAAGCAGTAAAGGAAAGGAAATTCAAAAAGAATGTCGACTGCACCGCCTGCGTCACCATCAGAAATGGCATGAAGCAGCCGAACAATAGCAGGAAGACCGCAATCACAAGCAGACGTTCAGGACGTTCGAGCATTATTTATAAAGCCAGCAGGCAACCAGGTGACCGGGTTCGGGTTCGAAATCAGGCGGATCTTCCTTGTCGCACAAACCTGCGATCGCCTTGGGGCAGCGCGGATGGAAACGACACCCGGCAGGCGGATTGACCAGACTTGGCGGCTCACCCGGAGGTACATCACGGAAACGTGTTGCATTATCCGCATCGGGGTCCGATGTCGCTGCCAGTAAAGCGTGAGTATACGGGTGCAAAGAATTGTGCAACAACTGCTGCACCTTGGCTTTTTCCACCAGCTTGCCCGCATACATCACAAAGATGCGCTCCGAGAAATAACTGACGGTCGCAAGATCGTGGGTAATATAGATCACCGACAGGTTATGGCTTTCCTGAAGATTTCGCAGGAGTTTGAGAACTTCCACACGGACCGAAGCATCCAGCATGGAGACCGGCTCATCCGCGACCAGGAGTTTGGGCTCCATGATCATTGCACGCGCGATCACCACGCGCTGCTGCTGTCCTCCACTCAACATATGCGGGAACTTCGGCAGGAAATCATCCTGCGGGGTCAGCTTGACCTCTTCCATGGCTTTCATGATGCGTTGTTCGCGTTCCGCCTTATCCTTGATGCCCGCCACGATCAAAGGCTCTTCAAGGACACGGTAAATCGTCATAAAAGGCGGCAATGCACCGTAAGGATCCTGCTGGATATAACCCACGCGCGAATGGTACCAGCGCATCTTGGCGCGGTCATATTCGCTCATCTTGGTGCCATCGAACAGGATATCACCCTCGGTTGGCTTGTATAAACCAAGGATGCTCTTCATCAAACTGGATTTACCGCATCCACTCTCACCGACAACTGCTATTGCCTCCCCGGTGCCCAGGTTAAAGCTGACTCCGTCCACGGCACGCACCCAGCCTGCATGTCCAAAACCAAAACGCCGCAACTCAAACCAGACGCGTAAGTCCTGAATGGAAATCAGGGCGGTTTTGCCGTTCCCTTTCTCAGCGGCTGTATTTTTTGTCTCTGTGCTCATATCATGCTCCTCAATTATGCATACAGCCAGCATTTAACTTTGCGGCCATCCTGTTGGATGACAGGCGGTTCTTCGTCACAGCGCTCGAAACGCTTGGGGCAACGGTCCGCAAAACGACATCCTGTCGGCGGGTTGACCAGGCTGGGCGGCTGCCCGGTAATAAAGTCCGGGTCCTTTTCCTGGCGCAGGCGGGGTACACTTGCCATCAACTTTTCCGAGTAGGGATGAAGAGGGGCGGCAAAGAATCGTTTTGCGTCACCCACTTCCACGATCTGACCGGCATACATCACTGCCACATCGTCCGCCAGTTCGCTGGAGGTGGCAATGTCATGCGTGATCAGGATGAAACTGGTTCCCAGTTCCTGCTTGATGCGTTTCAGGACGTTGAAAATGTTTGCCTGTGTGAGGACATCCAAAGCAGAGGTCGGTTCATCCAAAATAATGAGTCCGGGGGATGTCACCAATGCCATGGCAATGGCGACCCGCTGGCGCATGCCGCCGCTCAGCTCGAACGGGTAACGGTCGATGAAATCATCCGGCACACCAACATGACGGAACATCTTCAAGGCGGGTTGGAGCGCATCCTCCTTGCTCAAGCCAAGATGAACGACAGCAGGTTCCGCCACCTGGTCACCCACACGCAAGACAGGATTGAGTGCATTCATGGCTGCCTGCGGCACAAGCGACATCGCAACCCAGCGCACATTCTGGCGGTATTCTTCGTCGTCTAGTTTCATCACATCTTTGCCTTCAAACACGATCGAGCCGGAATACTTGCCTACATTGCGAGGCAACAGACGTAAAATGGCTTTGGCAAGTGAACTCTTGCCACAACCAGACTCACCAAGGATCACGACTGCGCGGTTGTAATCCAGTTCAAAATCAACCCCGTCCACTGCCTGCACATCACCCTTCTGTGTGCGGAAATACAGAACCAGGTTTTTGATCTGTAAAAGTTTATTGTTTTGCGGCATGGCTTAGAGTCCTCGCAATCTTGGATTAAAGATACGGTCAAGCGAAAAGCCCAGCATCGCGAACGCCAGACCGGTAACCATAAGCAGGACTGCAGGCTGCAAGACCCAATAGTATTGACCATTATAAAGAGCACCATTTGTCAGCGCATTATTGATGATCTTGCCCCAAGTCGGCAACACGGGATCGCCCAACCCAAGAACCGAAAGAGATGCTTCAAGAAACACAAATGTGGGAATACCTGAGATCAAGCCCGGTATGAGAAGCGGGATAATTCGCGGAATCAGATAAAGAAAAACTATTCGCATGTCACCAGCACCATACGCACGTGCCGCCTCGATATACGTGGATTCCTTGATCTGCATGAAGATGGCACGATAGTTTTTGATGGCACCTGTAAAGATACTAAGCAGGATGGTAACACCCAGGATGGTCCAGATACTGCGTGAATAGAAGGTTCCAACCATGATCAGGATCGAGAGGAAGGGCAATACCAGATTGATTTCGGTGATACGCTGGATGAGCTCATCCACCCAGCCGGCATACCACACGCCGAACGCCGCGATGATCATTGTAAGAACACCTGTGCCGAGTGATGCAGCCAACCCAAATGCAAGCGCCACCGGTGTCCCCCATAATAGGGCTACAGTCAGGTCACGTCGCTGGTGATCTGTGCCAGCCCACCCCGCCAGTTTCCCCTGCATGACAAATTCGGCGTTCAAATCAGAGTCCGTTTCAAAGGCAACTCCTTCGATCCGAATCTGATACGTACCTTTTAGCGGCACCGGATTCTCAGGATCCGAATTTGGATCAGCGAACAATCCGATCTCAGGCGAAAGCCCGCCGAGGCGGCGTTTTAGCTTCTCATCCTGTATGGCACGATACGTCTGGCGGACATTTACTCCGAAATCAGCAACCCGTAATTCGCGCCCGTCCGGCGTTACCCAACGGATGGCAGCAAATGGTTCCTTGGCTTCGAACTGACTGTTGAAAAAAAAGGTCAATTCCGTTGGGAAATCGTCGTACTCGTAGTCAAAGGTGTATGTGATATTTATTTCATGTGTTTCCCCAGTACTGGCGTCAACCACCTTTTCAGCTTCACCCCGTTCACTGCTGATCGTAAGTGTTATTGGCTGTTTTCTCTGGGAAAAATAATTGAACCAGGTGGGAGGTGCAGTCTTCGGGTTGGCATACCAGATGTCCTCACCACCGCGCCATAAGCGTACGGCTTCATCGTAAGGAATGGTTACCAACGCGTAGATGGATACCAATACCAGCATGGTAATGATAATCAAGCCAAAAACGGCTGATGGATAGCGCGTAATTTCTTTAAGTGTATTGAGAAAACCTTTCATGAGCTGGATCCACCTACTTTGACCCTGGGATCAACCAGGGCATAGACTATATCGAGCAAAAAGACCGTGATTGCCAGAAGGTATGCATAGATGATCGTAGAACCAACGATCACGGGTGTGTCATACAATCCAACCGCACGGAAGAGGGTGCGCCCCAGCCCGGGCCAGTTGAAGACGGTTTCAGTAATAATTGCACCGGTCCACAAACCGATGAGCAGCAGGGCAAAACTTGTGATGATGGTCGGCAGTGTGGGGCGAAGGATATAACGACGTTCAAGATCGCGTGAATTCAAGCCCTTGGCTTTCGCCATTTCCACATAGTCTTCACTGGAGTAAATCAGGAAAAAGGTGCGCCAGTTATAAATGCTCAGGAAAATGGATGACAAGACCCAGGCAGAAACCGGCAGGATCAAATGTTTCAGAACACTTAATGCATAATCCAGCCAGTTTTCAGGCGGTGGAGCATCCACCATGCCGCCGAACGGCAGAATTTGAATCACAGCGGCAAAGATCAATATAAGAAATATCCCATAAAACCATGCAGGAGCCGATGAACTGGGCGTCAGGAGAAGTATGACCTTATCCCAAAAACTCCCGTACTTTCGCGACAAACCCAACGCGATAAATATGCTGGAGAAGAACAAAATCAAATTAGCAGTTCCAAATAATAGCAAAGTGGAAGGCAGGCGTTCGAGAATGATGAGCTTCACCTGTTTTGATCCTGTGTCGCTGGTCATGTTCAATGAACGCCCCAGATTCAGGGTCAGAGCATTGGTAAGGAAACTGAAACTACGAAGGGCAAATGGACGGTTGAGTCCGAGGCGTTCCTCTTCCTGCGCGATTTGTTTATCGATAAGACCACTGCGTTCTTCCACGCTGTAATCGCGGTATACAGGGTTGATCGAAACGGCGATGGAAATTCTTTCACGGATCTCACCGCGCAGAATCTCATCTACAAAACCACCCATGTTGGCGATCAAGATGGTGAGATAGATTCCGATGACAATGGTCACGAATAAGGTGACCAGCCGCAAGCCGGTATATTTTGCCACACGCAAGAAGGTACTGGAAAATGTCTTGCGCTTCACCTCAATGGGCTGGTCAGAGGTGATGGTTGGGGTTTCTGCAGTCATAATTCACTCCTAACTTCAATTGAGTGACGAGGTAGCGATAGGGGCAAGGGAAATGTCCCTTGCCCCTATCATTATACTAATCTACGTGATTTGCTCCAGACTTACGGGGCAGTCACGAATTCGAACGGTGCGAAGGTCGGGATGCTGACCAGTTTGGAGACGACAACAACTTCGAGCTTGTTGGAGCCGGCTTCCAGCTTGGAAGTCACATCGGCGCTTAAGGTCACCGTGTAGTAACCCTCACCAGCCTCTTCAGCAAGACCGGTCGCAGCCAGTTCGCCGTTGGCACCAAAGAGTAGGTACTTGACTTCGGCGATATCGGCGGAGGCATAGGGTTCGCCCTGGAAGGTTACGAAGACATCGAAGACAGCTTCCTGACCAATGGTCACGCGGCCCTCGCCATCAACTTCGGCTTCAGCAACTTTCGGAGTGGCAAAACCAGCCCATTCGTCAGCCAGGTCGATGTAGTCTGCATTGTTCTTCAGGGTCAGGGTCTTCTCGACGGAGAATACCTTGTCGAGCATGTAAGGACCACTGCTCACCCAATAGTGACCGTGCTCACCGAACCACGCCTTCATGTTGGCATAACGAGAGGCGGCTTCTTCGGCAGTGATGTACTGACCGAGAGTGGCGGCGTACGGAACATAGACTTCGGTTTCAGCCTGATCGAGGTACTTGCCCAGGATTTCGAGGCTGGGTCCGTCAATGAAGCTCATCCATTCAACCGTATTGGCATCTGCCTTGTCGGCAGTGTAAGCCAGTTCGCCAGCGGCTTCAGCCAGGTTACCCATGGCAATCATGTGCCAGGGGATACCATTATCTTGAGCATACCCAGGCCAGAGAGTGGTAACGTTCAGTTCAGCATCGAGGGCGTACAGGTCCGAATAGTATTCGATCGTGAGGGGATCAGTGGAGGTAATGCGGAAGCCCTTGAAGTTGGACTGGAAGAATTCGAGTGCGCTGACTGCTGCTTCATCATAGATGGCGCTGGCTTCCTTACCGGTGTCAAAGGTCATGATCATCGGCATCAAGAAGTCAGCCACAGAGATCGGGCTGCCATCGTGCCACTTGTAGGTGGAGAACATGTCGGCAGGATAGGTCACAACGCTCTTGCGCAGGGCAGTGAGCCCTTCGGGATTCTTCTCGCCAACAGTAATGAAGGTCTGGGTCTCTGCATTCCAGTCAATCCAGGCATCAGCAGGAACCTGGATCTCGGGAGCGAAATCGAAATTCACCCAGTCGAGGGTCTTACCAACAGGCAAGCCTTCCTTGACGGTCACAGATGCAGACTCAATGCGCTGGGGCCAGGCAAGACCGGTGAACGGATCGGAGATCACACCATAGTCAGAAGAGGCGCGCTTGGGAGCAGTATCGTACACCCAGTTGGAACCACCAACAGGGTTCCAGGGCTCAACCAACAGGTCCGACATGGCGAAGGTCAAATCGCCGCCTTCCTGACCATCGAAGCGGGCAGTGTAGCCCCACAATTGAGCACCCTGAATACCACCAGCGAGGTCACCGGTAACGGAGATGCCCTGGCGGAAGGGGCTGAAGGCTTTCTGGTCAACCAACCAGACACGGACAGAGTCCTGCATGGACAGTTCGAGAGCTTTTGCGAACAATTCGCGGCGTTCTTCGAGGGTTGTGAAGCTGTTGGCGGCCAAAACGTCGGAAATTTCACTGAATTCAGCAGAGGGAACATAAGCCTGCCAGAGCGGCTGACCCAGACCAGTGGGTGTGTAGAAGAACTGGAAGTTGGAACCATCGTCGCGGCTCACAGCGGTGGTGATCCAACCGCCGCTATAGATGTGCCACAAGCCATCGGCTGGGTTACCACGGATCCAGATCGGGGAAGCCTCGGATGAGGTCTTGTACTGACGGTCAACGGTGAAGCCAATGTTCTCGAGTTGGTTGGAAACATAGTCACCGATCGGCAGACGGGTGCCGTCACCATCGTTACGGATGATGAAGATCAAAGTGACAGGTTCGCCGTTGAAGTTCCACTTGCCGTCCACGAGTTCGGCGCCAAGGTTGGTCATTTCAGCATCAATGACTTCCTTTGCCTTGTCGGGATTGTAGCCATACTGGGCTTCGAGTTTGCGGGCAACATCAGCCAGCAGGGCGTAATCGGGGAAGGCGCTGTTAATGGCAAAGAACTTGGGCGCAGCCAAACCACCGTAGATCTCCTGGACGATGTAGTCGCGGTCAACCAGCATGTTCATGGCTTCGCGGATCGCGGGGATGGCGAAGGGGTTAAGCGCGCCGGTGGACGCATCGAATGTAGCAGCATTATCGCCGCCACCATAGGGGTTGAAGGTCAGTTCATAGTAACCACCATAGACCTGGTTGTACTGCAAACCGGCTTCCTGAGCGGATTTGAAATCTTCCGCGCGGCCGAGGGCGGACGCATAGACATCAATTTCGCCAGCCTGGAGCTGTGTCACAACGGCATCCGGTGAAACCGCAACCATGGTCACAGAATCAAGCCAGCCGCCATGGCGCGTGGTGCGCGGAACAGCGGTGGGTTCGGGGACGGCCGTGGGTTCCGGTTCCGCAGGTTTTTCGGTCGGTGCTGCAACAGGGGCTTCCGGCTCCTGGGTGGCAGGTTCTTCAGCAGGTCCACAGGCAGCGAGTACCATGCTGATGGCGATCAAGAGACCTAGCAAGGTCATCAATCGATTCTTCATGAGAATCCTCCTCCTAAAAATTTTGTTTAGACGTAAGGTTACTTATATACTTTTTACTTTCGCAACAAATATTTTCCCGTCCGAACCTCCTTTCCAAAATGAATCATTACGCAACAATCTCAAATGCCTGATTTCCTCTTTAAGATGTTGCCTAGTCACTTGGACTGGAATTATAACTAATTCCCCAGTAGCGTCAACGCCTCAGCAAAAAAAAGGATATCTACACAAATATTTACCGAAAAAACAGTTCTCCAGAACTATATAAAATCCTACTTTAGTAGGAGGGGGTAGAAAGCCGTTTTACTTTTCCCATTCTTGTCTCTTTCGTTGACATCCCCATTTGCAAACGGTAGAATACCAATGTTCTTCATTATTCCATCAGGAGGCTCGCATGTTAAAGGAATTCAGGGATTTCACCATGCGCGGCAACGTCATGGATTTGGCTGTTGCTGTGATCATAGGTGGCGCGTTCGGGAAGATCATCGCTTCGCTCGTCAACGATATTTTGATGCCGCTCATCGGGCTTGTTCTTGGCGGAGTCAATTTCGCCGATCTATCTTTCACCGTAAAGGATGCGGTCATCATGTACGGCTCGTTCATTCAAGCCATCGTTGACTTCATCCTCGTTGCCTTTGTCATCTTCATGCTCGTTCGCACAATGAACAGCATGAAGAAAAAGGAACCCGCCCCCGCCCCGGCAGAACCGACAACAAAAGAATGCCCACACTGCTTCAGCACGATCTCGATCAAAGCCACACGCTGCCCGAACTGTACATCACAACTATAAGAATCAATTCATTCACTTATGAGTAGAGAGTAGTACTGTGATAGACTACTCTCTACTTTCTATTTATTATGGACTTTCTAGACAAACTCAACACACAACAGAAAAAAGCAGTCACAGCGGAGAACGGACCTGTTTTGGTCGTGGCAGGACCGGGGTCCGGCAAGACGCGTGTGCTGACCCAACGCATCGCTTACCTGATCGCGGTTGAAGGCGTCCGCCCGTGGCAGATCCTCGCTGTCACATTTACCAACAAAGCCGCGAAGGAAATGCAGGAACGTGTCAAACGTCTGCTGCCTGACCAGGCCATCGAGGGAATCATGCTCGGCACATTCCATTCGATCTGCGCACGGATCTTGCGACGTGAAGCCGAACTTTTACCTGTCGCGTCAAACTTTGTGATCTTCGATTCCGATGACCAGGAACGGATCGTCAAAAGCGTGATCCGTGAATTGAACATCAATGAAAAATTGTACCGCCCTGCCAGTGTGCACGCCGCGATCTCGCGTGCCAAAAACGAACTGATTGATGCGGAACATTACCCGACGACCACATACCGCGACGAAGTGGTAAAGCGCGTGTATGCCGAATACCAAAAGCGACTCGTCGCCAGCAACGCCGTGGACTTCGACGACATGCTTGTGTACACCGCAAAGTTGCTGGAAGATAACCCATCCGTGCGAGATAAGTATGCACAACGCTTCCGCCACGTGCTGGTGGATGAGTTCCAAGATACGAACCTTGCGCAATACGCATTGGTGAAAGAGCTTGCTTCACATCACAAAAATATCTTTTGCGTTGGCGACCCCGATCAATGTTTTCCTGCTGGATCAAAAATCCAAACACCAAATGGTCAGAAGAAAATCGAAAACTTGAAAAAAGGTGATGAAGTGATCGCCGCCAGCGGACGCGGCTCAATCATGACATCCCGTGTGTCACACGTTGGCAAACGGACCTTCAAGGGAAATCTTGTGAAAGCAGTGACCAGGAATGGTCATATCATCAAAACCACGCCGAATCACATTGTCTTTTCAAGGCTCGGAATGAATCCGGGTCTTCACTATGTCTATTTGATGTATCGCAAGGACAAGGGTTACCGCATCGGTATTGCCTCGCATGCACGCAGTGATGGGAATGGTCTAAAGGTTCGATTGCAAGTCCGAAGCAATCAGGAGAATGCCGATAAAGTCTGGGTACTGAAAGTGTGCAACGACAGAAACGAGGCTCATTACTGGGAAGCATTCTACTCTACGACTTACGGCATACCTACAACTGTCTTCCATGTGCGTGGACGCAGAATGCGCATGTCACAAGAATACATCGACAGATTATTCAAGGAAATCGACACAGATACAAATGCCAATCAGTTGATGACAGACCTGGGAATGGATCTTCAGTATCCTCACTATATCCCACAAGGCACCTTCCGAAATGTCCTCAATCTGCGTTATTTTGGTGATGGACGGATCACAAAGGAATCTCCCTGGCATGCACATCGCGTGGATTTGTGGAGCAGCGATCCGCAACTCTTAAAACAGTTACAAACACTTGGTTTCAATCCTCGCACCAGAAGCGGGAATAACTGGCGTGTCGGGATCAACCGCCTCCAATATGATGATATACAAATTGCGGCACAAAAATTAAGCGAAGCCGCAAATGAAACCGAGATCGTTGTCGGTGCATTTCTTGTGGATAAGGGCAAATCGCCCATTGCTCAAAGATTCAACCTGATGCCTGCCAGTCATCTCCATCCATCCATGATCGTGGCAATCGAAAAGGATGGGGAAATCATCGAAGATGAAATTATCGAAGTTTCTCATGAACCATACCGTGGAATTGTTTACGATTTCGAAGTGGAGAACTTGCACAACTACATCGCTAATGGCATGGTTGTTCACAACTCCATTTACGCCTGGCGCGGCGCGGACTGGCGCAACATCCAGCGCTTTGAGCAGGACTTCCCTGACGCACAGACGATCCTGCTCGAACAGAATTATCGGTCGAAGCAGACCATTCTCAACGCCGCGATGGGAGTCATCGACCGTGCAAAGAACCGCAGGCGCAAACAACTTTTCACGGAGCGCGGCAAGGGCGAGAACATCTTCTTTTATGAAGCGCCTGATGATTATGCCGAAGCTTCTTTTGTTGTAGATACCATCGCGCAACTCGTGGCTTCACGTCAATTTGAACCTGGCGATTGCGCGGTGATGTATCGCACCAACGCCATGTCCCGTTTGTTGGAAGAAGCGTTCTTGCAGGCACGTCTCCCCTATCGGTTGGTCGGCGCACAACGCTTCTATGGACGCCGCGAAGTCAAGGACATCATCGCCTTCCTGCGGCTCACTCACAACCCAGAGGACGAAGCCAGTCTCAATCGCATCATTAACGTCCCGCCGCGTGGCATCGGTGACAAGACACTTACTACATTAAATATGGTCGCCCGCCAGAACAATCTGCAACCCGGCGAAGTGCTTCTCGATCTCGCACGCGGTGCGGACTCACCCTATTGGGCTTCATTTACAGGTCGCGCCGCCATCTCGCTCGCGGATATGGGGGGGCTGCTTGCCACATGGCGCATTGCAGCACAAACGCTCACCATCCCCGAACTCTTCGACCGCATCGTCAGCGACATCGGTTACAAGGAATACATCGACGATAACTCGGAAGAAGGCGAAGACCGTTGGGAGAATGTGCTCGAACTCAAGCGTCTCGCCGAGGAATATTCCACGCGCACGATGGATGAGTTCCTAGAAAATATTGCTCTCATTTCAGACCAGGACACCATTGCTGAGGGCAACGTTCCCACGCTTCTCACCCTCCACGCCGCCAAGGGATTGGAGTTCGGTGCGGTCTTCATCATTGGTCTCGATGATGGCATCCTGCCGCACAGCCGTTCTTTCGATGAACCCGAACAAATGGAGGAGGAGCGCCGCCTCTTTTATGTGGGCATTACGCGTGCAAAAGATAACCTCTATCTCGTTCGTTCGATCCAACGCGGCGGACGCGGTATGGCGGAAGAGACTTATCCATCGCGCTTCATGGATGACGTCCCTGCAGACCTGATTGCCGGTCGGACGCGCACAGGTCGAAGTCTAAAAGGTGGTGTGCCCGAGTCAAAGTGGTCGCTTCCTACCCGACCTCAGTCTGCTTCCGTCCGAGAACCCGTTTACCGCTCCGGGACTCACGTCAAGCACCCGACCTGGGGCGAGGGCATCGTCCTCGACAGCCGCATTCAGGATGATGATGAAATTGTGGATGTGGTGTTTAATAGTGTAGGCATCAAAAGACTGTCAGCAAGCCTTGCAAAATTGAAGATACTATAGCCTTCATACTCCCACCAATAAATTATCCGAATAGGAAAAATCAATGAATTTCAATTCTCTGCCCACTGACTCGAAATCCATCCTTGCCATGCAATGGTCGGATTTTGAAACATATTACAGCGATCTTGAGAAACGCGATTTGAATGAACACAATATTCAGGAATGGCTGGACGATTGGTCTACATTGGTATCCACGGTGGACGAACAATATTGGCGGCTTTACATTGACACCACACTCAATACCGCTGATGAAGAAATCGACAAACGATACAGCAAGTACATTGAAGATATTCAACCACTGGCAAAGACTGCTGAACAGAAACTAAAAAGCAAATTACTCGATAGCGGACTTTCACCAAACGGATTTGAGACCGGTTTGCAAAGGATCAGGGCAGAGGCGGGGTTATTCTATGAGGAAAATCTTCCACTCTTTGCTAAAGAACAAAAGCTTGGGACGGAATACAATAAGATCACCGGTTCCATGACCGTCATGTGGGAAGGCGAGGAACGAACGATGAGCGAAATGTTCCCGCTCATGAAGGAGTCAGACCGCACAATACGCGAACGCGCATGGCGTGCCATGAGGGACCGAGGGATACAGGACCGCGAGAATATCAACACCTTATGGGAAAAGTTTGTGCCTTTGCGCGTGCAGATCGCAGAGAATGCAGACATGCCTGATTTCCGTGCATATGCATGGAGACAAAAATTTCGTTTCGATTACACCCCCGCGGATTGCAGATCTTTCCATGCGGCGGTCGAGGAGGTCGTTGTCCCGGCGGCGAAACGTGTCTTTGAAAGACGCAGGCAGCGGCTGGGACTCGAAACGCTGCGTCCCTGGGATCTCTTTGTCGATCAGTTTGGGAATGCATCCATCAAGCCCTATGAATCCATCGAGGAGTTCAAATCCATTTCAAGAACCGTCTTTGAACAAGTGGATCCAAAATTTGGTGAATATTTCCAGACGATGATGAATGAAGGATTGCTCGATCTCGACACACGCAAGAACAAGGCACCCGGTGCATACAGTCTCGGTTTGCATGCCATCCATCGTCCGTTCATATTCATGAGCAACACAAAAACGACAGAGGATGTGTTGACCATGTTGCATGAGGGAGGTCATGCCTTTCATGAGTTCGAACGTGCGCATGTAAATTTCTTTCAACGTGGTGAGATCTATCTACCCGCTGAATTTGGTGAAGTCGCCTCCATGGCAATGGAACTGCTGGCGTATCCCTACCTGACGAAGGAACACGGCGGGTTTTACACAGAGCAGGAAGCCGCACGGGCAGCGATCGACCATCTTGAAAACATCATCACTTTCCTGCCTTACATGACATTGGTGGATGCGTTCCAGCATTGGGTGTACGAAAATCCGAAAGAAAGTTCGAGCGCAGCAAAAAGTGAAGAGAAATGGTCTGAGCTATGGGACCGGTTCATGGCTGGTATTGATTACAAGGGTTTCGAGGACGCAAAGAAAACCTACTGGCATCGTCAACTGCACATTCATACGATGCCCTTCTACTATATTGAATATGGTCTCGCCCAACTGGGCGCGGTGCAGATCTTTGGCAACGCGCGTAGAGATCAGAAGAAAGCCGTCGGAGATTACCGAAAAGCGCTGGCACTCGGTGCGACTGTTCCCCTGCCCGCGCTGTTTGCAGCAGCTGGAACAAAATTTGGCTTCGATGTAAAGACAGTGAAGGATGCGGTTGACCTTTTGGAGGAAGTGATCGTAGAAATGGAAGCAAAACTTTAAGGAAAAGGAAGAGAGAATCATGTCATACATACACCCCGAATACCTTGTCGACACTGAATGGGTCTCAAACCATCTGGAAGACTCGAACATCCGCATTGTTGAATCAGACGAAGACCCGCTGCTGTATGCAATGGGACACATCCCCGGCGCAGTGCAGGTGGACTGGTTCAGCACATTGCAGCATCCGCTGCGCCGCGATTTTCTAACGAAGGAACAGTTCGAAGAAGTCGCATCCAATATTGGCGTCACCAACGAAACCACCGTTGTATTCTACGGTGACAAGTCCAACTGGTTCGCGTGCTATACGTTGTGGGTATTCCAATATTATGGTCACCTGAACGTGAAGATCATGGATGGTGGACGCATCAAATGGGAGAAGGAGGGACGTCCACTCGTGAAGGAAGTTCCCTCGTACAAGAAAACAACTTACAGTGCGAAAGAAGCAGATAAGTCCATTCGTGCCTTCCGTGAAGAGGTATTCAAGCATGTCGATGCAAAGAAACCGTTGGTGGATGTCCGCTCGCCGAAGGAATATACTGGCGAACTTTTGCATATGCCGAACTACCCGCAGGAAGGCGCCACGCGCGGCGGTCACATCCCAGGCGCGGTCAGCATCCCGTGGGCGATGGCGGTCAATGAAGAGGACAGCACGTTCAAATCAGCGGATGAACTGCGTGCCATCTACGAAGGCAGGAACATCAAATCAGATGGGGAGGTGATCGCTTATTGCCGTATTGGGGAGCGCTCGTCACTGACCTGGTTCGTGTTGACATACCTGCTCGGTTATCCCAATGTCAAGAACTATGACGGTTCATGGACGGAATGGGGTAACCTCGTGGATGCCCCGATAGAAAAGTAATTACAATGCTCTGTCAGAGGCTAAGCCCCTGACAGAGCGGAAGATATTATGTCCTTACCTCCCAAACTTCAAGAACTCGTCGATGACTTTGCCAGCATGTCACGCGAAGAAAAACTTGAAACGTTGATCGCATACGCCGAATCTTTTCCAGCTTTGCCAGAACGTTTCAAAGATGCACGCGAACAAATGGAGCCTGTGCCCGAGTGCATGACTCCGGTCTTTCTCACCGGCGAAAAAGAACCAGATGGCGGTATCACGTTTTATCTCGATATTCCCCCTCAGTCTCCCACGGTACGTGGACTGGCATCCATTCTTTCAAATGGACTCAACGGAAGCAAACCAGAAGAAATTCTCAGCGTTCCCGCAGACTTCTACATACCAATGAACCTTCAAGAAGCAGTATCAGGTCAACGGCTACATGGTTTTACAGGCGTACTTGCACACATGAAACGTGTAGCAACAACACTGTTGGACAAATAAATTAATAAATTTGCAATGAAATTAACCCTTGCCAAAAATGAAACATTATGTA
>CAYTDB010000102.1:0-17962 GCA_964436455.1 uncultured Anaerolinea sp. | reverse complement strand
CGTCCAGCATAACCCAAGAAAATAATGCAACTAGCGTAACATAAGAAAACGGTTCATCCCATATCCGGCAATATTCTTGGGAGATGAACAGATGATGTCCATAGCTCGGGTGGAAAAGACACAATCAGCTTTTTTTTTAAGAACCCCTGCATTCTCAAGTTATGGTGGACGAAATCTCCGTATTAAAGAGTTGCATTGGAAACGCAAAAATTGAGATGGCCCAAAGGCCACTTTTGCACTGAGTTTGGGGCAGAGTTGGCCCTAAATCCCTCGTTCTATTCTTGACTTACATTGGAAACGACATGATATTGAAGCGTTTGAACATCCCAACGTTATAAACTCCTCCTCACCCCAAACTCCCGAAACTCACCTGTCACAGTCTCCCATTCCACCTTTGACTCGTCCACCCGCGAAGCGCTGGGACCTTGTTTCATCATCTCGATAAACTGTTCCACTTTTCCCCGCTCCCCCTCTGCAACGGCTTCGACCGTATCCCAACCAACATTGCGCACCCAGCCGGTGATCCCGCCGGTCATCCGCGCGGAATATTCCACGTGCGCGCGAAAACCCACTCCCTGCACACGTCCCTTGACCCAGACATGCGCACGAACGAGTTCAGAATTATTGTCCAATTGTGTCTCCTTTCTTTCGCAGGGAACCAACGATGCCGATCAACGGGAATATCAGAACCAGACACAACAATACCAGATACGGCAGGAGATTTCCGAGTGCTGCAACGATCGGGCTTTGTCCCATAAGTGATGCGCGCCAATCTGTTTCCAATTTAACAAATGGAACTCCGAAAGCGCGTTCGGGTCCGCGTTCGCAGTCCACGCCACCCGCGTAGGTTTTGGCAAGAGTCAACAAGCCATCCGCGCCGTATTGTCCGCGCAGGTAGTTTGTGAAGGATCGGGATTGGGCATACGCCAGAAACGCTGAATCAAGATTTGGGGAGAATGAGGCGCACAAGTCCCGCATGGGAATCAACGCGTCACGCGCAGCGGCGTCCTTGAGAACATTGTCATAATCGGGATTCGGATACACTTCTGCCCGCGTGGATATTCCCTCACGAAGCCATGCGGGGACCTTGTCATACCCGGCGCCAATCTGCCTGTAAAACAAAACGTGCATGAGTTCGTGTGGGATGCGCTGCTCCAAAACGATGCCCTGATTGGGACCCGGCTCGACCAGGACCGTCACAACACCTGCCGGCGAATCGGAGTGACCCGCCACCCAATCTTCCGTGAAATACAACGTGCCTCGCAGGTCAGACTCGCTGGCATAGATGAATACATCCACAGGTTGTGTCAGATCAGGAGGGAAAAAGCCACGAATGGACTGCAACCCCGCCTGCGTGGCATTCAATGCAACGATACCGAATTGGTCGTCTCCGTTATACCAATGGATGCGAACGCCAGCAGATTCAAGCGTGCGCCATTGGAAGCGGTCATCGTCATAACGGAAATAACTTTTCTGACTTTGGAGTTTACTTCCATCTTCAAGCGTGATCTCATAGTTCC
The DNA here is from genome assembly GCA_964436455.1 of uncultured Anaerolinea sp. GTDB lineage: Bacteria > Chloroflexota > Anaerolineae > Anaerolineales > Villigracilaceae > Defluviilinea. The sequence continues at coordinate 16,442 of CAYTDB010000102.1, read as the reverse complement.
AAACGAACGTGGTGAATGGACGCATGGCGTTCAGCCCGGTATCGAGTCGGAACTCAGACCTGCCATTCTGATCGAAGAACACAGGATAGGTATATGCGACAGATTGCAGTGAATTGAAGATAAAGATGGATGCGCTCTGGATCTGGACGGGGGATGTGAGCTGCCCAATGAATGTGATCTGCTCGCCAAATTTGTAATCGGCGGACAAGTCCATTTCGATTCCTGACTGCGCCCGAACTTGTGTGGTGGTTAATAAAATTGTCAACATCCCTAGGAAGCGAGAGATCCGTGACCAGTGACCGGTGAGCCCCAAACTTTTCATCCTATCTCCCCAAAAACACAAGCAACGGTGTCAACGTCAGCGGACTCAACAAGGTACTGACAAATACAACTGCCGCAATGAGTTTTGAATCCAGATGATATTCCGTGGCAAGCACCGTCGCGCTGACCATGCTCGGCATGGAGGCTTGTGTAATGGCTCCCTGGCGGGCAAACCCTTGAATGCCAAATACTGCTGTGATCAGCAAGGCAAGGACCGGCGCGATGATCAGACGCACGCCTACGCTCAATTGCATAGCGCGCAAATTGTTCGAAAATTCCACCTGCGTCATTTGCAATCCCAAAAGGACAAGCATTACAGGGATCGTCCCGCCGGAGGCAAGATCGACGGTACGCTGCAAGGCAAGCGGAAGTTCCCAGTGCAGTGACTTGACGATCAATGCCAGAAAAAGCGCGTATAACATCGGCACTTTGAACAACCCCAAAATGGCTGACTTGAAATCCATGTGCCCAAGTGATGCGAGCAATACTCCCAGTGAATAGAACAACAAAGTTGTCGTCACAAAATAGATGCCTGCATAAGAAAGAGCTTTCTCACCAAAAGCAAAGGAAACAAGCGGCAGACCATAATTCCCCGTGTTCGCGAACATGGATGTGATCAGGATCGAGATCAACGCAGTCCGCTCTACTTTCAACATCTTGCCGAAAATATACGTAATCACGCCCACTACTATAACGATGGATGTTGTGAACCCGATCACGCTTGCAGCTTCAACCAGTTTGAGCTGGCTGTTGATCATCAGGTCAAAGATCAACACGGGACTGAAAATATAAAAGACCACGCGCCCCAAACCGCGCGGGTCCACGTGAAGGACTTTACCAAGCACAAAGCCCGCGCCTCCAAGCAAGATGATCGGAAGGATGTTGTTCGCAAAAGTGGATAGGAGTGTGGAAATTGACATCAGTTGACCGCCAAATAAAAATCACGGAGATTATAACGTCTCCGTGATTTCATCTTATAAATCCGTAGGGCAGGTTTGCAACCTGCCAACGTGTCAGGCTACAAGCCTGACCTACGATTCGTCCCCTTCAAGCTTTTCGAGATCTTCAAGGTCTTCGAGTTCTTCCAGGTCTTCGATCTCATCGGGGTCGAAAGCCATCAACTCAAAACGCTCGAGGTCTTCGGTGAAGGCAAGATTATCGAGTGCCTCTTCGAGAAACTCGATCAACTCATCGTCTTCCGTCTGGTCGAGCAGGTTCTCAAGATAAGTACCCACATCCTCCCCACCGATCTGCGAAAGCGACCAGATCGCCGCAGTCATGATCTCGCCGTTGTCTTCGCTTTCCAACATGCGCAGCAAGGGCAGGCGCGCCGATTTGAAACCCAACATGCCCGCACTTTGCACGGCGACTTTGCGGATCTTATCGTTATCATCCAGCATCGAGCGCAGGACGCGATCTTCCCAGCGGTCATCGGCAGAGCGTCCCATTGCGGTCAAAGCGCTGACCTTCCAATCAATGTTTCCATCGAAAGCGGATTCAATCAATTCGACCACTTCGGGATGGGAGGACCAACCCAGCGATTCCACCGCGCGGCGACGGACACGCGTCTCTTTATCGCCTTTGGCTGATTCCAACAAAGCAGACATGACCTCCCCGTACACTTCCTCTGCGATCTCCTCCAGTTCTCCGAGGTCCACGAACAGGTTGAGAATATTCGCTGCCTCCGCACGGACGTTGACATCGGGGTCATTCTTCAGCAACTCGATGAATACAGGAACCAGTCTCACATCGTCACACGCATCACGGTCGAGCAGGCGAATGGCTTTCACACGGACTGCCGCTTCGGGGTCGTTGAGGATGGCGCGCGCAAAATCGTCGAAGTTGACGAGGGTATCGCCCTCAGCCATGGACAAAAGCCCATCGAGCAGAGACTGTTTCCGGTCCGGTTTGACGCGGGACCAGATGTCCATGAGAGTTTGGAGTTCGAGGGGAGCCATATCCGAAAAGTGCCGCAAATAACGGCGCGGGAAGTCCTTGCCAGAAGCAAGCAGAGTGTCCAATATGGTTTGAAAGGTTGTAGTCTGTTCGTTCATTTACGGAAAGGATGTTGAAATGGGATCGATGAAATCACGGATGTTGACATAGAGCATTACTGCAAGCAACAGCATCATGCCAACACCATGCACAATGTTTTCGAACTCATGCGGCACACGGCGGCGAAAGATCATTTCAGGGATTACGAAGATGATGCGTCCGCCATCGAGTGCGGGGAATGGGAATAGGTTGAAGATGCCGAGACTGATGGAAAGCAATGCAATAATGGATAGAGTTTGCACAGGTGCATTATAAGGATTTGACGCCGAGGAGGTGGGTTGAGGCTGGCTGGCGGCTTCTACATCGTTGGAAACACTTTGCGACATGATATCGAAGATACCCTTCAAACCCACAAGGCGTCCCTGTTCGGGATCGATGGAACCGCGAATTAATTTGATCGGGAGCGTGACAAGCGAATAGATCTGAGCACCAGTAAATTGAATGCTGTATTTCAAGTTCTCTCCAATGCCTGTAATCGGTTCAAACGCACAACCACCGCAAAAACCGACACCGATCAAGGCTCTGCCCGCTTCTTCATTCATACGCGGGGTGATGGCAAGTTCCAGGGTTTCACCATCGCGAAGAATTTCGAATAGGATTGGGGTTTCCGGGTGGGCTTTGATGTATTGGCTGGCTTCCTCAGTGGTATTCAATTTGTTTCCATCGGCTGTGAGCAGGATATCTCCCATTTGCAACCCTGCCTGATCCGCCGGACTGTTCGAGATGACTTCAGTGATGAGGATTTCCTGTGGTCCGGTGTCATCGGGTGAGGGAGATGTAATGATCCCGCCCATCTGGCTGATGATGATGCTGATCACGAGAACCGCCGTGATCAAGTTCATGATGGGACCAGCAGAGAGCACAAACAGGCGTTTCCAAGGCGCAGAGGCGGCGAGACCTCCTTCCACATTCGGGTCGTTCTCTCCCTTGGGGCGGACAAAGCCTCCAATGGGCAGCCAGTTCAACGTGAAGCGCGTTCCCTGCCAGGTGAACAGGGTTATCGCGCCCGGCGTTGGAAAACCAATGCCAAATTCCTCAACTTCCACTTTCACGAGGCGCGCTGCAATAAAGTGCCCAAGTTCGTGTACGATCACCATCCCGCCAAAGGCGAGGATAAAGATTATCCAGGTCAAGAGTGTTTCATTCATAATATTTTCCTTATGCGCGGGTCATTATATCGCTAATTAAACGGACAACGCGGAAAGGTAAGATATTTCTAACATTCCTCAGAGATGAGGGTAGAATTGCGCCAATTAATCTACATTGTATATCTTTCCCGCAAAGAGCACAGAGTTCATTGAGATTTTTCTCTTGCTTCCTCTGTGGACTCCATGTCTCGATGATATTAAAAGCTTCTTTCATTCATATTTTCGCCCATTTATCGAGGATCAGAGCCAATATGACAGACTCATGTATTTTCTGCAAGATCATCAGTAATGAAGCAATAGCAACGATCGTTTACCGCGACGAGCAGGTGACAGCCTTTCGCGACATCCACCCTGTTGCACCGACACATATATTAATCGTGCCAAACAGGCACATCGAGTCGGTCAACGCGCTTGAATCTGAGGATGAACAACTGATGGGGCATCTCGTCACAACCGCGGGAAAACTTGCAAAGGAAGAAGGGATCGATGGAGGCGGCTATCGCATCATCACCAACACAGGGTTTGATGGCGGACAGTCGGTGTTTCACATCCATTTTCATTTAATCGGGGGACAACGAATGCGGTATCCGATGGGGTGAGGATCAATAATGAAGGATGAATTCGGAAGTTCACAACTCCGAAAATGAAAAACCGCCTGCATCGGCGGTTTCATTTTTATTCATCGCTTTGTCAGCGGGCTTCCTTTGAGTTTGCTTTGCGGCTGGTTTGAACGGTAGGCGTAATAACCAAGTCCGAGCCCGCCAAGCAGGAGCAGAAGCCCAAAGATACCCAATACGGTTGAGCGGCCACCGCTCTCTTCTGCTATTACCGGATCCTGGAGTGTAAGCGATTTGGACTGCGCACCAAAATCCACAGAGGCGCGGTCACCGGCTTTGACATCAAAGGTGTAGCTCAAGGACATGGTCGGATTGTAGCCGTCTGGGATCGCCATACTGATATTGTACTTCCCTGCCGGGACATCTCCGAAACAAGAGCGGACCGGCTCACCCAAGTCCGGGTCAATGGCGGAGGTGGTGTTCTGCGTCTGTGAATAGGAGCCGTTCAGGTTCGTGAGGCTGACCGCGCCGCCATCAATGCCGAACTCGGTCTCCTGGCGGAGCGCGTCACCGTTCACATCGTCGAACAAAAGAATGCAGACTTCGGTCGTTCCGTTAAAAGGTGTGGCAGTGGCAACTGGAATTGTCGGTGTGGGGATGACGCCGATCGTTGGTGCAGTGATCGGGGCGGCAAGACCGACAACGAGCTGTTGTCCAATGGTCAGCGAGCAGCCTTCATCCAGTCGTGTATTGAACTGACGCAATTGCGGAATGGTGATGCCATGATTAAGCGCGACGCTTGAACAGCTATCCCCCTCTACAACAATGTACATGATCCGTCCGTCTGGTCCCGGGGTGGCGGTGACAAATCCCTGCAGGTTCGGCGCGGCGTTCGCAGTATTGGCAGGCAGCGCCATGCCGGCCAGCACCAGAATGAGCATGAATGCACTAATAAAGTAAACGTTCTGTTTTTTCATCGGACGGGGATTATATCAGGGTACACAAAACCGTAGGGGCGGGTAAGCCCGCCCCTAGATGTTCATGTTTGTTTCCCATATCTCTTTCGGATCTCTGGCAGGAAATATTCGTTGAAAAAACGATCTTCATCGTAATCAGGAGTCCAGCCCCACTCGGTTCGGGCGAGGGTGTCATCCACATCTTCGGGCCACGAATCGACGATACCCTGGCGGCGTGGGTTCGGTTCGAACGTGATCTTTGCATCAGGGAAGGCTTTTAGTGCGTGGTCACGGAAGTCTTTCGCTGTGATCGCGAAGGCAGCGATGTTGTATACAACATGGCTCAAGTTCTCGCGCGGAACATCCACAAGCATCAACAGGGACTTGATCGCATCGGGCATTGCCATGAACGAGATCTTCGTATCTTCGCGCACGAAACACGAATACGGCTTGCCTTGTGCCGCGGCGTGCAACATCTCGGGTCCGTAGTCACTTGTCCCGCCGCTGGGCAGGGTAAAGGCTGAGATCAAGCCTGGGAACCGGATCGCCCGAAAGTCCAGCATGTGAGGCGGGTTGTCATCCAGATGCTTTTGTCCGTAGTATTTGCCGTAATACATCCCCAGCTTCTCGCAATATAGCTTGTTGCATCCATACATGGTATGGGGTGTGTTGTAGTGGTCTTCGCTGACCGCGCCCGCGGCTTTCTTGACATCCATATCGGACATGCCATACGCCGCGATCGAACTCGGGAACAAAAACTTCACTGACTTGTGATACTTCTCCGAACGATATGCCGCCATCATCAACAGCTGCATCGTGCCTTCCACATTGATGCGATGCGCGTCCTCGCTCGACACCTCCGCCTTCGACGAAAGCGAAGCCGCCAGGTGAAAGATCACATCGAAATCATAATCATAGAAGGTTTTGATCTTGTATACCAGGTCCCCCTGGGCGTGCTCCGCCGACATGTCCTTGATGCTGTCGGGTAACGGAGCCAGATCCGCTGTTACGATTTTATATCCGCCCTGTTTTGCCAAACCTTGCACCAACGCCTGACCAATTTCACCACATGCACCGGTCACCAGTACAAGTTTTTCGGTCATAGAGTCTCCTTTGTGCCGTGAAGTGCCGCATTTAGCGGTAGAATATTTAACGTAATTTTACAACACCCTGAAACAAAAGCATCACGAAGATTGTCATTATTCCATGCGGCGTTTTATTCCCTCTTTTCTTTTCACTGGATTTCTCCTTCTAAACGCTTGTCTGCCCTCCGAACCGATCCTACCCACTGAAACTCCCATCCCATCCGAAACTCCGCTTCCCTCCCCGACCATTGTCTGGTTCCCCCCATCAGCCACTCCCACGCTGAATGTTATTCCTACCCATACATCCACTCCAGAGATGAGTCCTGGAATCGGCTTGACTATTCTCACCGATGACTTTTCGAATGAAGTAGTTTGGGATATTGCATCCTCCGACCAGGGAAGCGCTACCATCGGGCGTAACCGCCTATCCATTTCGGCACAGCCGGGCGTGTACCTTGCCAGTTTTCGCCGTGACGTGCTCCTGGGCGACTTCTACGCGGAGATCACTGCGCGCCCCAGCCTGTGCCGCGGGGACGATAGCTACGGTATCATCATCCGCTCCACAGGGACTTCGTTCTACCGCTTCACGTTGACCTGCAACTCGATGGTCTCTGCGGAGCGGTATCGGTCGAGTGTGCGTTTGCTCATGCAGGAACCAACCCCCAGCGGGGACGCTCCTCCGGGCGCGCCTGGCGAAGTCCGTATTGGGATGTGGGCGGTCGGTAATGATATGCGACTCTTCCTCAACGGACGTTTCCAATTCAGTATCAGCGATCCAAGTTCGCCGTTCGGGTTATTTGGAGTATTTGCGCGCGGTGCGGGAGATACGCCGGTCAGTGTTATATTTTCAGACTTTATCGTGTATGATGTGAACTACGTCCCGCCGACGAGGACGCCAATGCCGTAATGTCATTAGGAGATCCGGTGGTTGAGTAGCCCGAAGGGCATATCGAAAAGTAATCAGAAGAATTTCCGTTTCAAGAGTAATTTTGAACCCTGTTGGTTTCGATATCGCGGACAGGTGCAGCCTACTCAACCAACGAACATATATATGCCAAAAAACAAACTAAACAACCTCACCAACAAGGAATGGCTGAAGTTCCAGAAATCGTGGTTCATCCATAATCCGCCTCCCCGCAAAAAGGGAGTACTGGTGCATCCCGCCAAATTCCCTGAGACGATGGCACAGGAATTCATTGAATTCTTCACCAAAGAAGGCGAGACCGTCCTCGACCCCATGGCAGGTACAGGTTCGACCCTCGTCGCGGCATTGCGTGCAGGGCGAAATAGCTACGGCATCGAGTTAAATCCAAAATATGCAAAGATCGCGCAACAGATCATTGAAGAAGAAAGAAAAGTTTTGGGTGATAACGTCAAAGGTCTAACGGCAAAGGTCATTCACGGAGATGCATCGCTTGCAACCAATTACGAATTACCACTTACGGATTATGTTTTGACTTCCCCTCCCTACTGGGATATGTTACGTGCCAAAGGCGCAGAGACTCAAAAGAAGCGGCGCTCTTCCGAGGAATTGGATGTCCATTATTCGGACGATCCGAACGATATGGGAAACATTGCCGATTATGAAGAGTTCCTTTCCAAACTCGTTCACATCTATGAAGGATTAAAACCCATACTGCGCGAGAAAGCTTATCTCACTATCATTGTCAAGAACGTCAAAAAAGGCGGGAAGATCTATCCGCTGGCATGGGATATCGCGCGCGAACTCGGCAAGACGTATACTCTTAAAGATGAAAAGGTCTGGTGTTTGCCAGCAGGGCAAAAGGTATGGACTCAGTCGGGCTTAAAACCGATCGAAACTATAACCACTAGTGAAAAAGTTTTGACACACCTTGGAACTCTTGAAAATGTTACCAAAACAATGCAACGTCGTCATTCGGGTCAATTAATTACAATTAAAGCCTCATTACTCGGAAGGGCGATTTCCATGACCCCTGAGCATGAAGTATTAACGATCGAACGCAAAAGATACAAGCACAGGAATGGCAAATTATTTCAAGAAAATTTCAAAAGAAGCGAGAGACGCAGTTCATTATGGAAACCTGCGAAAGATTTAAGAATTGGAGATGTGGTGGCGTTCCCAGTACCACAAACAACGATTGACCTGGTTCGATTAGACATCAGTTTTTACTTGCCACAGGTTTTGGACTGGATACAAGATGACAATTGGTATTACACTCGCGGACAAGGAAAACAAGGAAGGGAAAAATTACCTAAGTTTATTTCCGTCAACAATGATTTTATGAGGCTGGCTGGCTGGTATCTGTCTGAGGGCAGTGCTAGCATATCAGGAGCTTATATTGCCAACAGATCTCCCAAAGCTCAAAGTGAAATCGTGCAGTTATTCCAATCTGTATTCGACGTATCGTTAAAAGCAGATGGCAAAGGTGTATGGTGCCGCAGTAAATCTATCTCAATTCTCCTTGAAAATCTTTTCGGCAGAGATGCCCATCAAAAAAAGATACCCGATTTCATGTTTCATCTGCCGAAAGAAAAACAAAAGCATCTGCTCCAGTCCCTTTGGGCGGGTGACGGACATGCAAACGAAGAAAGGGTGCTATACAAAACAGTTTCAGAAGACCTGGCTACAGGGATTTCATATTTAACCACCAGATTGGGGGCGATCCCGTACATTCAACGAAACCCCAAATGGTTCAATCTTAGTTACCGCGGTCAATCCATGATAAAAATGCAGGAGCTACTTGGAATTGTATCTTTGCATCGAACAGTTATACGCAATCAACATTGGCTTCGAGACAATCTCATCTGGTTGCCAATTCGCCAAATTGGAACTGTTGAATATTCAGGTCTTGTCTACAACCTTAAAGTGGAAACAGCGAATTCATATATGACAGAAAATTTCGTCGTGCATAACTGTCAAGATAACCAGTCCCTCGCCCCTTATGGCATGGGGTCAGCGTGGGTGAGCAACACCTTCCATCATTATTGTTTGCAATTCAGGAATGAGTGAACCAATTTACGATTTTGGATTTATGTTCAACATACTTCACAGTCCGAATCACACATTCTGCTTTCTTCCTCTGACCGCATCCATCTCCCCTACACCCGTGACCTGCTCACCTAATGTCATTCTGAGCCGCGGAGCGGCGAAGAATCTCTGATTTGCCGGGAAGATTCCAAACGGTAGGAGAGATTCTCACCTGCACCTGCGTGCAGGTGCAAGTGTCACTCCCTTCGGTCGTTCAGAATGACATTAAGCAACAAGTAAAATGATCTCCTCTCCCGACCTCATCCACCTCCCCTATTCCCGTGACCTAACCGAGGGCGGGATTGCCTATGCGCTGCGGTCGTTGCCGTATACGTACAATCGCATGGGTGGGTCGCCGTATGATCGCCTGCGGTATATCGCGGCGGGTGTGGCTGTGGAGTTGGCGTTCCGGAGGTGCCTGTCGGAGCAAAATACCCCTTTTGATGTGAAGGGGGCGACTCCGTTCACGGAACCAGATCGGTATGACGTTGCCTTGGGCGGACGACGATGCGACATCAAGTCATTTCTCATTACATATCGCGAACAGATTGCAGAAATGAAGCGCAACCCTGAGGTTATTTTGAACGCGCCTGCATTGGTCCCTTCTGACCAGAACGCGGCAGAGGGACATTCGGATAAGGATATTTACCTCTTCGCATTTTTATCAGGGCTGATTGCTGCGTCGATGGAGGATATACAAAAGGCGATCCATAGGAAACAGCCTGTCCATCTGGTTCATGTCATGCCTGATGCGTGGATGCGACCAACCGATTGGAAGCCGCTGGGAAAGCTGGTGTTGAAATCGGAATCAGCGGAGACACAGATCGTCGAAGTCTACGGGCAGGATGAGGAGCGCGAGATGCGGACTGTCAGCGTGGAGTTACCGCCTGTTACACGAGTCCAGTTGGATGAGAATTTTTTCACAGTGGCACTCATCCAAAGTAAGTCTTTGCCGGATGCCCGCATCGGAATCCACAGCCCGGCGCGTAAGGAGACATATCTCATCAACCCGACCGATTGGAGCAACATCTGGGTCTATGGCATGGATATTCTTCTGGCGGGTTGGCTGACGCGTGCGGAGTTCAATCAACGTGCAACTCCTCTTCAAGAGGGCGCCCGCGTTTTTCAATATGAAAAAACTCGCACAAAAAATTTGGTGTGCCAGTCCATGATCTTAACCCGATCTCAAATTTATTGGAACGTGTGTTGGAATGGAGCAAATGAAAATAAATAGATTCTTTTTTGGTTTGCTGGTCTTGTCGTTATTATCATGCAATTTCGTCACGCAGATGATCGTGCCACCCACCGTGACACCAACCCCAGCCTTTACCCCTACATCAACAATCACCCCATCCCCCACCTCAACAGCAACCCCGCTCGTGCCGGCTTACATCCCGCCGCAATGTGATGCATCTGTGCCATTGCCGATGATCTCACCGGATCTTACCATTCACCCCACGCCAAAGTCCGAAACGAAAGAGATCTCGAAGCGGCTGCAATTACAAATCATCGATGAGATCGAACACATTGTGAAGCAGGTGTATGTATACCCGGATTACAACGGCAGGGACTGGAAAGGCATCGTGGCACAATATCGCGTCAAGATAGTGGAAGGGCTGAAGACAGAAGACTTCTACCTTGAAATGCAGTTCATGATAGACGAACTTGGGGATGAACATTCAGCTTTCATATCCCCGGTGGAAGTTCAACAGGCGGAACAGGAACTCAGAGGTGAAAATGAATTTGTGGGAATAGGTGTATACAGTAACGTGGACTTGGAACGCGGGCGGTTGGTCGTCATTTCAACATTCCCAGGTTCACCCGCTGAATACGCCGGTTTGCAGCCACACGATAGCATCCTGCTTGTGGATGGCTTGCCCGTCTCAGCCGATACCGGCATTCGCACCCTTGGACCGGAATGTACATCCGTAGTTTTGACTGTTCAGTCACCCGGCGAGTCACCGCGTGACGTGGTGCTGGTGCGAACTCCCATCGATGGCAACATTCCCATTGATGCACGTCTCGTTTCAACCGGGGACGGTTCCCGCATTGGCTACATCTTCATCCCTTCGTTCTACGATGAAACCCTTCCACCACAGATCGAACAGGCATTGCAAAATTTCGGCAATCTCGATGGCTTGATTCTGGACGTGCGTTTGAACGGCGGCGGAGCCAGCACAGTCCTTATTCCGATCCTTGAATTCTTTACCAACGGCGGAATTGGTGTGTTTGTCAGTCGTTTTGAATCGCGTCCGTTGAGCATCGAAGCAAACCCAATCCACAACTCGCAGACCGTGCCGCTGGTGGTGATGGTCAGTGAGGATACAGCCAGTTTTGGCGAAATTTTTGCAGGTGTGATGAGGGACGCACGTGGCGCAAAGATCACAGGCAAGACCAGCCTGGGTAACGTGGAAGTCCTGCATGGATACGACTTCGATGACGGTTCAGTGATGTGGATCGCATCAGAAACGTTCGACTCCGCCTTCTCGGACGACGATTGGGAAAGAGACGGGATCATACCGAATATCAACGCATACTCACCCTGGGATACATTCACCTTCGATACCGACCCATCCATTGCTGTGGCACTGGAATTATTGGGATATAAATGAAAGTTGACTTTGAATACTGCAAACTGGGTGATTTCACATACCATGTCTTACACGATCCAAAGGTAATCAAAGAATTCCTCCTGCAATGGATCATGCGCGAATGGGAGATTGACCATAACGAAGAGCCGCATGAACACTGGACGGTTGCATGGATAAACAGTCTGCCAAAGATGGTTTTCTCATTGAAGATCGTCGAATTAAAAAATATCCATCCCAATCCGGATTTGATGTCGGTGGCGGATTTCATCTCCGACCTTGAAGAACGCGCGGACGAGCGGGAGGAATCCATGTTGCGCGGGGTCTCCATCGAACCGTTATTGGTCAACCGCGAAGGCTTTGCATTGATGGATGGATATACCCGTTACACGGTGTTGAAACGACATGATCAAAAAGAAGTGTATGTTTATCTTGGTACTGCTTAAATCTCATTTACTTTAGATTCATCCAACTCTGGTAAACTCTCCCGCATGTTGCAAAGGCACCCAACCAGGGATGACCACAAGGGTCGTCCCCCAATTTTCTCAATGAGAAATATCCTGCTGGCTGGCGCGGGTTTAATCGCGCTTGCCAGCATCCTCATGCAGATCCCTGCCATTAACACACGCGTTACATGGAGATACGAAGTCGCGAAAACATATCTCCGAAATGTTATCAATCCTGTCGGTGATGTGCCTACTGCGATTCCCAACCAGACGAGCGCCGTAACGCCAACACCCTTTGCCGCCACAGAGACCGCCGTCCCGACACAAGCGGCAATTGAAACAGAAGCAGTTCCCACGTCCACGCTTGAACCGCCTCCCGCACAGGCATCGCTTACATCCCCTCCGTATGAAAAACAAACGCCGAACAACTGCGGTCCGGCGGCGTTGTCCATGATGCTGCACATGTTCGGCTGGAGCGGCTTGCAGAAGGATATTTCGGATGTCATCAAACCCGTCACGGGTGATCGCAATGTCAACCCCGAAGAACTCGCCTATTGGGTGCGCAACTACGCGGGCTGGCTTCGCATCGAGTATCGTGTGGGCGGCGATATCGAAGTGCTCAAGCGCTTGATTGCCGCGGGGTATCCCGTCATGATCGAGGGCACCACATCGCTGAACCCCGATGACACCGGCTGGCCCGATGACGATCTTTGGGCGGCGCACTATCTTTTGCTGACCGCTTATGATGACTCAACCCAGACCTTCATCGTGCAGGATACGTATCGTGGTCCCGATCGCTCAGTCGCTTACGAAACACTGCAGGATGAATGGAAGCCGTTCAATTATCTTTACATGTTTATCTATCTTCCCGATCAAGAGGAGGAGATGATGGGACTGCTCGGCTCAAACTGGGACCCGGACCTGAATCGGCAAAACAGCCTCGCCTCATCCCAAGCCGCCACTCTCGAAGATCCATCTGACGCGTTCGCGTGGTTTAACCTTGGAAGTAATCTTGTTTACTTCGAGCGCTACGATGATGCCAATGCCGCATACGACAAGGCGCGCGAACTGGGCTTGCCGCAGCGCATGTTCCGTTATCAATTCAGTCCGTTCATTGCCAACTTCCAGGCGCACCGCATTGACGACCTGCTCGCGTTGACCGATTACGCCCTGCAGCGCACACAGATGTCCGAAGAGACCTGGCTCTGGCACGGCTGGGCGCTTTACCGCAAAGGTGACACCACCGGCGCCATCGAAAACTGGCGCAGGGCACTGACCGTGAATCCGAATTATCAAGATGCACTCTACGCTTTAAATTTTGTTGGCTCCACTCCTTAGTGATACTATTATCGAGTGACAGTCACCAAATTGGTGTCTGTCACTTTGTGTTTATCAGGATATCCATGAAAAAACTCCTGCCCATATTGTTATTCATCCTTTTTCTCACCGCCTGCGGAGAAACTGCAACTGAAGTTCCAACGGCAGAACCAACTTCAGCCACAGTTCTAATCGGCACTGAAACTCCTGCTGTACCAACTGCAACCGAGCAGGTTGTTTTGCCTACTTCAACTTCGGTTCCGACTGAAGAAATTGCAATCATGCGCTTTTCGTCCGTTGATGGGATGCCGCAGGTCTACATCCCCGCTGGCACCTTCCACATGGGCGGATTTGACGTTCGCGCCGCGCCGGATGAGTTCCCGGCTCATGATGTCACACTTGACGCGTATTGGATGGACCAAATCGAAGTGACAAACGTCATGTATCAGTTATGTGTCAGTGCAGGCGTATGTACACTTCCACAAAACCTTGGCACAGCCAGAAAAGCCAAATATTTTTACGATCCTGCATTCAAGGATTATCCTGTGGTATATGTCACGTGGGGACAGGCAAAGACCTATTGCGAATGGACAGGTCGCCGCCTCCCCACCGAAGCGGAATGGGAACGCGCCGCGCGCGGTGATGACATGCGCACCTTCCCTTGGGGTGAAGACAAAGCCGATTACAGGTTCGTCAACTTCAACATGCTTGTCACGGATACATCGCGCGTGGGCAGTTATCCGCTCGGGGCGAGTCCGTTTGGTGTGCTGGATATGGCTGGCAACGTGGCGGAATGGACGAACGACATCTACAGCCCGACGTTCTATGCGTCAACGTTGGAAATGTTCAATCCTGTGGGACCCACTTCCAGTTCCAGTTTGAAGCGTGTTGTGCGCGGCGGGAGTCTGGGCGATGCAGAGATCAATATCCGCGTCTCGAAACGTTCTTCCGTATTAGGGTCAGACTTGAGAGCACAAAAAGGCTCACCTGAATATCTGGGTGATTTCTCTCCAAGAATTGGTTTTCGATGTGCAGTGGATGAGTGAAAAAACAACAACTTTGATGAGTTTATTAATTGACGTGTCAATTTCCATGTGGTAATATCTCGTCACAATTCAATAGCCCCACAAGGCGCTCTTATCCAGAGAGGCGGAGGGAACGGCCCTGCGATGCCTCGACAACCTATCAGCAATGGTTCTCATTAGACTACGTTGAAAAGGTGCCAATTCCGACAGACGGATGTTCTGGGAGATGAGAGGGCTTCAATCAATAATATGAGATTGCCCTTTCTGTTCGTCTGATGGGGCAATCTTTTTTCTTAAGGAGAAACAAAAACAATGAGCAATACCTTTATGACCTCCCCGAAACTGGTGTTCACGTCCGAATCAGTTTCAGAGGGACATCCCGACAAGATGTGCGATCAGATCTCGGATGCCGTGCTGGACGCGTGCCTTGAGCAGGATCCACGCTCGCGCGTCGCCTGCGAAACCGCCACAAAGACCGGCTTTGTTGCCCTATTGGGCGAGGTCACTACCAAGGCCGTCATCAACTTCGATGATCTGGTGCGCAGGGTCGTCACCGAGATCGGATACGACTCCAGCGACAAAGGCTTCGACGGCAACTCGTGCGGCGTACTGGTCGCCATTGCAAAACAATCCGGCGATATCGCCATGGGCGTGGACCATGCACTCGAAACACGCGATGGACATCGCCTCACGGATGAGGAGATCGATTCCATTGGCGCAGGTGACCAGGGCATGATGTTCGGGTTTGCCTGCAACGAAACACCCACCCTCATGCCCCTGCCGATCTACCTCGCGCACAAGTTAATGCATCGGCAAAGCGAACTGCGCAAGAACGGGGCCATCCCCTGGCTTCGTCCCGATGCGAAGAGTCAGGTCACCATCGAATATTCCCACGGCAAACCCGTCCGTGTGGACACCGTCCTCATTTCCACGCAACACGCACCGGATGTCTCACAGGCTGAGATCGCGGAGATGGTCACAGAACATATCATCATGCCTGTGCTTCCTGAAGGCATGGTGGACAAGGATATCAAAGTCTTCGTCAACCCGACCGGCCGCTTTGTTGTCGGCGGTCCCCTTGGCGATGCAGGCTTGACCGGCCGCAAGATCATCGTCGATACATACGGCGGCATGGGCCGTCATGGCGGCGGCGCGTTCAGCGGCAAGGATCCCACAAAAGTGGATCGCTCCGCCGCGTACGCCGCGCGTTACGTTGCCAAGAACATCGTCGCTGCAGGCATCGCCGACCGCGTGGAAGTGCAGGTGGCTTATGCCATCGGTGTCTCACATCCGCTTTCGGTGAACGTTGAGACTTTCGGGACCGCCAAGATCTCAGACGACCACATTGCCGGACTCATCGCCGATCACTTTGACCTGCGCCCCGGCGCGATCATCCGTGACCTGGGCCTGCGCAAGCCGATCTACCGGCAGACCGCCGCCTACGGTCACTTCGGCCGCGACGATATCCAACTCCCCTGGGAAAACACGGATAAGGCGGAAGCGCTCAAGAGCGCAGCGGGATTGTAAAATACAATCTTCATACAAGTAACAAGCGCCTCTGAAAATCAGGGGCGCTTGCGTTTTATATAGACTTCAGAAGTCTGACGGGCTACGCCCTCTCCAACCCATGTTCATTCAGGAACTTCTCATCAGCCAGTATCGCCCTCGTATCCCCATCCGCCACAATGAGACCTTCATCCATCACAATCGTGCGCGGAAATAATTCTTCTACAAGTCTCATATCATGTGTAGAGACTAACATCGTGATTGGTAGATCACGCAACAGATTGATCAACGTTCTGCGTGCACGCGGATCAAGTCCCGCTGAGGGTTCATCGAGCACCAAAATTTGCGGGTTCATGGATAACACCGTTGCGATGGCGATGCGCTTCTTCTCCCCCACGCTCAAGTGATGCGAGAGGCGGTCACGATAA
>CAYTDB010000101.1:0-17987 GCA_964436455.1 uncultured Anaerolinea sp. | reverse complement strand
ATTGATCGCTGTGGTGGGGACAACGTTTGCATCTGTAACACCCGCTTTTGCTGAGGGATTGACCGCCCATGAAAGCATCCTGTCCTCAAGTGAAGTTGAAGATTTGATCTTCATGCGTGAAGAGGAGAAACTTGCACGTGATGTGTATGTGACCCTGTACGCCAAATGGGGATTGTCCATCTTCCAGAACATTGCCAACAGCGAAGCAGCCCATACTGCTGCAATAAAGAATCTCCTGGACATCTATGGCATTGATGATCCCGCCGCAGGGAATGGAGTGGGTGAGTTTACAAAGCCCGAACTACAAAACCTTTACAACCAGCTTGTTGCGCAGGGAAGCCAGTCTCTGGCGGATGCATTGAAAGCGGGTATCAGCATCGAAGAACTTGATATTCAGGATCTGCAAGCCCGTATTGCACGAACCACAAATGCCGACATTCAATTGGTCTACAACAATCTGCTGAAAGGGTCTGAGAATCATCTGCGCGCCTTCACGTCCACGCTTGAACGCCAGACAGGGGATGTCCTTGTTCTGCAATATCGTGACGCGAGCTCATTCGGCTCCACATCCGGGACAACGACACGTCGAAGTGGAAGACAATAGCTAATCAGGAACAAAAAGAAACGCAGGTGATGAGCCTGCGTTTCTTTTTGTTCTAAGCGGGAGATGCTGTCATGGAAGAAAGGCATATTGTTTTGGAAAAATAAACTCGCTATACTGATGATGTGATTGCAAATAATTCTTTTGGGAGGGACGTTTCATGCCAGTGTTTGATTTGAAAGTGAACGACGAAATGTATTCTGTGGATGCAGATGAGACCATGCCATTGCTATGGGTCTTGCGTGACCTGCTTAGCCTCACGGGGACGAAATTCAGTTGCGGGATTGGGCTATGCGGTTCCTGTACCGTGTTGGTGGACGATGAGCCTTTGCGTTCCTGTATAACGCCGATTTCGGCGGTTACAGGGAAATCCATCCTCACCATCGAAGGGTTGTCCGCGGATGTCAGCCATCCGGTGCAGAAAGCCTGGCTGGAGGAGAATGTCACCCAATGCGGATATTGCCAGCCGGGGCAGATCATGAACGCGGTGGCATTGATCAAGAAAAAATCCAACCCAAGCGATGCAGATATCGACGCGGCGATGGGGGATGTGCTTTGCCGCTGCGGGACGTACCAGCGCATCCGTACGGCGATCCATCGTGCCGCTCAGGAGGTGTGAGATGGACGCAAAACTTTCACGCCGTGATTTCCTGAAACTTTCCGGTCTTGCTGGTGGCGGACTGATCCTTGCTGTTTATCTCGATGCTTGTGCTCCCGGAACAGAAACGCCAGTCGTTGTACCTGTACCGCCCGACGGCACTGTTGAACCGCGTCCGCCGTTCGATTGGGTGGCGGATATTTACATCAAGATCGACCAGGATGGCATGTTGACCTTCACTGCTTTCCGTTCCGAAATGGGACAGGGCATCCGCACCGCGCTTGCCATGCTGGTTGCGGATGAATTGGATATCGAGTGGTCATCTGTGCGGATTGTGCAGGCGGATGCTGACTCAAGATATGGCGATCAGCAAACGGGTGGCAGTGTCAGCATGTCAACGTATCATGGAGCCATGCGTCAGGCGGGAGCGACTGCACGCCAGATGTTGGTGGAAGCTGCCGCGCAGGTTTGGGATGTAGACCCAGCCTCCTGTGAGCCCGAAGCGGGGTTTGTCATTCATCCCGATGGCGTAAAAAAATTATCCTACGGTGAACTGGCGGAGGCGGCATTCAAAGTAAAAAAGCCCAATCGAGTTCCACTCAAGGAGTCGGATCAGTTCAAGTTCATCGGCAGTGCCATGGGGCATTGGGATGCACCGCAGATCGTGAGCGGCAAGGCAGTGTATGGTTTGGATGTGCGCTTGCCAGATATGTCCTTTGCGGCAATTGCTCGTAGCCCTGTGTTTGGCGGGACGTATGCAAGTTATGATGATTCCGAAACGAGAACAATTGCAGGAGTGAAGGATGTGGTCGTGCTGGAAGACCGCATCGCTGTGCTTGCTCATAACTCATGGGCGGCGATCCGCGGACGCAACGCATTGAAAGTCACATGGGACGAAGGCAGCGGCGCGGCGCTTGACAGCCGGCAAATGATGGTCGATGCAGAAGCCAGGTTGAAAAGGTCAACGAACGACAATATCCTAGAAGCGATCTACGTGATCCCGTATGAGGCGCACGCCACGATGGAACCGATGAACTGCACGGCGCATTTCCATGATGGTGTCTGCGAAGTATGGGCACCCACGCAGAGCCTGCAGGATGTTCAACGCGCGGTAGCAAGGGTGTGCGGAATTTCGCAGGCTAAGGTGACGGTACATCTGCCGCTGATCGGCGGGGGATTTGGACGCCGCCTTCAAACGGATTATGCAGAAGAAGCTGCGCTTCTTTCCAAGGCGACGGCTGGTCCTGTCCAAGTGGTTTGGACGCGTGACGATGACCTTCAACACGACTTCTACCACCCGATGGCTGTCCAGTACGCGTTCGTTTCGCTGGATAAGCCCACCATTCCGCCCATCCGTGTTGGGAACGGATCGGGTGTGCCAACGGGGGCGTGGCGTTCGGTGGGTGAATTTACGCGCGCATACAGCGAACAGAGCTTTATTGACGAAATGGCTCTGGCATTGAAACGCGATCCACTCGACTTGCGATTGGAGTTGTATCAACGTGACAAACGCGCTTTGGGTGTGATCCAACTCGCCGCAGAAAAATCAGATTGGGGAAGCCCGTTACCAGCAGGGCAGGGACGCGGGATGGCATACTTTGCCACGTTTGGGGTAACTCATGTTGCACATGTGGCGGAAGCGACCGTGGATGTGAATGGTAATGTCCGGGTGAATCGTGTAGTCTGCGCGGTGGATTGTGGTATGGCGGTAAACCCTGATACGATCACAGCGCAGATGCAGGGAGGCATCGTCTTTGGTCTGACCGCCGCACTCAAAGCCGAAGCCACGATCAAGAACGGACGCGTCCAGCAAAGCAACTTCCACGATTACCCGATCCTGCGAATGGACGAGATGCCTGTCATCGAAGTGTATATCGTGCCCAGTGATAGAAACCCATCGGGTATCGGTGAAATGGGAGTCCCGCCCATCGCCCCTGCCGTAGCGAATGCAGTCTATGCTGCCACTGGGAAACGAATACGTCATATTCCGATCAAGCCGGAAGATTTAAGAGTGTGAGATGGAAACCGCAGGCTTGTCCTGGCGAAGGATCTGAGCCTGCGGTTTTCCATTCCCTCTAATTTTCCTCTGACGCCGTGTTGACAGTTATCAGACACAGCCCCGATACCATTAACGGGAAAACTCCTATCGTATCGGAGGCAGAATGAATCTCAATAACTATACCCAAAAATCACAAGAGGCGATCCTGCATGCACAGCAGCTTGCGCAGGACTACAACCATCAGGCGATCGAGCCTGTTCATCTTTTATTGTCTTTATTGCAACAGGATGAAGGCGTTGTGCCTGCCATTGTCAATAAGGTGGCGGGCAGCGCGCAAGCCTTGCGAAATGAATTGACTCACGATCTCGAAAGCCGACCCAAGATCCGCGGTTCGAATGCGGACGTTGGGCTGGCTCAATCCACTGCGGATGTTCTCAAAGCTGCCGAGCGCTACGCCAAAGGCATGCAGGATGATTACGTCTCGACGGAACATATTCTGCTTGGATTAACTGAATCGCCCGAAGCAAAACGACTCACATCTTTTGGTTTGACGAAGGACGCGGTTCTTTCCGCGCTAAAATCTGTGCGCGGCTCCCAGAGAGTGACCTCACAGAATCCTGAATCGACCTACCAATCGCTCGAACGATATGGTCGTGACCTGACCGCATCTGCCCGTCAGGGAAAACTTGACCCCGTCATCGGGCGTGACGAGGAGATTCGGCGCGTGGTGCAAATCCTTTCGCGCCGCACCAAGAATAATCCCGCACTGATCGGTGAACCTGGCGTGGGTAAGACAGCCATCGTCGAAGGGTTGGCACAGCGCATCGTCAATGGGGACGTGCCCGAAGGTTTGAAAAAGAAGCGGCTTGTCCAGTTGGATATGGGCGCGTTGATCGCGGGTGCAAAGTATCGTGGCGAGTTCGAGGAACGTCTCAAGGCAGTCCTAAACGAGATCACAGAATCAGATGGCGAGATCCTGCTGTTCCTGGATGAGATGCACACGGTTGTGGGCGCGGGCAAAGCCGAAGGCGCCATGGACGCGGGCAACATGCTCAAGCCGATGCTGGCGCGCGGCGAACTGCACATGATTGGCGCGACGACCTTGGACGAATACCGCAAGAACATCGAAAAAGACCCCGCGCTGGAGCGACGCTTCCAGCCTGTGTTGGTGGAAGAACCGAGCGTGGAAGATACGATCTCCATCCTGCGCGGACTCAAGGAACGCTACGAAGTGCATCACGGTGTGCGCATTACCGACCCTGCTGTGATTGCCGCTGCGACACTGTCCAATCGGTATATTGCGGATCGTCAGATGCCAGATAAAGCCATTGACCTGATCGATGAAGCCGCGGCGCGTCTGCGCACGGAGATCGACTCGAAGCCGCAGGAATTGGATCATGTAGACCGTCAGGTGATGCAGTTGGAGATCGAGCGGCAGGCGTTGAGGAAGGAAAAGGATAAGGCTTCGAAGGAACGGCTTGCGAACATCGAAAAGGAACTCGCTGACCTGAAAGAGACATCCAAGGCGTTGTCTGCACGCTGGCAGACCGAGAAACAAGCCATCACGGAATTACGTAGGTTGAAAGAGAAACTTGAGAGTACGCGCATCGAAATGGAACGCGCCGAACGTGACTCTGATCTGGAGAAAGCCGCACGCTTGAAGTACGGAGAAATGCGTGAGCTGGACGGAAAGATCCAGAACGCTGAATCAAAACTAAAGTCCATTCAGAACGAGGGGTCGCTGCTCAAAGAAGAAGTGGACGCTGAAGAGATCGCAACCATCGTCGCGCGCTGGACGGGCATCCCTGTCTCACGTCTGCTTGAAGGTGAAACGCAGAAGTTGATCCACATGGAGGAGCGTCTTCATCAACGTGTGGTTGGGCAGGACGATGCGTTGAGTGTGGTGTCAAAGGCGGTGCGGCGTGCGCGTGCGGGATTGCAAGACCCGAACCGCCCGATTGGCTCATTCATCTTTTTGGGACCGACGGGTGTGGGTAAGACCGAGCTGGCGCGTGCGCTGGCGGAGTTCATGTTCGACGATGAACACGCGATGATCCGCATTGACATGAGCGAGTATCAGGAGAAGCACACGGTCTCGCGCTTGCTCGGTGCGCCGCCAGGATATATCGGCTACGATGAAGGCGGACAGTTGACCGAGTCGGTGCGGCGACGACCGTACAGCGTGGTGCTGTTCGATGAGATCGAGAAGGCGCACCCTGAGGTGTTCAACGTGCTGCTGCAACTGCTCGATGACGGTCGCTTGACCGATGGGCAGGGACGCACCGTGGACTTCCGCAATACGGTCGTGATCATGACCTCCAACCTGGGCAGCCAGTTGTGGGAGGGCGGACGCAAGGCGACGCGCGATGAGATCAACAAGGTGCTGCAGAATCACTTCCGCCCTGAGTTCCTCAACCGCATTGACGAGACCGTCACCTTCCATCAGCTGAGCAGGGAAAATTTAGCTGGCATCGTGGACATTCAACTGCGCCACGTCAGCAAACTGCTTGCGGACAAAGGCTATCAGCTTGAAGTCAGTGAAGCCGCACGCGAATATCTCGCAGAGGTTGGTTATGACCCGGACTTTGGCGCCCGTCCGTTGAAGCGTGCCATTCAGCGTGAGTTGCAAGACTCGCTGGCGTTGCAGATACTTTCTGGTGAATTCCATGATGGAGACATCATCCGAGTGGATCGAGGAAAGGAAGGTTTGATTTTCTCCACTGCGGTTCAAGGGGAAGTGGTGGATGCGTAAAAAAGCAATCGCCTGTGGCTTTCAAGTCACAGGCGATTTTGCATGTATATGTCTCAAGAAGTTTCTCATTCGTCCCAACAATAGGGTTAGCCTTCTCGTTGAATTCGCTCATCCAATTCTTCTAATACTGCATTGAAAACCGCCTCTGCCAAGTTGAGCGCGTCTTTTGCTTCACCTTTTGTCACATCGGGGGTGTGAGCAGGATAGCGTGCCTCAACCGCCCAGATGGTTAATCTCAGCTAAATCAGGAAATGGCTCTTTGACTTTCCAGCTAGTGGGTATCAAATCCCGCAAGCGATCAAGATCATGGTTTTTTGGAAAATTCACCTCTTCAAAAGTCAAGGCCGCTTTAATGGCTTTTTCTGCGCACTGTTGCGAAAGGAAACAAATTTGGAGTGGAAAGAATTCTTCACTTTCAAGCAGGGCGTGTGCCGCATGCAAGTCGGATTTTGAATAATTCATCCATATCTTGGCGTCAGTTGGATTCATAAATTACTTTTCCCTCCTCAAGTGCGGGACGAAGAATGAATCCAGCAGTCTCCCCACGCTCCTCAATTTCCTGTGGCGTAGTGATAACTACATCCTTGCTGATCGGCAATCCATTCAATGCTCGCAATACTTCAATCGCAGATTTTCGCTTGTGGTCTGTTTTTGGAAGAACGACAAGTAAATCCAAATCACTATCTTCCCGCGCGGAGCCGCGTGCCCACGAACCAAAAAGAATGATCTTGACGGGATGGAATTTCCGCACGATCCGATCCACAACTTCGGAAAGATAAGGGGGTGTTTGGCAAGTAACGCGCACAGCGTGTCTTAATTTACATCAAAAGTGGATTACTTCTTCTTCGCTTGTGTTCTGGTGATGAATTTCTCTGTATTGATTACAAAGCGTTCGTGCAGAGCTTCGCCGATCTTTTCGGTTTCATCCCAGGCTTCGATTTGAAAGGTCAGTTTTTTGCCGTCAATGGAAGTCAATTCTGCACGCGCACGGACCTGCATTCCTACGGGGGTGGCAGCTAGGTGACGAATGTCAATGTGCCCGCCGACGGTTGTTTGACCTTCGGGTAAATGTCCATCCAAGGCTTTGACCGCCGCGGCTTCCATCAGTCCAACCAGGGATGGTGTGCCAAAGACGGGGACGAGTCCAGAGCCCCATTGGGCGGCGGTATCAGAATCAGTGACGGTGAGGGTGATTTCGGCGTTGAGTCCGATTGAGAGGTTGTTCATGGTACAAAATCCTTATGTCAGTCTGAGGGAGTGATAGCGACTGAAAAGTTTCTCATGTGTCAACAGAGATTCTCACCTGCACTTGCGTGCTGGTGCAAGTGTCACTCCCTTCGGTCGCTCAGAATGACATTCTCATAGCTTGAAACTTCCCTGCAAGCCAGATTGACTGTCTGGCGCGATCCACACATGGAAGTTTCCCGGTTCGGTACCTTTTGTGCCATCCACGCGGGTGAAGGCTAATGTTTCCTCTTCCAGCGTAAACGTGACGCGGCGCGTTTCACCAGGGTTCAATTCGACATGTTGAAAGCCTTTGAGTTCGCGGATAGGACGGGTCAATGAACCCACCAAATCGCGGACATAGAGTTGTGCCAATTCTTTTCCGGCGCGCCTGCCCGTGTTGGTTACATCCGCGCTGATCTCGAGTTTGCCATGCATGATCTCGTCACTCACTTTCAAATTGGTGTATTCGAATGATGTGTACGTGAGTCCATAGCCAAACGGGAAGAGCGGGGCGGTGGGGATATCAATGTAGCGGGTTTTGAAGAGACCATCGGGTCGGAGTGGACGACCAGAGTTTTTATGGTTGTAATAGATCGGTACTTGCCCTGTCGCACGCGGGAAGGTGACTGGTAACTTTCCAGAGGGAGACGCCAGCCCGAACAGGATCTCGCCGAGCGCAGCTCCGCCTTCGATGCCTGGATGCCACGCATAGAGCACCGCGTCCACCTGCTGGACCTGTTTGCTGATCGCCAGTGGACGGCCTGCCAACACTACCAGCACTACCGGCTTGCCCCATGCGGTGACTGCTTCCACCAGTTCGGCTTGACCGGGAGGTAATGATAGATCGCTGATATTTGAATTTTCGCCGGAACGATACGGATATTCACCGACGATCAAGACAACCGCATCCGCTTCATGAGCGATATGCAGGGCTTTGTCCGCGTGTTCTGCGAAGGCCAGTTTGACGCCGTCGGGAGCAACTTGCTTGAGCGCCTCATCGAGCGGGGTGACATCTGCACCGCGCCCATCTGGCGACCAGCAACCAAAAAGTTCATTGCGTGCGTGGATCAGCGGACCGACAACAGCGATCCGATGAAACTTCGATTCGAGTGGGAGCAATCCATTTGCGTTTTTCAGCAGGACCATCGTCTCGCGGGCAAATTGCCGGGCAAGATCAAGCGATTTGGGGCGAAGCAGGTCGCGGGTGGCACGATCCGGATCTGTGAAGGGTTGGTCAAAAAGCCCGGCGCGGAGTTTGATCCGCAAGATGCGACGCACTGCCTCGTCGATGTCGTCCTGTGATGTTTTGCCTTTTTGGAGGTTGTCTGCCAGCGTTTTGAGATATGTGCCGCTGACCATGTCCATATCCACACCGGCATGCAGAGCGATCGCGGCGGCATCAGCATCATCTTCGGCAACGCCGTGATTGACAAGCTCGAGAACGGAATCCCAATCGGAAACAACAAAGCCATCGAAGCCCAACTCGCCGCGCAAAACATCTGTAAGCAGACGACGATTGCCGCTGGCAGGAACGCCGTTGAGATCAAGGAACGCAGACATGACCGTGGCAACGCCGCTTTTCACTGCGGCTTCATACGGGGGCATATACACATCACGCAAGGTTGGTTCGGAAATTTCACCGGCATCGTAATCGCGCCCGCCCTCGGCGGCTCCATAACCAACGTAATGTTTGGCGCACGCCACGAGTGTATCGGGCGCGGAATAATCGTCGCCCTGAAAACCTTTAACAACCGCCTTTGCCATTTCCGCACCAAGGTATGGATCTTCTCCGCTGCCTTCGGCGATGCGTCCCCAGCGCGCGTCGCGGGCGATATCGAGCATGGGTCCGAAGGTCCATTTGATGCCGGAGGCTGTCGCTTCGAGTGCAGCGACCGAGGCGGCTTGTTCGGCGAGTTCCGGGTTGAATGAAGCGGCTTGTGCCAGCGGGATGGGGAAGACGGTGCGGTATCCGTGAATGACATCCCGCCCGAAGAGTTGCGGAATCTTGTGCGGCGCATCGAGCGCGAGTTTTTGAATATCGTTGGTAATCTGAGCCGTGGATGACCGGCTCTCACCCTGACCTGTCAAAGCGCCTGCAGCATTGATGACAGAACCGGCTTTCCCCTGACGGATGATCTCGGGGTCGAAATGTCCGCGTGAAAAATATTGGTTGAGTTGACCAATCTTGTCGTCAATACTCATCTTGGATAGCAGGTCGTTGATCTTGGATTCTGTCATGGGCAGGCTCCGGTGGTGAGATTATAGTAAGTCAAATATATCATTGGTTGGAGACAAGTATGGGCATCTGATACATGGGGAGGATCTGGGTTAGATGTGATACGCCTAACTGAAAGATGTCATTCTGAGGAGCGAAGCGACGAAGAATCTCTACGTTTGGCCAGAATCACTCAAGGTTTTACAAAACCGAGACCCCTCGCTGACGCTCAGGGTGACATGCCATCAATTCAGGTTTAGGCACTCTCGCTGCATGTCACCTTGTGGATTTGTGATTCTTTTGGATGGTAAAACAACAGTCCTGTGCATCATGTTATGCACAGGACTGTATTCAAATTGATCGGACAATCTTGTATTTGAAACTTCTTGATAGTGACTTTTAGACAACGATGGTCACAACAAGGTGATGCACATATCCATCCCGCTTTAAAATATGATGGCTGTTGACTTTATCGAGTGTGAGAGCATCCATATTCTGAACACTTCCATCGGTGAGATGCACTTCAATACCTGTTTGGCCTGAAGTTTGTACGATGACAGGTACCTGACCAATGGTGAAAACCACTGATTCAACCGGGGTTTCGAGCATTTCTTGTTGCCCATTCACATTCCAATACTTCCAGGTTGAGCGGGATGTAAGAAATTCCCGATTATCGAACAACAAAAAATCGAAGGTGACGCAGCCATCCTCAATGGAAAATCCCAGTTCCCTCTGGCGGGTCAGGATCTCTTCCTTAACCATGCCGGTCATGCCGGGTTGTTTGGCACCCTGTCCCTTCGGGGTATGGGAATATGGATCAGTAGGGAAGGCACCGTAGATATCCGGTGTCTTGTTGAAGCTCAGCCCCTTGCGGATATCCTCATATTTTTCCATCAAAGCCGAAGTAGTCGATTCTTCTTTTGTGCGGATGATTGTCTCTTGCACAGCCAGCAATAGTTTGGACACCATGTGCCAGTAAATACTGCCTAGTCCTTCGTAAGCGAAGAAAGTTCCAGAACGACCCGTGAATTCGCTGTGACGAAAGATATCCTCAAACAGGTCTTTGATCATCTGTTCGTCCCGTTTTACTAAATCCGAATACCGGGGTGGGAGAGCATTGAGCGCGCGTGTCACATCTTTGGCGTTGCGAAGCTGACCGGCAAAATGATAATTGCCATTCTCATCCTTTGCGATAAGTGATCTGTCATTTGCATTTACCAATTCAAGGACTAATTCCAATCCGCTGACCTGTTCCGCTGTCAAGGTGTTCTTCACTAGAAAACCTGGCAGGGTTTTATCGGGGTAAAGGATATAGCTGTGCTGGTCGGCGCGATACAGTGGACTGTTCCGCAAGCTCTCCAGCAGGGCAAGCGACTCCCTGCCCGAAAGCAGCCCCGACGAAAGCATGGCAACCTGTCCTTCCAGCATTTCATACAAATGACCGACAGTTGCTTTTCCATCCATGATGTGCAGGATGTTGTAGGCGTGGTACAGGTTGTCGCTGCGTTTGTTGGCGCGCAGGGAGTGTTCGATAAATTGTTGAGACAGATCGAGAAACGCAACCAATTCCGATACTTTCACTTGGGCAATATCGCCTGATAATCCATTGGAATAGTAATTCCAGCGATAGTTCTCACCGGCGATTCCCAACGCATCCATCATGGAGCGGCGTCCTTCATCTGTGAAGGAGCCGGTTAATGTGTTCTTGAAATCCTTCAACGTTTGGAAGATTGCCGTGAAGAGTTTCTGGATTTCGGCGCTTACTTCAACGGAGTCAACTTCACCCTGCTGCAACAGTTCTTTGCAGAAGGCTACAGTCCGCCGCAGGTAGGCAAGAGTCACTATGGATAAACCTTTGCCAACGAGAGCATTGTTGGCATCGTTCCACTCGGGGCGCTGGGTATTCATCCAGATGCCACCTTCGGGGACGAAGTTGACCAGTTTGGCGAGCAGCAGCGTAAGTAGTTTTTCGGTCAGGTTGGCGTGGAGAATTTTTCCAGCGCGCGTGAAAACCAATTTTCCATCCGTGCCATGTTGCTTCACACGCCTGTCAATCTCATGTTCCAACTCCCAGTTGAAATCAATACTGTTATATGGATTTTCCAGCAGGTCAGCGTAACGTTTGATACGATACGGCACATTGGCATAACTGAAGACTGGTCGCGACAGTTTTTCTTTGAGTTTGCCCGGATGGACTTTGGCGCTGATCTCCATCAACTTTTGCAGATAGATGATCTGGTGGTCGCTCCAGTAGCCGATGTTCGCCCAGGGGTTGTTCGGCTCGGGGATCTCCCAGTCGATGCCTTCGCGTGTGATGCGATATGAGTTGTATCCGTCTATGGTGGTGGCATTCAGGAAGGTCGAGATCATGCCTTCGATATATTCAGGATACGAATACGCGAGAGCTTCCCAATTCTGAAAGATGTCGCGCCAGTTGCCTTCGTAACCGAGTTTGAGCATGCCATCTGCTTTCTTGATATCAATCGCGAATCGGTTCCACGGGCGGCTGGGGTCACCGTGACGGCGGCTGAACGTCAGTGGTAGATAACTGTAGCTCATGCGGATCACGTCAGCCTGTCCGCTGGCTTCGGCGCGGGCATGGAGATCCAGGATATTCATCTCTGCAGGCAGTCCGGAGAAGAACGTTGCATTGTCGGCGATGACATCACGATTGCGCACTTTGACAAAATCAATGAAATCCTGTGTCTGAATGTCATATCCATTCAAGAAGATGCCGCCGCGCATGACGTTGAACATCACATTGGCAAAGTGATGCCCCGTGCAAAGCGCGTCGTTCGAGACCTGCAATCCGTCCGCGCTGGCGACGATCTTTTCCAGATTCAAGTTGTTCAATTGGATGTCTTGCTCGATGGCTTTGACCAGCTCGGAACGATCCCCGCTTAATTTATTTTTCAAGCTGACAATGGCGGAACTGTCCTGATTTGTATCTGCCACCAAATGCCAGACCTTTTCTTCACCTGATGACATTTCGAGAGCTGCGTGGACAAAATAGGCACAGCGCCGTCCGCGAATCTCTGTTTCACAGGTGATGCCAAAACCCGCACGGAAGTTATCCAGCTGGGCGGACGAGATCAAATAGTCAGCATCCTCCAATCCCAATTGCATTACCGTAGTTGCCAGAAGAGACTCGCTCGGTTCGGCAAGATCGGTCAGGGTGGAGTTCAAAGCAAAGATGGCAAGACCCGTTTCAGGGTCAAGTTCGGCGCGTTTGTAGGCATCCAAAAGTGGACTGAATATATTTTGCGTCTGTGATGTCACATTGGCTGGCAGGATGTTCTGGATCCCGTCAACGACATCGACCTCACAGGCAGCATCCCCAATGTTTCTCAGCCAGGTAGTTTTCACAAAACCGAATTGATCGCTGGTACGCCAAGCATAACTATAGACCACATTTAGTGTATGATTGATCTCTTCAAACAGGATGCCCGTGCCTGTTATGTTCTTATAAATATTTCGCTCAACTTGATACGCGCCACGGTATCGATCTGATAACGGCTCCCAGAGACTGGTTTGGTCACCGCGTATGATAAGCATTATTGTTTTGTTGCCGGTGTTCTCAAAGTTCTCAGTGATCTTATCGTCAGTGTAATATGGGAAAAGCGCCTGTTCCGCGCTAACTCTGCCTGCAGTAAGCCCGCCGGTAGACGAGATGAACATCCAATGATCCGAACTGCTGACAATGCTCATGAAAAACGGCGGCATGCCATCATAATTTTTTATCTTATAAAATATGTCACCAAGTATGGATACATATTCCCCGTCAACATGCTGTGTCACTTGCTGCAAGACCGTATCACCGACATGGATCGGGCGCGATGTCTGACTAGCCATTGAGATTTCTCCTCTCAAAATTTATTATCATGAAAATCCATCAATGATTGATTGTAAATCAAATTTCCATCATGTCCCTCTGACCAGCTAGAAACATCCCATGGTGGGATGTTGTGAGTTAAACAAGCCTCTATACCCAGATGGTATCTACCATCTGGGTATAGAGGTAATCTTATTTTACAAATGAAGCCGTATTGCCTTACGGGACATATTCAAACGAACCGATATCACACGTTGCGTCACGGGCAACTCCGCGTTGGTCGACTGCCGGACAAACAGCATTATTGGCTGCATTAATCGCTGGGCTGCCAGCCAGAAGCGCGTGTGTCCATGTTGGGCCGCCGTTGTCGGCCAGCACACCCACCAGCGCATTACCAACAACCTGATCGCTCCCGACAGGGTAGCAGGTGCCGTCCGTGAATAGGTTGTTACCGAAGGAGTTGATGGCAACAGCACCTGCTCCAAAAGGAGCCAGGAAACAGCCTTCGGTTATGTTGTTTGCTATGATGCTGTTACTCAGATTGAGTGTAGCACTGCCAGGGCCAAATGTGCCAACAAAAACAGCTGCCGGCGCGTAGGAGGGAGATGTATTTTCAGCAACCGTAGTATTGGTCATGTTCACCACGCCATCGGTCATGAACAATGCGCCGCCATACCAGCCTGTCGATGTATTCCCGCTGATCGTACTGTTGACAATCGTAGCATTGCCGAGCAAGCGCAAGCCGCCACCAACATCACCCGAAGTATTACCAGCAATGGTACTGCGTTCGATAGTGGTTGTGGTGTTGAAGAAGGAGTAAACTCCACCACCAGACCAACCCGCATTGTTGTTTGTTACACTGCTATCAACCAAGGTCAAGCTGCCGCCTTCCCCGGTATAAATACCGCCGCCGCCCTGCCAGAAGTCTCCGGCATCAGTGGTCATGGTATTCCCTGTCACGGTGACATGATCCAGGGTCAGGCTGCCATTATTCAAAATGCCTCCAGCCAATTGGAATCCATAACCGTTTGCCACGGTAAGATTGCTCAGGTTGACAGTCAAGCCAGCGTCAACGATTAGCACACGATCCGTTCCACCACCATCCAACGAGATCCCCGGTGCATCTGAGGCATCTATGGTAACACTGTTACCCGGCACCAAGGGGCCAGTTGTCAGGGCAAGCGTACCGCCGGCCAAACCGGGGTCAAAGGTGATCGTTCCGCCGATTGCGATCTCTTCGAGCGCCTGGCGAAGGGAACCATCGCCGCTGTCGTTCAGGTTCGTGACCGTGATTTCGGTCGGTGGGGGGATTAATTGCAGGTGCACCTGATCCAGTCTCATGTTACCACTGGTTGTGCCACCTTCAGGCAATTCGAAGCCATAGCCCCAGACATCACTGAGGGTCAGACCATCATCCGGCGCACCGACAGGTTGATCTGTACTGCGTGTGAGTGAAGCAAATGGGATCACAACTTGTTGCCAACCGCTGAAGTTGTCGGCAAAATTCGCTTCCCAGCGTTCTGCAGTGTCTGGTCCTTGGTAAACGCGCACATAATCAACTTTCATATCCTGCGGGAAGGTCAAATCTTCACTTACAGGACCACCAAAGTTTCCACCAATGGCCATATTGAGGATCAGGAAGACCGGGTCATTAAAGACCCACTCATTGGGTGCCACATCAGCAGGGGTGGCAATGTGGAAAAGAATATCGTCCACATACCATTCAATCAGATCCGGCTGCCATTCCACAGCAAAGGTATGGTAGTCTTCAGATGTTGGACCACCAAAATCCCACACATTACCAAAGGCATTGCCGCCAGAATAACCCGGGCCGTGGATGGTGCCGAAGATCTCATTGGGCAGGCGGCTGACATATTCCATTATGTCGAGTTCGCCGGTTTGCGGCCAGCCGACTTCACCAATATCGGTCCCCAGACTCCAGAAAGCTGGCCATAAGCCATCTTGACCTGACGGTACCTGGATGCGGGATTCAATCCGGCCATAGGCAAATTCCGCCTTATACTGCGAAATCAGACGTGCAGATGTGTATTCGCATGGTCCGTAATAGCATGCCAGCGAACCATCAGCTTCTTTCAAGCTAATAACCAAGTTCCCGCTCCCATCCGTGGCGGAGTTCTCAGTGCTGCTGGTGTAATACTGCAATTCACTATTCCCCCAGCCAGTGAGTCCGTTCATTGCGCCATCACCGAGTTCATAGCTCCAATATGCCGGGTTGGGAGGGGTGCCGGACGGATCGTTGAACTCGTCACTCCAGACCATACTCCAGCCGGTTGGACCTGGGTCTGCAGCACGGTTATCTTTTAGCTGCAAGGTGATCACATCCCCGCTATCAGTACCATAGAACCAGAAGTTTAGAGCCTCGCCTTTGGTCCAATCCTGACCGATTGCAAAATCACGCCCAAAGTTTGCCTGTCCACCAGCTACTATGGGTTTCCCGGCGAAGGTTTCTCCTTGCAAGATAAATTGGGTGGTATCACAATCATAGCCAGTTTTGTTTGCATAGAAGTGGAAGATCAGGTCCAGATCACCATCACCGTCAAAATCCTCTACATGACGCTGTGCCTTGCCGGTCTTCTTATCCTTGTGGGCTTCATAGGCATCCCCTAAGCGTACCGTAGTGTGATCAACCGTTAAGGCGTCAAAGTTGTTTGTGGTCAACAGGCTGACCGGGATGACGCCATTGCCACTATTACAAACACTGCCACTGACGATGATGTCCACCAACAGGGCTGTATCGACTTCAAGGATGTGTTCGTAGCCACCCTGGCCGGGGACTGCCATCGGGTCGTCGCTTGCAATTTCTTGGGTGTCCAAGGTAACATTCTGACTGTTCCACAAGTAAGCACCTCGCTCGAAATCATCCAGCAAGGTTGGGTCCAATACCTCGTCATCCAGAATTTCCATCCAAGACTGTATCTGTGTTCCCAGCGGTATGTCGACTGCATCAAACAGTCGTAGAACAACGGTCTTATTGCCATCGCGTTTGTTATTGTCAAAAGTTGGGACTGGGAAGGTCTGTTCGGAAACGTCACCTTTAAAGAAGGTCAGAGTACCCGCAACAGGAGAGTAATCTCTGTCGGGTGTCGCTGAACCCATGTCTGTGGCATAGGATACCGAAACTTGGTCCGGGTCACCATCCTTCAGCGGACGGGATAACTTTACTCCAATCTCGGCGGGTGCGCCTTCCATAGTTTCGTACATAACAGCTGTAAACTGCACTTCTAACGGGCGCTCAGCAGCCTCGCCAAACAAATAAGCCTGGTCGAGGTAATAGGAGATTAGGCCTCCGGTTCCCAAGGTTCCAAACGCCCAGCCATATACCTCATCCCCAGTATAGCCATCATTCGGGGCGCCATTACCAACTCCTTTGCGCACAAATTCCGAAAAGGGAAATTCAAATTTCTGCCAGCCAATGAATTTATCTGGAACGCTTACCGTCCAGCGCTCAGCATCATCGGTTATTGAGCCTGGATTGCGGTTTTCGAGTATATCGATAAACATTGATGTTCCGCTTCCGGTTCCGTAAATCCAGACCCCAAAGCCACCATAAGTGCTCCAGTCCTGTGGTGTCCAGGTGTCACCAGCCTCATTGGTAAAGCCATGGATAAAGCCGGCAAAGGCACTCACATCCAGGTCCACCTGCATCACATTGTTACCCGGCCCCATATCGGGGACTGGGGCAGGTGGTGTGTCCGTTGTTGCAATAGCCACAAAACTTCCAGCGTCTTGGAAAGTACAGAATCCTAGCGGGATCCCCACACAAGAGGTTCCGGGCGCTACGCCCTCCTCGAAGTCATCAATGACTGGGTTGGCTAGCGAACCATCCGAGAAAGCCCAGTAATCGGTACGGAAGGTTGCATCAGATCCACTGTTACCAATGACAGCGATCACGATATTGATCAATTGGCCGTTGCCGCCTCCGGATGTGGGTACCGGATCGAGAACACCATTGCCGCCAGTTAGAAACGAATTATCATCGAAGAAATCAGCCAGTGGAATAGAGACAAGCTGCCAGCCCCCACCGCTCTCCGCACAAGGACCGGTCGGTGAAATCACACAGTTGTACTGGAACTCGTCATCGGCAGGACTTTCAATTGTGTCATTATCGTTGTCGTCGTCTTGCAGATTGATTTCAAGTGTGTAATTCTGGTCAACGTCCGGGTTGATCCAGAAATTGAAATGATTAATTCCGGTCAAGTCCGTTGGAAATGTCCTGCCAAAGCCGCCGTAAAAACCTGGTACCCCACCGGAACCCCAGCCAGTCTCCAGTGAGTAAGCGCCCCCGTCTCTAGGTGGCAGATCAAGGTTGTTGGGCCCGATGCCGCCCCCACCAACAGACCCGCCAAACGAGAACCAGCCGTTCCCAAACGGAGTGCCGTGTTCCATGTCATCAAACACAACGAGTGGCCCGGCTGCCAGTGCCGGTATCACAGCTCCCAATGAACTCAGAAGCAGGCTAAAAACGAGCAGGATCGAAAATATGGAATGTTTCTTTCGCATTGTTTTCTCCTCAGGATATGGTTGTTCCATGCCAGAATGGAACAGATGTATTCACATTACAGAGATCAATAGGCACTCTGCTTAACCGTATCATAGGTCAAAGGCTCCAACCGGGCATGTAGAAAACCGAGATTCACATGGAGATTTCATAGTTGCAGGTTACAGGAAACAAAACTGTCCCCTTAGGTGGAGACAGTTTTCGATGAAGTGGCAGTTACTGTTTTTGGTCCGGATTTCGTCGG
>CAYTDB010000100.1:0-18038 GCA_964436455.1 uncultured Anaerolinea sp. | reverse complement strand
TGCGGGACGGGTTGGCCTCCTTACTCAACATCCAACCGGGAATCGACGTGGTGGGTACGGCCGAAAATGGACAGGAAGCGATTACGGCCGTGGCCGACCTGCTGCCCGATGTGGTGTTGATGGACGTGCGCATGCCGGTGATGGACGGCATTGAGGCAACGGCTGAGATTCACCGCCGATTTCCGGAGATAAAAGTACTGATGCTGACCACGTTCGACGATGAAGCGTATGTGACCGGGGCGTTGCGCGCCGGAGCGTTTGGCTACGTCTTGAAAAACACGCCCTCGCTTGATCTGGCGCAGGCGATTCAGATGGCGCACCGGGGCATGGTGCAACTGGCACCATCAGCGGCCGACAAAGTCGCCAAGATGATTGGCGGGACCCGAACACCCGGGAAGGACATGGGCACGGACAATCCACTGACCAACCTGACCGAGCGCGAGGTCGAAGTGCTGCGCTTGATCGTTCAGGGAGCGAGCAATCGGGAGATTGCTGACAAGCTGGTGATTACGGAGGGAACGGTCAAGTCGCATATCTCCAATATTCTCAATCGATTAGAGGCGCGGGATAGAACGCAGGCGGCCGTTATCGCTGTCAAACACGGGTTGACGTAACAGGTTCGAAAGCATCCAACGGAGACCGACTGACCCATA
The DNA here is from genome assembly GCA_964436455.1 of uncultured Anaerolinea sp. Taxonomy (GTDB): domain Bacteria; phylum Chloroflexota; class Anaerolineae; order Anaerolineales; family Villigracilaceae; genus Defluviilinea. The sequence continues at coordinate 17,385 of CAYTDB010000100.1, read as the reverse complement.
TCTGGAATTGCTGAACCAATCGGCTACGGTAAATATTCTCAAAACACACCGCGCCCTAACAGGGCTTGCACCTGACCTATCGGTAGGTGAAGCGGGCGTTGGGCGCTAGATGTCTAACTTGAAGCTAGTTCAATTAAAATCTTTGTAACAGTTCACACAAAAACAGGATGATGCAGGAAAGGTAAAACAGGTGTACCCATCAGCAGAATTAATTTTAAGCACTTTGCCCATTTCGTTTGGCGGTATTCAAAACGGTGGCTAAAGAAACGTAAGCCTGAGCGCCCCAATCTGGGCGAAAACTGCCCAGGACTTTACGACGAATGACAGACGGGCGCAAAGCACGTTCACAAGCATTATTGTGAGCAGGCACATCCGAGCGATGCAGAAAGATAAGGAGCGAATTGCGATATTTTCGATAACGCTCCAATAAGTTTCTACCCAACCTTTGAATGTTCGTTGTAGCAGTTGCCCCAATCGTTTCTCGATCATCTGCACTTGTCTTTTGTAACCTCTTTCTGTCATTTTCTCCTGCCGATTTCTGAGGTGAATGGCGAAAAAATCATTCCAGTTGAGATCAAATCCGGTAAAACGATGTCAACCAGCTACTTTGACAACCTCCAATACAGGCAACAGTTGACAGCGGTTCCTGAAGATCAATGGTATGTGGTTTATGGAGGAGAGCAGTCCATGCAGCCTAGTGCTGGATATTTCATCAGTAGGCGAGAGTTGGAGCGTATCCCAGATTCATAAGTAGTTAGACGAGGGCATCAGCATTCTTTTTATAATCGACTACCTTCAAACATTTTGAAACTCACAACCGCAATCGAATCAACCCAGAGTGGCATATATCATGTATACGGGTATAAATTCCGTCCTACTTCACTACATACCACAGCCTGACCCCCAGATGTGGGATGAAGCAGCAAAAATAAGAATAAAATCCTCTATATTGCGGAATACTCGTTTACGGATATTCGACTCAAATCCCATAAACGATTATGCCTCACTCCCCATGTTTTTCAGCGCTGGGGAGTGATCTTTTTTAACGCAACAAGGCGACTCGAAATTGAGTCGCCTTGTTGTTATTTTCTAAATTGACTTATTGAGGATTTGTTCCGGTTGTAAAGTCTGAACGGAACTTCATATGTATCTGTCGGTTCTGATCAATTCGTGCTTCCTCCAAAACTGTATCCACCACCCGTTTCTTCAACAGAAATACCTGATGTCTCTCCTCCGGGGTTTGTGGATCGGCATGAATCAGTTCAACCATCTCTGACTGCAATTCAGCCACATATTTCTTTATCTGTTCTTCCAAGTCAAGTTTTGTAAAATCATCCTTCGTTCGCTCAATGGTTGTCAGCCTGCGTTGCACTCCTCGTTCTTTCTCATACAGTGCGTTGATCTGGGGAGTGAGTTCTTCATCAGACATTCGTTCTTTGCAAGCCTTGGTGATGAATTCCTGACGTTCATCGTTTAGCCTTTTGAGTTCCTTATGCAGACGTAGCTCCTCCCGCTGCATTTGTTCGTAGTCGTTCCGCAACCGGGATACTTTAGCCTCCGCTTCAGCCAGGAGGTAAGCTGGGTTGGTAATGAATTCGCTTACCTTCTCCCAGACTTGGGCTTCGGCTTGTTTGGCACTGATCGACTTGGGACAATCTGAGGGTCGTAGCTCCTTATAGGTCTGCGGGCAGAAATAGGTCCCAATGGGAGTCTTGCGCTCGATCCACTCTCCATTTCGGCTGCGGCGGTGGGTCGCTGTTTTTGCCTGCCAGGTCAGGTTACATGAGCATTTTAGATGCCCGGAAAGCAAGTAGTCATGGCGGATTTGTTGGGGTGAATTGGTTTTGTTCTTTTCTCGTTGCGTTTTGAACAACTCATAGGTGGGAATTTTCAATGATCGGCTCCACCGGGATTTGGAAGGTTTCACCATCACGCGACTGTTCCTTGTAGCCATAGGCATATTCTTTGGCGGATTCCAAAATCCCTTGGATACTGGAACGAGCCCATTGGATATGCCTTGGTGTACTGCTCCCCTTCTGTGGAGCGTTGCCGGCAATCAGTCTTTCACGGATCTGTAACAGTGAAACACCTTGGTTATACCAATCAAAGATTTTCCTAACCCATTTGGCTTCTTCTTCGACAAGATGGATATTTTCACCTATGCGAATATAGCCGTAGCGATCTTGTCCCGTGTTTGCTTTTCCCGCTTTCAGTCGCGCTTTGACCCCCATTCCCAATCGCTCTTTCATAGCATCCAGTTCCATCTGGGCCGCCCAGGCACGGACAGGAGCGATCTTGGAATCAAAATTTTCTTTTGCCAACAGGATTTCGATTTTATAGTCTTGGACGGTTTCCAGAACCGTCAACATGGAGCGCAATCCTCGATACAGCCTGTCCTCTCGCCATGCGAGAATGACATCGAATTCGTCTTTGGCAGCGTCTTTGAGCATGGCTAACAGACCAGGGCGGTCTGAACGACTACCCGATGGCTCGACCATTTTGTTGCCCATCCGATATTTTTCCACATCGCGATAAACATGAGTAACTTGCAACCCCTTTTCCTGAGCCAGACGCAAGCAATCTGTTTCCTGCTCAATTGGGCTGGAATTTGCCCCTTGTGATTCTGAAGAGGTGCGGATGTAAATTACTGCTCTGCGTGTCATTTGGATACCCTCGATAATAAGTATATTTAAACCTGCCGGTTCAAATATACCGAAGAAACAGAAAGGGTAGACACCAGGTGTCGCTAAGAAATCAGCCATTATCGCGGCAATGAATCCCTGCGTACGTGGATTTTCCGGCGACTATAGTTCAAATAACTTTTGCAATAGGATGGGCTGTGTGCTATTCTTATTCATGAACGTCTCCTGATTCAGTATGATCTCGCAACCATTACTTTACTCAGAAGGCTTTCCCTTTTCAGCCGCCTCAACCAAACAGCCAAAGTCGAAGCGTTTGTTTTTATAACTGATGGAATTCCCTATAAATCATAACGCGACAAATTGAACGCTGGGGGCTATGTCTTGTTTGCTTTCAACATTTGGAAAATATGATCCGCAATCCTCCGAAGATGATTCGCGTCATGGTACGTGCGGCTCAAAATGATGCCCCCCTCCACCGCCGCGATGATCATCTCAGCCATGTTGCTGGCTTTGGAATCTTCCATACCGCCCGAGAGCAATTTATCCTTGAACGCGCCGATCAGCATGGCGTATCCCTCCTGGCAGGCTGTGTTGATCCGCTTGGACTCGGTAACCGTTTCCATTGCGATCATGGTCATCGTGGAGCCGGTATAAAACTTCGTCTCCTCCATACGTTTAGCGATCATGTACAAAAAATCACGGATGGCTTTCGCGGGGTCGGGTTCGTCCGCCGTTTTTTCACGGAATCGTTCCGATACGATCTGTCCCGCCCGTAATATGGCTTCACTGGCGAGTTGCTCCTTGCCATCGGGGAAGTAGTAGTAGAGGGAACCTTTGGGCGCGCCACTTTTCTGGATGATCTCGTTCAACCCCGTACCGTGGTAGCCCTGCTTTTCCATCAGTTCGCTGGCAGTTTGTAATATCTTTTCACGGGCGTTAGACATGATATTTGTCACCTTTCAAATTGGGGGAACGGATGTATTATAGCGAGTGGTCTATATAAAGTCAAACAGAAAGAAAAGGATCGTCAAATGCCTGAGACCAAACTCAAACCCGTTACTCTCCTTTCCATCCTCATCGCCATTCTTGCGACCATCGCCTCCGCAGGCGGACTCCTGCTCGACGGTTTGTACCGCGATAATGCTTTTGTCACCACCACCTGGCTTGGCAACGACGCAATAACGCTCTTTCTTGCAGTTCCTATCCTCATCGCGGCGATGATCTTTTCCAATCGCGGCTCCTTGAAAGCGCAATTGATCTGGATGGGCGCGTTGGATTACATGCTCTACAACTATGCCTTCTATCTCTTCGGCGCATCGTTCAATTGGTTCTTCCTCCTCTATGCCGCACTGCTCGCACTTTCGATCTTTGCATTGATCTTCGGGCTGACAAATCTTGATGTAAACGGGATCAGCCAACAGTTTAGGAAGGATGCACCCGTTAAGTGGATCGGCGGCTACTTCATCTTCGTCGCCTCAGGGCTTGGACTGGTGTACCTGATCCAGTCCATTGGCTTTATCGCCACTGACAACATTCCCGCCATAGTTACGATGAGCGGACATCCCACCAATGTGGTCTTTGCCCTGGACCTGACCCTGCTGATTCCCTGGCTCATCCTCGGCGCATTCTGGTTAATGAAACGCCAGCCGTGGGGGTATGTCATTGCAGGGATTCTCAATGTGAAGGGTCCTCTCTACACGCTTGTCCTTGCCGTGAACTCGATCCTTGTCGTGAATGCAGGGATCACGCAAACCAGCGAACTCCCCCTCTGGGGTACATTGACCGCACTCGGCTTGATTGCAAGTGTGCTGTTCTACAACAACATGAGGTCAACGACATGAAACGCCCCATTGCTCTTTGGTTGCTCATCCTCTCGCTTGTCTTTCTCGCATTGGGCGGACTGTACGGTGGAATCGCCATGTTGACCGACCCATCGGGAAATTCGCTTCAGATGGCTGAAATTCTGCCGTTGCTCCCCGTGCCCGATTACACCCTGCCTGGGCTATTCCTTCTCTTTGTAATGGGAGTTGCACCTCTCTTCCTGACCTATGCTCTACTCGCCCGCCCCACCTGGAAGTGGGCTGACGCCATCACACGTTGGAACAATCATCATTGGGCCTGGACAGGAACAGTCGCACTCGGCATTGTCCTGGCGCTCTGGCTGATGGTTGAAGGCATCATAATCGGTTTCGAATGGCCGATTCAATACGTCACGGCGGTCAATGGGATATTGATTCTCCTCTTCGCATTGGTTCCATCCGTGCGAAAATATTACGCTTGATAGGCGGAAAACATGACAGTTAAGATTCTCGTAACCTATGCCAGTAACACCGGCTGGACAGTGGGAGTGGCGGAAGCCATTGGCAAGACTCTCGCTGAAAACGGCGCGAAGGTGGATGTGTTGCCGATGCGGGAGGTCAAAGACTTGTCTCCGTATGATGCAGTGGTTGCGGGAAGCGCAGTCAACGGCGGAGCATGGCTGCCCGAAGCCATGCAGTTTGTGCGCGGACATCAAACCGAGTTGAAGCGCAAACCATTTGCCTCGTTCTTAGTTTGCATGACGCTGACCATGAAGAATGGCGAGCAATACCGCGGTCATGTGTCCTCATGGCTGGATCCTGTCCGCGCGTTGGTGAGACCCCTAAGTGAAGGCTTGTTCGCAGGCGGGTTGGACATCCGCAAAATTCCATCATTCAGCAACCGCCTAAAATTCCGATTGAGCGTTTTGTTCGGTGTCTGGAAGGAAGGCGACCATCGAGATTGGAATGCCATCCGTCAGTGGGCACAGGAAATTGAACCGCTCTTGATCCATTAGTGCGGGCATGGGAGTCGGGTTGAAAAGAAAATTGCAGGGTTTGTTCCGTCTCTTTCGTTTTGAACTGCCTTCCACTGCAGGGATATGTGTCATTCTTGGGGAACTATTGGCATTGGGAGAAATCCCCGCTTTCCGGGATTTGATCCTTGGCTTTTCCAGTGTGTTCCTGATCTCTGCCTCCTCCCTGATCCTCAACGATTACTTCGATCTTGAAAGTGACAGGATCAATGCTCCCGAAAGACCGCTTCCAGCCGGACTTGTATCCGAGCATGATGTGATCCTGCTTTTCCTTGGCGTGACTATCGCGGGGCTGATCGCCAGCGCGTTTTTAAGTCTTATATCCTTTTGGGTCGGGCTTCTGGCATGGACCGTTGGATTTCTGTACAACTGGCGATTCAAGAAGAGTGGTTTGCCGGAAAATCTTATGGTCAGCTTTTCCGTTGGCATGACCTTCATCTTTGGCGGGATTGCGGTGGGCAAGCCCCTTGAAACGGTGGTTTGGTTTTTCAGCATCCTGGCAGCATTGATCAATCTTGGTGAGGAGATCGCTGCGGATGCAATGGACGTGGAAGGCGACCGCAAGGCAGGTTCCCGCTCCCTGCCGGTGTTGTTCGGTCAGGAAACCGCCCTCCGCATCAGCGCCGCAATCTTCCTTCTGGTGATCGCCATCAGCATCATGCCATTTGTATTGGGTTGGATGGAATGGCTGTATGTCACGCCATTTCTATTTATGGATAGCGTGATTTTAATCTCCACCATCAAGTTATTGGACTCAAGGCAGGTAAACCGCCGCAGGTACATTCGTTGGATCTACCTGAGTGCGTCACTGGCCATCTTAAGCGTAATCGTCATCCGTTTTCTGAAATAAATCTTGCAGGAAGGAACATCTAAATGTCTGAACTACCACAAAAAGAAAGTCAATGGAATAGTGTGTATGTCTTTGGCGGGATTGCCGCCATTCTGTCGTTGGTCGCGGTCGTGGCGGATATTGTCATTGGCTCATCCACAGGCGGCAATTTATCCCAGCTTCCGCAGACGGCTGTGGAGAGGTTCTCGCAATTCCAGCAGAACGCCTGGCTGGGTTTATACAACCTCGATCTGTTGAATGCAATTAACCAACTGATCTCGATCCCTATGTATTTCGCCCTGTATGCAGCACTGCGCAAGACCAACAAACCGTATGCAATGTTTGGATTGATCATCTTTCTGCTCGGCACAACGATCTTCGTTGCCAACAATACATCCCTGCCCATGTTGGAATTGAGTAATAAATATGCCGCCGCAGATGAACCCCAAAAGGAATTGCTTGCCGCTGCCGGCGAAGCCATGCTTGCGCGGGGTGAGCACGGCAGTTTAGGCGTTTTCTTCAGCTTTCTGCTGCCGACCCTTGCAGCGCTCATGATGTCCTTGGTGATGATGCAGGGAAAAGTGTTTAGCAAAATGAATGCCTATATCGGCATCCTTGGCAACGTCTTGATGCTGGTCTATGTCGTGTTGGTCACCTTTGCGCCAACCGTCAAGGACATGGCAATGGCATTCGCCATGCCTGGCGGGCTGTTGCTCCTGGCGTGGATGGTCATGCTCACCCTTCGTTTATTTCGTTTGGGAACTTCCAAGGGTGACAATTAGCCATCCTTATCATAAAGAGAGAAAATGAAAATCCTATATATCCTCGTTGCGATTCTCGCAATATTGATTCTGCTAGGCTGGATCGGATTGAACATACAACCCAAATCTTTTTCAATGCCCGCGCTTCAAAAAACGGACCTGAAAACTATCCCACTTCCAAGTGGTTTGCCTGCACCCGTTGAGCGCTTTTATCGCACCGTGTATGGTGACCAGATCCCCGTGATCGATACTGCAGTGTTTGTAGGACGCGGACGGATTCGTCCATTTGGCGTCTGGCTTCCTGCTCGTTTTGTTTTTGTCCATAATGCCGGAAAGGATTACCGTCACTATATTGAGGCGACCTTTTTCGGATTGCCTTTCCTAAAGGTAAACGAAGGCTATCTCAACGGCGAGAGTTTCTTTGAGAGTCCAATGGGTACGTTCTATGATGACCCCAACACCAACCAGGGCGCGAATCTGGCGGTCTGGGCGGAGGCCGGGTGGTTCCCCTCGATCTGGCTGACCGATTCCCGGGTCCGTTGGGAGGCGGTGGACGAGAACACCGCCTTATTGTTCGTACCGTTCGAAGATCAAGTCGAGAATTTTGTCGTGCGTTTCAATCCACAAACCGGTTTGATCGACACGATGGAAGCCATGCGCTATCGCGAAGTTGGCGAGGGTAAATCCAAGATCCTGTGGATCACGCGTAATGAACCTGGAAACACTCTTCCAGATATGAAGATCAGCGCGGTCGGTTCCGCCACCTGGCTGGATCAGGGCAGTCCCTGGGCATTCTTCATGCTGGAAGAAACAGTCTACAACGTGGATGTCAGCGAATATATCCGCGCCCGCGGTCAGTGAGCACAAAACAGGAAAGAGGAAAGATGGCAGCTACAAATGTATCCGGCAACAACACTGAACAAACGATTTCGCACACAGTTGGGTTCTATACAGCAATCTTTACTGTGATCATGACAGTGATCACGTTCGGCTTTGCGATCACCGCAATTCCCATCTCTGGAGCAAACTGTGGCGAACTCTGCATCGAGTATCCGTACTTGAACACCTTGTCGCAATTTCCAAAGGACTACTTCTGGATGCCGCCCGCAATCATCCTGACGCTGTCCTATATGGTCTTGATGGTTTCCATTCATGGGTACGCCACAAGCCAAAGAAAGATCTTCAGCCAGATTGGACTATCCTTTGCGCTCCTGGCGACAATGGTCTTGGTGGGCGATTATTTTGTGCAGTTCTCGGTCGTCCCGATTAGTCTGATGAGCGGGGAAACGGAAGGGATCACCTTGTTGACCCAATACAACGCGCACGGGGTCTTCATCGTTCTGGAGGAATTGGGCTACCTGCTGATGAGCATCTCCTTTTTGTTCATGGCACCTGTGTTCGTAAACAAGAACCGTCTGGAGTCTGGCGTACGCTGGGTATTCGTAATCAGTTTTATCCTGACTGTGATTGCGTTTATTCTCATTTCATTCAACTACGGGTTGGATCGACAGGATCGCTTCGAGGTTGCGGTTATCTCCATCGATTGGCTGGTGTTGATCGTCAACGGGATCTTGTTGAGTATTGTATTCAAGAGACAACTGATAAAAATCAAATGATCGGCAGCCAGTTTCACACATCACAACCGCAATCGAATCTGCCCAGAGTGGCATATATCATGCATATGGGTATAAATTTAGGCCAACAGTGAACCATACCACAAAATAGCCCCCATATACGGTAGGAAATTACCCAAAACGCTCAAATATTCCCATATATTGTGGAGTAGTAGTGTACGGGAATGGAAAAATTCTTCATAAACCATCATGCCGCAGTCCCCGACTTTCAGGCCGGGGATTGCGCATTTATATCCAGCCTTTTCTTTTCCAACGCCCCAACAGCGCAGTACGCGCTTTATATTTTTCCGCCAATAATTTGACCCTGGCATCGAAATCATTTTGTGTCCCCTGAAAATCCGCCAACTGCTGGAGCTTATCCAATAAACTGGTCGCATGATCGTAGTTGCTGGCAGTGTAGCCGCTTGCGAGGGTTTGCTCCACATCCTGCCAGGTTTGCGCTTCGTGTTTGGCAAGTTCCTGCATTTCAGCGATGTGCTTTTTGCGTTTTTCTTCAGCCTAGCGTTTGGCTGCGGTATTACGCAGCTTCTCAGCAGTTTTGAGCAATTCCCCAAAGGTACGAGGGTCGGTTTGCAGGGTAGTTTGCGGCTTTTCGAAAGAGAGTAATCGTTTTCTCAAAGCAGCCACAGCTCCGGGTTCGCCGTTAACGATTTTGAGCAGAAATTCGTCACATTCCGGGCGGGTCAGGCGCGAAATGAGCAGGGAAAAATCAGCCTGCTGTGCGGGAGACAGGTTTGGGCTGAGTTCGGCAGCGGCGGCAACCAGGAAAGGATTAATCGCAATAGAGCATAACTTGCTACGGAGAAAATTGTCTATACCTTCTGTAAGCGTCAAAAAAGCAAAATCAAGAGCATTTTCAGCCTTTTTTGTAATCATCAGATAAAGGGCGAACAGTCTATTGCTGGCCCTTTTAGACAATCTTGAACCAAACAAAGGGTGATTTCGCCGCCGAAATTGCTCAAACCACCAGAATTTGTGTTCGGGCTATTTCTGACCAATACAATTTTCAGCCTTTTTGATAGGGCGAGACGGCATTTTGAAAACCGAATAGCAAGTTATGCGGTACTGCGATTAATCTCAAAGAAATCCACCAAAGCCTGGAGTGACGAGGTCAATTGTTTCAATCCAGCCGGGACAGGCGGTTCCAAGTCACTGAAAAAGTTTTCGGGGTCATCTTCGTCTTCATCGTAATAATCAGATTCCAAACTCATGGCTTTGAGCCAGGACAGGTACAAAGCACGATAATCACCCTGAAGCAGGTCATCGCGCAAGCGTCCCAACGTTGAGAGCAGCCCGCGCTCATCCATCCATTCGTCAAAACCTTCTTCCTCGTTCATCTCAAATTCCAAAACTTGCACATCGCCGATGGTTTTCAGGGTGAGATGGTCTTCGTCACAGTAGGCTTCAATGGTAGCCGTATCCAACAGCCCTTTTGGGAAGCGAAAAGCCAGCCGGCGCGTGCCCCAGTTGGCGAGATAGAGATGCACGTCGAAATATTTTGCCAGCACTTGTATGGGGTCATGTTTGAAGTCGCCCCATTCATAAGTGACCACTGCCTGAGTGGAAGTCACATCAATATGACTGGAGAGTCCATTGACTGCTTTTTGCTCGGCGGCAGTCAGCGGGCGCTCGAGGGGTTGCCATTCGTAGTATTGGTATTCGCTCATGACGTTTTCCTATTTTCACCTGCTGGTTATACCGCCCGGCACACTGTCAGGCAATTGGGCCAGTTTTTTCTTGCGGGCTTCCTGGTAAGCGCGCATTTCATCCAACAGGGCAGATGCGCAGACAATTCCAACTTGGCTCCGGGGATTATTTGTAAGTACAAACTTATCTTATCTCAGATTGTTGTAAGGCGAAATCATTTCGCGAGAAGATTAATTACCTTGGCACGAGTTTTCCATGCCAATTTCAATCCTGCTCTTTAGCCGAAGCCGCCTTGACAATGGTATCAATAATGATATTATATAGTTATGCCAAAAATCTCAGACATCCTCGCCTATATGCGGCGTAACCCCAAAGGCGTCGCCTACAACGATCTATGTAAAGTCTGTGATCATTACTTTGGCGAAGCCAGGCAAAGCGGCAGCAGTCACAGAGTATACAAAACCCCATGGCAAGGCGACCCGCGCGTGAATATTCAAAATGACAAAGGCATGGCAAAAGTTTATCAGGTAAAGCAGGTACTCAAAGCCATTGAGCGATTGGAGGCGCAAGAAAATGTTGGAGAATGATCACTATACCTATCGTGTCACTTGGTCTGAAGAAGATGGTGAGTATGTTGGCCTGTGCGCTGAGTTCCCCAGCCTGAGCTGGCTGGCATCTGAACCCGAAGCTGCATTGCACGGATTACGGCAGGTGGTTTCTGATGTTGTGGCAGATTTGCAGGCTAATGGTGAGCCTGTTCCTGAGCCGCTGGCTGCAAAAAAATATAGCGGTCGGTTTATGGTACGTGTACCACCCGAGTTGCATCGGCGGTTAGCGCTCGAGGCGGCAGAATCTGGTGTAAGTTTGAATCGATTGGCTGCTGATAAGTTGAGTCGCGCCCGTTCGTAGGGCAGCAAAATATCGGTAAAAAGATGTATACAATAGCATTTTTACAGGTTGGTATGGCTACAACATCATCACAATCACCCCGGCGCGGTATAAATCAGATTTACGGGTATAAATTTAGAAAGCGAACGTAGTCGGCACGTAGGCGGCGGAGAATTTTCTCCGCCGCTTTTGATTTGTGCGCTATATCATATCCGCGCCGCACGAATTGACACGGAGTATCTAAAAGAATGTGAAATCTGAGGCTAAAAACTTATGGCTTGGCAATGATCCCGCCAGAAACGGGAGAACCGTTTTTCTTGACCTTTCTGCGTAATCAGTCAGGACTCCTCTAACTTTCATAGAATAATACTGTGACGATTTCATGTTCGCGTACGGGTAATGTCACGCTCCCATCGTTAGTCGAGACAAGATCCTTGATTGTTTCTTCAGCCAGATTGACCTGCGCGGCGCGGGCAAAGTGGCGGAAAGGTTTCAGGCTGACCTGGGTGGGTTCGGGGGAAATGTTGTAGCCGCGTACGAGCCAGCCCTTCCCGTTTTCGGCGACTTTGACGGCGCTGATAATGAACGATGCGGGCGACGATGAGATGAAACTCCCCTGCGCGGGGATTTCGCCGGGGTGTATGCCTGTTTCGACAGCGTGCAGTTCGGTCTGGAAAGCGTGTGCTTGTTCGTAGGATTCGCGCCAGTCGCCGGCGTGCGGGATGATGGAATAGTCGAAAACCGATTTGCCCTGCACTTGTCCGTCGGGGGTTTCAAAACCGGGACCGGCGTGCCCCTGCCGGGCGGTCATGTCATCGCGCGAAAGCCAGCCGACAGAGCGCAGGAGCGTCAGGGCGATTTCGGTGGACTGCGAAATCTTCAGACTTCGCGCTCCAAGCGCTTCCACTTCGGGCAAGCCGCGGTTGGCGATGGTCAAACCGATTTTACCGTTGGAAACCGATGTAAAAGCGTTCTGGTGCGTTTCGGGGCGGGGTTGTTCCACCCATTTTTCATTACTCTCCGGCACGCCAATGGGACGCCGCACTACTTCGAAGTGACCATCGTAATCGGCTGCGTCCACGGCAAAGGGCACGGGGAAATGGACGCGCAGGCGGTGATCTTTGGCGGTGTTATCTACTTCGGTCTGGATGTCAATGCGCGGGACGCCGGGGGCGAGTGAAATGCGGCTAGTGAGGGAAATGTTGACCGACGCTTTTGCGCGGGTTTTCCTATCGGCGGTTAACTGCGCGGGGACGTTGAGTCTGTATTCGATTTCGAGAGTCGGAATCAGCGAGTGACGGAATACCTTAACGGTGGCAATCGTCGGGGCGGAAAATGAATCGCGTTGGGGCGGGGAATAGTTGTATTCGTCGCCAGCATCCCCGCCATCCACGAATCGATTCAATCCGGCATATATCGTGTTCGTGCGTTTGTCGGTGACAGTCAGGGTGGCATCGGGATTGACTTCGACGCGGAAATATTCATTCTCGATGACGTAGGGCGGTTTGGTTTCGTCGCCAGCCGAAAGTTTGGCAAGCAGTTTTTCGCCGAGCGACGATTGGGCGAAGCGCAGCGCCAGCGGCAGGAAAGGCTTGAGCAGCGGGTTGACGCTCGCGGCGGGGGACATCGCGGGCGCAGGCAGGGCGCGCACCGTGAGTGCGCGCCAGCCGAGCGCGGGGCAGGCGGGCGAGAAGAAACGGATTTTGGAAGCCTGTGGGGTGTGAGCCAGCACGTGAAAGTGGGTTACGGCGGGATCGGCTTCGTAGCGGGTGATGTCGGCTTCTGCCTGCTGCCAGGCAGAGATGTTGGGCTGTCCCTTGTCGTCCAGGATGGCGGCGATGGTAACGGTTTCACGCTGGCGGGTGACTTTGACGCTGGTGATTGCCGCGCCAGCGACGCGCCCTTCGGTGATCGCGCCGATGGTATCGCGCAGGATGTTTTTGGGAAGCAAAAGGTTGGCAAGTTCGGCGCTGCTGGAGCCAATGAATTCGTGCGGAACGACAGTTTGATCAGCGTCGAGCAGTTCGAAGGCGGCGACGGTTTCGGGGATGTTGAGCGCAACTTCCACGCTGTCGCGGCGGGGGGCGCTGTGGGGGTTGAACAGCACGATGGCTGTGAAACCGTTTTGGGATTGGGTATCCACGGCGCGGGAAAGCGCTTGCAGGGCTTGCAGGATGAGTTCATTGGCAATTTGGTCGGTCTGGTCGAAGCGCGGCTTCATTTCATCGTGAACCTGGTCAATCGAACAGCCGCAAATGGAGTCGTGGGGATGATTCTCCATCAGCAAGCGCCACGCCTGGCGGAGGATGGGCGCGACGTTGCGGATGCGGTTGGAGGCAATCGCTTCAGGCGACCCCAAGCCTGATTCTGTCCGAATCATATTTTCTGCAAAGACGCTGAACGGTTCCGCCCATTTTTCGAGCAGGGTCTGGCTGTGATGGTTGCGTTGTTTAATCCACATGCGGGTGGAAAGCACGCCGGGGAGCAGGGGAGAGCGTTTCGATGAGCGCAGTTCACCGTGGATGGTTGGAATTTCAGGTTTTTGATTTTGGATTTCAGATTGAACGGCGGCGAGATAATTGGGGATCGTCGAATGAAGAACATGGTAATCCTGCAAGTTTTTATTTGCGGCGGCAATCGCTTTGGATGTTGCGGGCGAAGGTTCCATGTGGTCCGTGCCATACATCACCAGCAGGTTTGAAACGGCGGAATTAGGAGCAAGAGAGTCCCCCGCCTGCTGAATCTGTTCGGTGAACATGACCGGGTTTTGCGCGTTGAGATTTGCGCCGTTGCTGTACGAGTCGCGCAGGTAAAGCATCAAAACGCGCGTCCCGTCGGGGGACTGCCACCAGAACTCGGCGGGCTGGTCGTCGAGTCCGCGCCAAAGACAGGCGTTGTCAATGCCAAATCCGCTCAGGATTTGGGGCATTTGTCCAATATGACCAAATGAATCGGGCATGTAGCCAATGCTCATTTTTGATCCCCATTTGCGCGACTCGCGCTCACCCGCCAGCAGGTTGCGGATGTGCGCTTCGGGGCTGACCAGGAACATATCGGGCAGGATGTGCCAGGGTCCGATCAGGATGCGCCCGCTCTGGATGTGTCCGCGCAGGGTTTCTTCCATTTCGGGGCGCATGAGCAGGTAATCATCCAGCACGATGGTTTGCCCATCGAGCATGAAATATTTGAAGTCGGGGTCTGCGTCGAGAATATCCAGCAACTTGTCAACGAGATGAACGAGTCGCAGACGGAACTGTTGGAAGGTCTGGTACCACTCGCGGTCCCAGTGGGTGTGTGAGATGATATGAAGGGTTTGCATTGATAACTCCGTAAAACTTTAAATATTTTCAGCGCCCAGTCGCTTGCTATGTTTTTCTTCGATGGCAGTCTGGATTTCCAATTCGCGTTTGTGATTGAGCGGCACCAGGGCTAACAAAACGATGCCAACGATCAGGATCAACGCCGGGATGAGACCGGTGCCAAATCGAATCGCCTGAACCACTTCGGCGGTCTGGTGTTTGGTGTTGCCAATATATCCCGCCGCGCTGAGCAGGGCGCTCAAAATCAGCGGCTGCATACTGGCGGCAGGCAGCATGATGATGGAGATGATTCCGCGCACCACGCCGGGCTGGCGCTTCCCGGTCTGGAGTTCGATATGATCCACCACCAGACCGATGATCGGCGCGTTGATGGCGGAGCCGAATCCGTAGCCGAGCAGGATGACGATATACGTCCCAGCGGCAATCCAATAGTTGATCGGAAGTGTCAGCACGAGATGTCCCGCGAATGCGATCAGCATTCCTTTCCACAACGTGTCACGTGAGCCGAATTTTTTCACCATCATGATGATGAAGGGGAATAACATCATTTGCCCAACGCCGGTAAGCACATCGGGAATCGTGGCTTGCAGCCCGGAAACTTCCAGAACGTTGTCCATGTAATACAGGTAACCGGAGAAATAATTCCCGGTGCCAGCCTGAATAAAGAAGAAAGCCGCCATGAACAGGGCGAAGGTCTTGTCTTTGAACAGGTCTTTTCCAAGAGCGATCAACTCTTTAAGCCCCTGCGTGACTTCCATGTTTTTGTAGAACTTCTCATCTTCACGGATGAACCGCGAACCGATCCAGATCAGCGCAAGCCCAAAAATGAAGGCTCCAGAGAAAATTGCGATCACCGTCTCGCGGCTATATTCGCCCGTCAGGAACCAGACGGGGATCATCCCGCCCAGGAACACAGGGATTTGGTTGACGTAACTCGCGATGACCTGCACCTGAGTGCGTTCATTTGTCGAAAGGAAGGTGTTGACTGTGAACGCCATGAAACTGACTCCCAAAAGGGTATTGGCGCCTTCGTAGATGACCAGGAGAATCAGAAGATAAATCGCGGTGACCATCTCGTTCCAATGGGGAGATGCAAAGAGCAGGGCGATCACGGAAAACCCGATAATGGGCACAGACCAGCGGATCAGGGGGAGGTACTTCCCGCGCCCGGTCAGGAAGGGACGCTTGTCCGCCCAATATCCGATGAGCGGGTCATTGATGCCATTCCAGATGCTGAAGATCAGGAAGATCACGCCGTACATGGCGGGGCTCAAACCAACCACGTCCGTATAGAACTTCATGAACGAACTGGTAACAACCACCGTCAGCAGGGCGATTCCGGCGGAGATCAGGTTGACGAGTATTTTGCGTTTCAGGGTGTAGTAAGTGTTTGAAGCGGTCATATATCTCTCCTGTTTTTATTTAACGGACTGATAAGTCCTTGCACAATACTTTTTTCCCGGTCAGTTCTTCGCTTCGCGCATCCGGCTGTTGCCCACCGGCATAGAAGGTGATTTGTCCGGGTTCGCGGCGGCTGACGCCATCTTCACCGATGATTTCCAGCATTGCGTACGGAATTGTTACGGAAACTTGCGTCGATTCGTCGGGCGCCAGTTCAATCCGCTTGAAACCACAAAGTTGGAAATTGGGAACCTGAACTGTCGCGTCATGCCGTTTCAGGTAGAACTGGGCAACTTCTCCACCAGAGCGCGTGCCGGTATTTTTCACCAGCACGGTTGCATTGATTCCATCTATGCCGTCATTCAGCGTAAAGTCGGAATACTCAAACGATGTGTAACTCAGCCCAAACCCGAAGGGATAAAGAGGTGGGTTTTCCAGATAACGGTACGTGCGTCCCTTCATGGAATAGTCTTCAAACGGGGGCAGGTCATCATCCGAGCGAACGAAGGTGACCGGCAGTCGCCCAGACGGGTTGACATCCCCGAACAGGATTTCCGTCAATGCCCTGCCGCCATCCTGACCCGGATACCATACCAGGACCACGGCATTTGCCAGTCGGTCCACCTTCCTGAGATCCAGCGGGCTTCCGGCAAAGAGCGCAACGATCAATGGCTTGCCCATTTTCGAGAGCAATTCAAGCAGTTCTTCCTGTACGCCTGGCAGTTTCAGGCTCAGTTTATCGCCTGACGCATCGGCGTTGAATGCGTCGCCTTCTTCGCCTTCGATCCGCGGGGATAATCCCAAACAAAGCACGACTGCATCCGCATCTTGCGCGATTTGGACTGCCCTGCCAAACGCAGATTTATTCTTCCCTTTGAGATTGCACCCGTTAGCAAAGATTGTCTCCCCGCTGAAATGCGCGCGGATACCAGCCAATGCGGTTATGTATGATGATGGCGTCCCGTTGTAGTTGCCAAGCAGCGCATCCAGCGAATCAGCGTTGGGACCGATCACCGCGATTTTTTTGATTCCTTTGTTCAAGGGGAGCGTGCCATCGTTTTTTAATAGCGTCATCGAGCGGCGTGACGCTTCCAATGCCAGCGCGCGATGTTTGGGGCAATCAATGATCTCGGGAAGAATCTTGCTGTAAGGATTCTTTTCAGACGCATCGAACATACCCAATCGCATCCGCGCTTCGAACAAACGTCGGGCAGATTGGTTGATTGTTTCTTCGGAGATCAAACCATCCGCTACGGCTTTGCCCAAATATTTGTAAACGCCCCCACAGTTCAAGTCACAGCCCGCTTGTAACGCCAACGCCGCCGCGTGCGAATAATTCCTTGCCTTGTGATGGTTTTTGTAAAGATCACGGATCGCCCCGCAGTCGGAGACCACGTACCCGTCAAATCCCCATTCATCGCGCAGGATAT
>CAYTDB010000099.1:0-18346 GCA_964436455.1 uncultured Anaerolinea sp. | reverse complement strand
ATTGATAACTGGATGGGGGGCTTGAGCGCAGGGGATGTCTATAATGCCCTGAAGGGAGAACCAACACCCAGTTTCACGCTGAGTAAATTGGCAGAACAAATCGAGGGAGCGGAAATCGTTGTCTTTTATGCAAATCCAGAAGAATCGTGGGAAGAAGGAAACCCTGCAGACTGGATGTGTGGAAGCACATTTACCACCAACTACGTCAACAACTGCGATATGGAAACGTTCGACACCTACGTGCAACACTTGGAAGGTATCTACCAGATCATCTTCGAATTGCGTGATGGTCAACCAACGATCGTGCGAGCCTACGATGCGTACAATCCGCTTATCACGCGCTTCCGGGAGCAGGGAGTGTACGAGGACTGTAAGGCTTGCTGGGCAAATTACAATGCTGCGATTCACCAGGCTGCTGAAAGTTACGACGTTCCAGTTGCTGCCGTGGCGGAAGCATGGAACGGTCCCAATTGGGATCAGGACCCCGGGGCAATGGGTTACACCAAGGATAGTGAGCATCCCAATGAGGTTGGCGCAACCATCATTGCTCAAGCGCTTCGTGAATTGGGGTATGAACCAGTCTCGCCTTGATCCCTGATATAAACAAAAACAGCCCCAAGCGTTTAACGGGCAAATATACGCTGATTTTCTCCGACAAAAAGAAAATCAGCGTTCTTTAGTTAAACAAAACGACCACCCAGATCAATTAATTTTGAGGTGAAACCCGTTTTTTTGAATTTCCTGATGCAAATTTAAAGATTTCAAAACAAACTATTGACATTTACAAAAAATTGTTGTAATATATTGAAAAATACAACCATAAATATAAATTTATTCAAGTGGAACTTCCCGTTTATTGAAATCAATCTTGAATAGGAGACTACCATGTCCCAATTTGCCGTTGAAGCCCACCAGTTGGTAAAAAAATTCCCCGCCCGCCCGGGGACGGGGGATAAACCCTTGGAAGGTGCAGCAACCCCAAATCCAAAAAAGAAGCGTTTGCAGTTTTGGAAGAAAGAACCCAAAGCCATGTTCACCGCAGTGAATGGAGTCGATATCCAGATTGAACGCGGTGAGATATTCGGTTTGCTCGGTCCGAACGGTGCGGGAAAATCCACCACGATCCGCATGTTGTGTACGCTGCTCGAACCCACGAGCGGCACAGCGCATGTCAACGGCTACGATATCGTCAAACAGGCGAACGACGTGCGACGCAGCCTCGGTACGGTGCTGGCGGGCGAACGCAGTATTTATTGGAAACTGACCGGGCGCGAGAACCTTGAATATTTCGCAGCTTTGTATCACATCCCTTCAGCAATCGCGAAGAAACGCGTGGATGAACTCATCGAACGCATGGAACTCAAGGATCGCGCCAATGAACTCGTCGAAAAATATTCAACAGGGATGCGACAACGCGTCGCCATTGCCAAAGCACTGCTTGCCCGCCCCCCCATACTTCTACTGGACGAACCCACGCTCGGGCTGGACCCTCAAGCTGCCCGCAACTTAAGGGAACTGATCGCACGACTGAAGCAGGAAGGACACACTATTCTGCTGACAACCCACTACATGGAAGAAGCCGACCAACTCTCTGACCGTATCGGCATCATCGATATGGGGAAGATCATCGCGCTCGATACGCCTGAAGGATTGAAACACCGCATTGACCAAAAGGAGTTCATCCGTTTGGAGGTCAGCGGCTGGCAGGGATATATTGCCGAGAAACTGCTCGCACTTCAAGAAGTGGAAAACCTAGTTGCCCGCCGTCAGCCAGAAGCCGACATGTGGGAAGTGAGCATGCAGGCAACAAACAGCCGGGTGGTATTACCCAAGCTTGTCGAGAGCATCAGCCAAAACGGAACGCGGCTTGTCAACATGAACATCGTCAAGCCAACGCTCGAAGATGTTTTCATCCATATAACGGGCAAGGCATTACGTGACTAGGAGTTGATATGGAAACGACCATTACTCCCCGCTCGCTTGGGCAACCAGGCTTTATGTCAGATGTACGCGCCTTTATGTCAGTCCTCCGCCGCGAATGGACGATCTTCACGCGCTATCCAAGTTGGATCATTGCGCTATTCATCTGGCCCCTGATCTTTCCCATGCTGTACATTTTGACGGCGCGTGCATTGGCAGGTCCCGATGGAAGCGGACTTGCTGTCTTTATGCAAACCACAGGTGCAACCGATTACATCGGTTATATCATTGTAGGCACCACGGTTTGGATGTGGCAGAACATTGTGCTTTGGGATGTAGGCTTTGCCTTACGCAATGAACAGATGCGCGGCACGCTCGAATCCAATTGGCTTTCCCCCACCTGGAGATTTTCCTATTTGCTTGGCCACACAGGGCCGCAGATCGTTTCGATGATCATGTTTGTCAGCATCACTGCCTTGGAGTTCGGATTGATATTCGGTGTCCGCTTGAACGGCAGTGCATGGATGCTTGGTCTCATGATGCTGGCGGCAATCCCCGCCATTTACGGATTGGGTTTTGCGTTCGCGAGTCTTGTCATCACAGTCAAGGAAGCCAATGCATTCGTCTTCCTCATCCGCGGCATGGTGATGATCTTCTGCGGCATTACCTTTCCTGTTGCAATCCTGCCTGACTGGATGCAATCCTTCGCCAAGTGGCTCCCACAAACTTACCTGATCCACGGGATGCGTGCAGCAGCATTCTCAAATGCAGGCATCAAGGAATTATTACCAGACCTGATCCCATTGCTGGCTTCTGGAATATTTTTACTTATTGCCGGTTATTTTATCTTTTTGTGGATGGAACGCCGCGCGCGCAAGACCGGCGCGATTGGACAGTATTAAAGACATGCCACTCTGAGGAAGCGCAATCTGCGACAGAAGAGTCTCGGAATTCAAAAACTGAGACCCTTTGCTCTGCTCAGGGTGCAGTGACAATGAGGATTTCTTATCATGGAACTAACCACCCTCTCTCAGCCCAGTTTGAAAACAACGCTACGCTCTTTATTCGTCATCGCCCGCAAGGATTGGAAAGTCTTCTGGCGCTATCCGTTGAACGCGGTGTCCAGTGTTTTCCAGCCCCTCATTTGGATCACGCCTGTATACTTTATGGGTAAGGCTTTCAGCACAAATGGGCACGCTTCAGGTTTTGCGGCATACAGCGGAAGCGGCGACTATATGTCATATATCCTGCTTGGCACGGTGCTGACGAACTTCATCATGACCGTGTTCTGGGGCATGGGCTACGCTTTGAAAGAAGACATGGATGCGGGTGTGCTTGAGTCAAACTGGCTGACGCCCATATCCCGCCTGCACATTCTGATCGGTCGAACACTGACAAGCATGCTCACAACCACCATCACATCCACAGCCATGCTGGTTCTGGGAGCCACGCTGTTTGGTTTCAAACCAACAGGAAACACGGTTGCCGCCCTTCTGACAGCCATCCCCATGCTGGTCGGTCTTTACGGTTTTGGTTTTGCTTTTGCAGGTATGGTGTTATTGATGCGTGAAGCAAACACGTTGGTGGATGTGGGCAGTTTCCTCGTGCAGGGATTCACAGGCACGACCTTCCCGGTCAAGTCCCTGCCCTATTGGTTGATCCCTGTTTCGCTCATGCTCCCGTTGACGTATGGTCTCGATGCAGTGCGCGGGTTCCTGCTAAAGACACAAACACTCCTGCCCATCCACATCGAGATCATCATCCTGATTGTGTTCATGTTCGTTATGCTGTGGCTGGGTGCACAGTTCTTTTACCGGGTTGAACGCAGGGTCAGGACCCTGGGGACACTGGGGCAACACTAAAGCAAACGGAAAACAGCTCGCGATCCATGCCGCGGATTACACTAACAAACACGGAGAGAGCTGCGAAAAAAAACGTGACGCTCAGTGCAATCCGTGGCAAAAATATCTGTATAAAACAGAACATACGCGCTATGAAGTACACCCCCCCCACTCGAAAGGACTTGAATGTTCACCCGTCTCAATTAAATTTTTCATGAGTTCCCGCGTTTGTTCTGGGTGGTTGTCACTGTCAGTTTTATTGACCGTATCGGCGGCACGCTTCTATTCCCGTTCTTTGCGCTCTACATCACGCAGAAGTTCAACGTCGGTATGACACAGGCGGGCATCCTGCTTGGGATGTCGTCCCTGTTTAGGTTGATCGGATCAACCATCGGTGGCGCGTTGACCGATAAGTTCGGGCGCAAACAGCTCATCCTATTCGGACTCGTCTTCAGCGCAGTCAGCACGTTGACGTTCGGTCTGGTCAATGAATTAAGCGCCTTATATCCATTGATGATCGTGTCCGGTCTGTTGTCCAGTGTCGCTCATCCCGCCCACGACGCGATGATCGCAGACATCCTGCCCGAAAAACAGAGACAGGAAGGTTTTGGTGTTCTGCGCGTGGTCGGCAACCTTTCATGGATCATCGGACCGACCATCGGTGGGTTCATTGCGAACATCAACTTCTTCTATCTGTTCGTAATTGATGCGGTCATCAGTTATATCGTTGCCATGATCATCTATCGCGTCATCCCGGAAACGAAGCCTGAACCGCATGCGCATGCTGAACACGAATCGCTAATGCAAACGCTGCTTGGTTATCGCATTGTCTTGAAGGACATTGCGTTCATGGCGTTCATGGTTGCAGGCATGCTGATGCTGATCGTCTACCAGCAGATGTACGGCACGCTCTCTGTCTATCTGCGCGACAACCACGGCATCAACCCGAGCGGGTACGGCTTTTTGATGACCACCAGCGCCATCACGGTTGTGCTGTTCCAATTCTGGGTCTCACGCATAATAAAACATCGCCCGCCGTTTCTCATGATGGCATTCGGCACAGTCGTTTATATGATCGGATTCGCGTTGTTTGGCATGGTCACTGCCTACGTTCTATTCGCGCTCAACATCGTCATTATCACCATCGGCGAAATGATCATCATGCCAACCAGCCAGGCGCTCGCCGCCAACTTCGCCCCCGATACCATGCGTGGACGTTACATGGCGATCTTCGGACTCTCCTGGGCGATCCCATCAACGATCGGACCAGGCGCGGCAGGCTACATTCTGGACAATTACTACCCGAACCTGCTCTGGTTTATCGGCGGAGCCTTGTGCGGACTCTCTGCCCTCGCCCATTACGCCCTCCATCTTCGCATCGGTCAGCGAACTCAATTTGCTCCCGCCCTCAAAGAGGGTCAACCCCTCCCAGCCCTCTCTGATTAACCAAAAGATGGATGGGGAACATTCCGCATCCATCTTTTTATTTGACCTAAACTCGCTTCGGACTTAACTCAAACCTGCTCCCGTCCGAAAAACACTCCCCTCGCCTAGATTGGGAGAGAGGTCAGGGGGGAGGGCTAATGATGATGCCCATCTCCCTGATGGACATGACCGTGATCCAACTCTTCCTCGGTCGGTTCACGCAAATTGACCACCTTCACATTGAAATGAAGTTCATCCCCCGCCAGCGGATGATTGAAATTCAAGCGGACCGTCTCGCCTTTCACAGACTCGATCCGTGCATAACGCCCCTCACCCGAATCATCGCGCACGGTCAACTCCAGACCTTCTTCAACCGGCATATCCGCAGGGAATTGGTTCTTCGGCACGTCCAGAAATGCTTCTTCGTCATATTCGCCGTATCCATCGGCAGGCGGGACTACCACATTCTTGCTCTCGCCAACTTTCATTCCGATCATTTCGCTTTCCAAACCAGAGATGATATTTCCATGCCCCGTCAAAAACTCCAAGGGATCATGCCCTTCGGATGAATCGATCACTTCTCCGTCAATTTTCAACGTATATTCCATCGAAACCACTACACCGTTCTGTACTGAATCTTTGCTCATTCTATATCCTTTCAATTTGCCAAGGTGGATATTGGACGCTGACAAGTCGGCACATTTTACCCGTTTTCCCGAAATTCCCCAAAACCTTCCCTTATAATTACTTTTATGCACTATGACCTCTGTCTCCCCTGGTATTGGGAATACGATATTGACTTTGTCCGCTTCGTGGAAGAAGCCTGCCACGAACACGGACTAACCTTCTGGCAGATCACCCCTGATAACCTGCTCGAATCCATTACTGCGTTATATAAAGGCGAGCATTCGTTCAACACCCTGCTTGACCGTTCTCAAGGCGATGACCGTTTCCTGCCCATCAACAATTGGGCAAGGGAATACGACAAGAGACGCATCAATCCGCCCGAGCTTTCCAAATGGTCGGAAGACAAAGCCACAATGCATCTCGAACTGATCAGCGCGGGCATTCATACGCCTTACACGATCGTACTGTCCCCTTTTCTCGAACAACCTGCCCTGCCCCACTTGGATTTAACTCCACTGGGACAACACTTCGTCATCAAGCCATCGAATGGAGGCGGAAGCGCTGGCGTGATTCTTGGCGCGTTTTCCTTCGATCAGATCTTGCGTGCGCGTATGGAATTCCCCGAACAAAAATATCTGCTTCAAGCAACAATCACCCCCCGTACCATTCAGGGACGTCCCGCCTGGTTCCGAGTGTTCTTTTCGGTCGGAAAAGTGTATCCCTGCTGGTGGCATCCACTGACTCACGTATTCGCAAGCGTGACTCCATCCGAAGAACACAAATATGACCTCGCCCCTCTGCACGACATCACCCAACGCATCGCATCTCTCTGTCGTTTGGACTGGTTCACCACCGAGATTGCTTTGACTCACGAAAACTTTGTCGTCGTGGACTATGTCAACGACCAGATCGACACCCGTATCCAATCCAAGGCCGTGGATGGCGCCCCGGATGAGGTGATAAGGAATGTGGCAAGGCGGTTGGTGGAATTGGCAAAAGAAAACGCTGGTGGTTGAGCAGCCCTGAGTGATTGTTGCGACACTTGCACCGGGTGCAAGTGCAGGTGAGGGCATATCGAAACCACCAGATTACAAGGAGAAACTTCATGACAAAGCCCCGCGCACGCGATCTCGGCATTTTCTTTGAAGGCGAGACTGGCAAATATAACGCCATCACAGACGTGGATGGAATCACTGTCGGTTATTCCACCATCATCGAAGGCGACTCGGCTCGAACAGGTGTCACAATCATCCACCCGCGCGGAAAGGATAAACACGATCCTGTGTTTGCTGGCTGGTTCCCTTTCAACGGCAATGGTGAAATGACAGGCTCTGCCTGGGTTGAAGAAGGCGGCTTTCTCGAAGGTCCGATTGGGATCACGAATACACATTCGGTTGGTGTTGTGCGCGATACGATCATCCAGTGGCAGGCGGAGCAGGACAAGATATTTCAGGGCTGGTCGTGTCCGCTTGTGGCGGAGACCGCCGACGGTTGGCTGAACGACATGAACGCGTTCTTCGTCATGCCTGAACATGTGAGGGAAGCTTTGGAGAACGCCGAATCAGGTTTGGTTAAAGAGGGAAACGTGGGCGGAGGGACGGGAATGCTGTGTTACGAGTTCAAAGGCGGCAGTGGAACATCATCCCGTATACTCCCAGAAAAACTCGGCGGCTGGACGGTCGGTGCGTTTGCACAAACCAATTTTGGAAGAAGGTACCAACTCACAATTGCAGGTGTCCCTGTTGGCAAACATCTTCGAGATGATGCTCCAATGACCAATGGAGAAAATCCGTTCAAGCAGGATGACGGCTCGTTGATCGTTGTCATCGCCACTGACGCGCCGCTTTTGCCGCATCAGCTCAAACGTTTGGCACGACGCGCCTCGCTCGGCATGGCACGGACAGGTTCACTCGGCGGCAACGGTTCAGGCGACATCTTCCTTGCCTTCTCCACAGCCAATCCAAACGCCGCACGCGGAGGCGAGAAAGGTCTGGCAACCATTCAGTCCTTGAGCAACAACTTCATCGACCCGCTGCTCGGTGCATCTGGGTATGCAACCGAGGAAGCCATCATCAACTCGATGATCGCCGCGGAGGATATGACGGGGCGAAATGGCTTATCGGTCAGGGCCTTGCCGCATGATGGGTTGATCGAAGTGATGAGAAGTTACAAACGGATACCGTAAGGGCTACACCTGACATTTCGGACAGAAATAACAAGCACCGCCGAGATACTGCATCTTCTGTATCTTCGTGCCGCACTCCGGACAAGGCTTGCCTGCCGACTTGCTATCCATCAAACGAATATAACCGCCTGGTTTTCCGAATAGATCGGTTTCATCGTTGCGCCCGCCCTTGTCGATGATCTCATGGACGGTGTCAACGATGGAATCATACAAGTCACGGCGTTGACCTGCGCTCAATTCTAAAAGCGATCTCCGCGGAAGAAGATGCGCACGGAAGAGAATATCCTGCGCGCTGGCATTGCCCAGACCGGGGATCAGTTGATCCTGTGTCAGTAAACTCTTCGTACTGCGCTTTTCCCCTTTGAGCAATTCGTCGATCAAACCCGAAAAGTATTTGAACGTAAAGGCTTTCTCTATTGGCGTGACGCGCATGTCTTTGATGTATTGCCGTTCCTGTTCCTTGCCCGCTTCGTACAACTCCATTGCCCCCCACATCTGTGTGGTAACAGTTAGCGATGAACCGTCTTCGAATTCAAGCCACAAGTGATGTTTTTCGGGGAGTTCGGAAGCCGCCGGGTGGTAGAGGATCTTTCCACCACATTCGCCCAGCACAAGGTTGTACCCAGGTTCGAGCGGGACGATCAGCCAGCGTCCCTGCCCCCGCGCCTTGCCGATAACTTTGCCATGAGTCAATTTTGTGAATTCGTCATGCCTGCGGTTGTACCAGACGAATTTATGGGGTGCGTTTCCGAGATTTCCCTTTTTGATCTTTTTTCCAGCCAGCGTTTTATTGATCTGCCTAGCCAGAATAGTGTACTCAGGTAATTCGAACATCGTGCCCTCCAGTCAAAACTAGAACACTTGTACTATATTACACAATCTCATCTGCGTCAATATCTGGATACCGTAAAGAACTGGCGCACAGATATCTGCAACTTTTCGTCCCAAAGTACGCTATACTTTTTATGAGATTTTTTCAGGAGGATGTTTCATGCCATCTATTCTCGAAGTCCAAAATTTAACCAAGAACTACGGTGACTTCACCGCCGTCAAAGGGATTTCCTTTGACATCAAGGAAGGGGAAATCTTCAGCCTGCTGGGTCCCAATGGCGCTGGCAAGACCACAACCATCTCGATGCTTTCAACTTTATACACACCCACCTCAGGTGATGCCGCTATCGGTGGTCATTCCATTTCCAAAAACCCGATGGCGGTCAAACAGGTGATCGGTGTTGTACCTCAGGAGATCGCGCTTTACGAAGACCTGACCGCAAAAGAGAATCTTAACTTCTGGGGGCAGATGTACGGCTTAAGCGGCAAGTCCCTCAACAGCCGCGTGGATGAAGTGCTGGAGCAGATCGGTCTGATGGATAAAGCCAAAAACCGGGTAAAAACCTATTCGGGAGGCATGAAGCGCCGCGTCAACATCGGCGTAGGTCTGCTCCACAAGCCGCGCCTGCTTTTCATGGATGAACCAACCGTGGGCATCGATCCGCAATCACGTCGAGCGATCCTTGATACCGTCAAAGATCTCAACAGGCAAGGCATGACCGTGCTGTACACCACGCATTACATGGAAGAAGCAGAGGAACTCTCGGATCGTGTTGGCATCATTGATCACGGCGAGCTCATTGCTCTTGGTACACAGAAGGAACTGACGCAACAAGTTGGCGAGACCGAAACACTCATCCTGCACATCGGTGAAAACGACGACCCCGAAGCATTGGCGAACTCGCTCGATGGTACAGAAAATGTGCTTGAAGCTATTGCCACTGATCATGAAGTTTCTGTCGTTGCAAACGAAGCGGAGGATGTCCTTGCCGCAGTTGTGACCAAGGCAAACGAGCGCGGCATCAAGATCCGCTCCATTGACATCCGCGAGCCGAATCTCGAAGCGGTGTTCCTGCATCTCACAGGTAGGGCACTTCGCGATTAATGTCATGGGGAGAGGAGCGAAGCATCTTTACCACGATATAAGAGACCCTTCGCTATCGCTCAGGGTGACATAATCGAGAGTTTTTATGAACAAACTTTTCATCATCGGTCTCAAAGACCTCAAGCTCATGTTCCGTGACCGTGCGGCGCTTACCTTCATGCTCCTCGCGCCGTTCCTGCTCACCATCGGCATGGGCTTTGTCACGGGTCGCTTTAGCGGCAACTCCAGCGGGATCTCTGACATTCCCGTTGTCATCGTCAATCTGGACAAACAGGAACTGGGGAACGCGTTGGAAGATCTGTTCAATTCGGAGGACATGGCTGATTTAATGGAACCTACCGCTTCATCCGACCCCAAAGCGGCTCGCCAATTAATAGACAGTGACGTTGCCTCAGCCGCAGTCATCATCCCGGAAGGATTCACCCGAAGCATTATCCCCGCTCAAGGAACAATGTTCAATACGGATACCATCCCGCCTGAAAACGTGCAGATCGAAGTGTACGCCAATCCATCACGCCCCACAGGTGCAGGCATTGTCAAAGCCATCGTAGACGAATTTATCTCACGCGTTGAAGAGGGACGCACCAGCGGTATGACATCCATTGTCGGATTATTGGAAAGCGGATTGCTCGATTCTCAAAACGCCGAAAGCGAAGCGCGTGCGCTATTTGAAAACGTAGACCAGACCGAATCGACCGCCATCGCGCTCATAACTGACAAGGAAGGCGCAGATGCTGTTGAATTTGATTTACTCGCCTATTTTGCGCCTGGTATGGCGTTGTTGTTCCTGATGTACACCGTCTCGTACGGAGGGCGCTCAATCCTTGCTGAACGTTCGCAGGGAACCCTGCCGCGCCTGATGATCTCGCCCACACAGACCACACAGGTGTTGGGCGGTAAGGTGCTGGGCATCTTTTTCATGGGTGTGGCTCAGGTTGGCATTTTGATTCTCGCCTCTGCCATGTTCTTCCAGGTGAAATGGGGTGACCCGCTGGGCGTCCTTGCCTTGATCCTTGCGGCGGTTTTTGGCGCGGCTGGCTGGGGGATGTTGATCACTTCATTGGCACGCACACCTGCTCAAGTTGGCAGTACGGGGTCCGCCATCATGCTCATCTTCGGCATTCTCGGCGGCAGTTTCATCAACCTTGATCAATTTCCACCATTCATGCGGGCAATCAGCAAGATCACACCCAATGCCTGGGGTTTGGACGGTTTCACCACCCTTGCCCTCGGCGGCACATTGAAGAATCTAATGGAACCCATCACTGCCCTGCTTGTCATGGGCGCAATGTTGTTTGGTATTGCAGTCGTGTTGTTTAGCAGGAATGGATTGGTGCAGAAATGACACGTTCCGTGTCGTTCTTCGCCGTTTCGCGGCTCAGAATGACATAACAGGAATTATTATGAAAAAAATCTTCGCCATTGTATGGAAGGATGCCATCGTCCGGTTTGCAAGTTCAACGGAATTGCTATTCTTCATCATATTGCCTGTTGTCTTCACCTTCCTGCTTGCAGGAGGGACGCCAAATGGGGAGCAGGAAAGCCGCATCCGCCTGTTGGTTGTGGACGAATCACAAACGGTGATCTCGGGACAGATCATCAATGAGCTGGAAAACTCAACCGCCGTCTACCCCGAAGTCGTCGAGCGAGGAGATGCACAAAGTCAATTCGATGAACGGCGCGCTTCGTCTGTGCTGATCATCCCTGCTGGCATTGACATCACGTCCCTGCAAAGCAGCTCGGCAGAAGTCGAATTGCTCCAGCAACCCAACAACCTGAACGCGACCATCGCCGAGCGCGCCGTGTTGACCGCCATTCGACATGTAAGCAGTGCCGTATCCGCCGCGCAGAAGACGGTCCATATACGGGAAGTGAAACAGCCGTTTGCAAATGAAGCGGAAAAGCAGGCTTATTTCGAGACGTCATTGGATCTGGCGCAGTCCATTCAGGAGGACACGCCCGAGCGTGTGATCGTCGTCAAAGGGGCAACGCCGGACCAGGTCGAGTATGACCCGCGTGCCAATTCGTCCGCGGGGCAGTTGATCACATGGGTGTTCATCCCATTGTTTGGCATCTCTTCATTGTTCGCATACGAGCGCCAGCAAGGGACATTGCGCCGACTGCTCACCACCCCGTCACGCAAAGCGACCTTTTTACTCGGCACGATCTCGGGTCAGGTAGTGATGGCATTGATTCAAATGTTACTGTTGGTCGGGTTTGGCATTCTCGTGATGAAACTCAACTGGGAACGTGAACCGCTGGCTTTATTTATCATCTTGTTGGCATCGGCTCTTGCGGCGGCGGCGTTCGGAACCACGATGGGAACGTTCATCAAGACCGAAGGGCAAGCCAGTGGATTGAGCATCATGTTCGGCATGGTCTTCGCCATGATGGGCGGATGCTGGTATCCGCTGGAGTTGTTCCCGTCCGCGGTGCAGAATGCCGTGAAGATACTTCCCACCACCTGGGCTATGCAGGGATTGTTGGATCTGGTTTTGCGCGGTAAAGGCTTGGTGGATATTCTGCCCGAGGCAGGGATTCTGCTGGGGTTTGCGGCAGTGTTCCTCACAGTGGGCGTTCTGCGCTTCAGATACGAGTAAACCAGAAAGCAGAAGGCGGAAAGCAGACTACATATCTGCTTTCCGCCTTCTTTGATTCTGCCTTCTGAATCAGTCCGTTACCAGAAACATTTTGGCATACCTTCCATGTAACTGCCCGATCCATCTTCCTAGATGCATGGTCACTGTCCAGATCAGAAAACCAGCCAGCAGGAATAGTGGCGTCGACCAGCTGGATATATAGTACCTCTCGTAACCAACAGTGATCATGGGAAAATCCACGATCGTTTGCACAAGCGGCGCAGCCATAAACGAAACAGACAGCACAAACAGTGTGACAATCAATGTGAAGTATAGAATGCCCAACGGTAATTGCAGGATGAGATACAGGAGAGTCAGCCAGATATGCTTATCAGTGAGATTGGCTTTGAGACGTTCGAGCCATGTTACGTTCTGTTGAAAGAACATTGAGCGCCGCGGCATGCGCACACCCAACAGCCCTTCCACAATCCGTCCTTCAAGGATTGCGAAACCACGCAACGAAACAGTGAAGAGCACCGCTATCAATAAACCAAAAATGAAGACCGCGAAAGACAACGAAAGTGAGACACCTGTGACAGCCCAGGTGAAATACACCACACCTGTGATCAAAGAGATCAACATATATAGCAACGCACCCCAGGCTTTTGGATCATCATAAACACCGAAAAATCTTTGGAATGCAGAGCCTTGTTGCGTAGACGTTTTCCGCGCCAAACCCGGCGAAGTGATCCGTTCCACTTCCTTGTATGCAGATGCGATCTCATCAGGCGAGCCATATTGTTCGATGACTTGACCCAACGCTTCCTCTTCGGACCTTTCGGGCTGTTCCTGTTTCAAACTAGCCAATGCCACCCTGAGATGTTCCTCCGCGTCTGCAAGTGCATCCTGGATTGTGGCAGCGTCGCTGTCTTTGAGTTTGGACTTTAATTGCTCGAGATATTCTTCAAGTGCTGTAGTCATCTCTACGCTCCTTTGATCGCCTTTTCAACGAAGGACTTCATTCGTTTCCAGATGCCCTGCCAGACAAGGAGAGTCTCCTTGCCCTCGGTTGTAATCTGGTAATATCGCCTCGGCGGACCTGATACAGAAGGCTCCACCTTGCTTGCAAGAAGCCCACTGCTCTCCAATTGACGAAGCACGGGGTACAACGCACCCTGCTTCATAAAGGAAGTTTCGCCGCTATACTCCTCTAGCAGTTTGGCAATTTGGTAACCGTACATGGGCTCTTCGCTGTTATCCAACACACTGAGCAGGACAAGTGATGCAATGCCTGCGTTCAGTTCCTTTTGGAATTTCTTTGTGAGGGTTGGTGAGTCAACCACTGCGCCTCCTTCCGGTAGGATGAAATTCATACTAGTATTAAATATATAATAGTATGAATTCAATACTATGTCAAGGTATTTAATAGCAAAACCCCTCCTGCTGTGGAGGGGTTTTTGACTACTCAGTGTTTGGCTTAATCTATGGGGCGCAATGCAGGTTGTGGCTTTTCACGTGAGGTGGAGAAAAATCCACTTGGGAGTTGGATGGGTGTGAATGTTTTCCCGCTTTGCAGGTCGGTGATCGGAAGATAGTAAAGTTCGATGGAACTGCGGTCAAATCGCTGGAAGGCAAAGAGAATATATTTACCGTCTGGACTCCAGCGAGCATCGCGGTAACAACATTCGCCGTTGATGGGGTTAAGTTTTTCGTGTTCCTTGGTTTCGCTGTTGTACTGGTATAGATTGCCAAAGCCATCGTTGCGGAGGAAATCGTTCAGGATGAAAAGGTTCTTCCCGTCCCAATCAAAACTACCGAGGCGCTTGGTACTGTCCTTATCAAAGTCGATGCGCCCGCCGGGTATGGTGTCCAGACGGGAGAGTTCCACATTCTTGCAGTTTTCGAGGTCCGCGCTCAGAAGGAAGACCTGATCCGGGTTCGCAAGGCGCGTATCGATAACGTGTGCCGCCAGAAATGATGATTCAGAATCCTTGGGCCAAAGTATCTCGCGGAATGGATACTGGTTATAGTAGCAGTTATCCTCACGCTCGACGAAATTAAACCTCGTGTCGAAACCCTTCAACATGTCAATATCAAATGGGAGAATGTTCAACGTGCGCTGGATACTGATTGCGACAAGCTTCCCATCCGAAGAAACACTAAAGCCTTCAAGAAGTTCAGAAGCATTGAAACACGAAAGCTGCTTTGTCTGTTTCGTCGTGGCATCCAGAAGGAAGGCGCAATTGCGCGATATGTAAACGAGTCTGTCCCCGGAAATCCATTGCAGGTTCGATTTCGGCGCATTCTCAGAACGGACCTGCACCAGATCGCTCCCGTCCATGTTCATGAGATAAATATCATTGCCGGACAAAAGCGCGATCTGGTCTGCACCACCTGGAGGGGTTGAGGTCGGTGTGGGTGTGAAGGCAGGCTGTACTGTTGCAGTGGCTGTCGGCGGGATTGCAGTAAAAGTTTCGGTGGGAGGCAGGGCTGTTTGGGTTGGAAACAGGTTCACGGTCGGGGTGGAGGCGACAGAGATGAATGGAATACTGCCTCTGCTTGCAAAGAACCAAAAGAAGGCGAGCAGGAGAAGCACGCTTCCAGTGATCCAGAACAGGCTGGTACGTATCGCCGACCAATTGCCGTACCTGTCGAAAACTGTTGAGGACCGGTCTTCACCAAAAGCAGCCTTATTGAGGGCGCGCGCCAGATGGAGCGTGCTGACGTAACGGTCACGTTTATCCTCCGCCAGACAGATGTTGATGATCTCACCTACTTCGGGCGGCAGTTCAGGGAATTCGCTAAGGATATCCGGAACAGGCTGGGGGAAGGGTCTGCTTTTCAACGGGGATGTTTTTGCTTCCAGCCTCGACCTCTGCCTGCCGGTAAGCATTTGATAGATGACCACACCCAGGCTGTAGACATCGCTCCGTTCATCCACAGATTCCTGATGTGCCTGCTCGGGACTCATATAGCCGGGTGTACCGACCTGTCCCTCGCTCGGCATGGATGCCCTGAGTGCGGCGGGTTTGGCAACACCGAAATCGGAGATGTATGGGTTATGGTCCAGATCAAAGAGGATATTATCCGGCTTGATATCACGATGGATAATGTGCTGTTTATGAGCGTGGTTGAGGGCGGCACAAATACGCCCAATAATATGAGCGGTATCTTCAAGCGGGAGTCTGCCCTTATTGGCAAGCAATTCAGCAAGCGACCCGCCTGCCATGTAGCGCATAACGAAATACGGTTGACCATCCTGTTCCCCCACATCGTAGACCGGGACAATGGCAGGGTGTTCCAATGACGCGATCATTTTGAGTTCACGTTTGAAATGCGCCCGCTGGCTGATATCAGGCGCCTGCTCCATCGACAACACTTTAACAGCCACTTCACGGTTGGCTTCGGTGTCGAAGGCTCGGTATACAATCGTTGCCTGCCCGCGCCCGAGTTCTTCTATAACTTTATACCTGCCGATGGTTTCCGGTGACATTCATCCCAAGTATAACGCACCAAAGACATGAATTTTAGGGCAGGGAACCCATCTGCCATCAAGTTGTACTGGTACTTCAGGGTGCGAATCAATGGTTTCCGTATGCCTTTGGGGGCAGGGATTTCAAATACACCCATACCGCGCGCAGTTCATTGACATTCATGTGACGGTACGAAGTCCAGGGCATGTATTGTTTGCGGAGTTGAATGCCATCTGGTGTTTCCCCGGTACGCAGGGTGTTGACGAATTCCTCTTCGGTCCAATTGGGAAGCGCACTACCTTCTCCCCATGTCAGGTTGAGGGCGGGGGGCCAACTGGCAGGGAAGGCGGGGATCTGTCCGCCAGACAATGTCAGCCCGTGACAGACCTTGCAGGATTGGGTCAAATATTCCCCATATTCCGGTGTGATACCAACTGGCGGAGCGACCGGACGCGGCGCGTCATGCGGGATCAACTCGGCAGGGATGAATGTAATCCCCGGCACCATCATGACCAACCTGCCAAGAAGCGACACACTACTGCGCGGCAGAACGTTGTCCATCGGCGGTGCCGACTTGATATACGCGATTACCGCCCCCAGGTCTTCATCGCTAAAAAAATAAAACTCAGTGGATGGCATGAACAGCAAAGGAGTACCATCCATACGAACTCCGTGCCGGATCGCCCTGACCCAGCCTACGTCCGTATACTCGCTTCCAACTCCGCCTTTGCCTGATGTCAAATTCGACGCGATCACCTTGCCAACAGCGGGATCGTCCATATAAACATTGCCTTCCATCAGCGGGATGTTTTGTGATGGGAGATTCAAATGTTCCTGCATACCAAATTCTTTGTCAGTGGAAACGTATGCGCTTCCGCCCGCACTGTGACACGCCTCACACCCGCGAAATTGAAAGATATGTTCACCATATTCCAGGGACTCAGTATCGGTCGGGATGAAAACCATTTCTTCGGGAATTTCATAGACACGGGCCATTCGCTTCTGGCTTGAAACATACACACCCACCGAGACCAGAATAACGAATGCAAAAAATATTCCCCCAATCCATTTCAGGAGTCTTTTCATTCATCCCTCCGCACCAGAAAAAATGCCCCACCCCTAAGTTCAAGGGCGGGGCGTTATT
This sequence comes from uncultured Anaerolinea sp., assembly GCA_964436455.1. GTDB lineage: Bacteria > Chloroflexota > Anaerolineae > Anaerolineales > Villigracilaceae > Defluviilinea. Next base: position 1,216 of record CAYTDB010000099.1, on the reverse strand, counting down.
ACTCGATATGTCATCCTGAGCGATAGCGACGCTTGCACCTGGCGCAAGTGCAAGTGAGGATCTCAGCAATAGAAAGCACAGACTCTTCGGCCGCAGCAAACGCTCCATTACACCGTCCCGAAGCGGTGTCCCTTCGGGAGAGGGACATAAATTATGTTACTTACTTATCCTGTATCTCAGCCGCGCGGAACGTGTTCGCCATGAGCATCGCGATCGTCATGGGACCCACGCCGCCAGGCACAGGCGTAATGAAACCGGCAACTTCCTTCGCTTCGTCAAAGTTGACATCGCCGACCAGTTTCTGCAATGGCTTGCCGGTCTTCTGGCTGATCATCTGCACGCCATTCTCGTCAAGTTTGGGGATACCGTTGATGCCCACATCAATGACCGCCGCACCGGGTTTGATCCAGTCCCCGCGCACCATCTGAGCACGGCCTATTGCCGCAATAATAATATCTGCGTCGCGCAGTACGGCTGGGATATCCTTCGTCTTCGAGTGGACAACGGTAACCGTGGCATTCTCTTTAATAAGAAGCAATGCCGCAGGCATACCGACGATGTTCGAGCGACCCAACACCACTGCATTCGCGCCTGCGATCTTCACACCCGCTTCCTTCAACAGATATATGCATCCATAAGGTGTGCAGGGAACGAACAGCGGCTCGCGTCCCTTTTGGGCAAGGCGACCCAGGTTGATCGGCGAGAACCCGTCCACATCCTTCTCGATACTGATGAGTTGCAGGATGCGCTCTTCATCCAAATGATCGGGCAGAGGTAACTGCACAAGGATGCCGTTCACTTTCGGGTCAGCGTTCAATTCCTTGATGAGTTTTTCCAGTTCTTCCTGCGTAATATCGGCGGGAACGGGGTGATGATACGAGGTCATCCCCAGTTCGGCACAAGCCTTTTGCTTCATGCTGACATAGGTGGCTGAGTCAATGCGTTCCCCCACCAAAACCGTAGCCAGCCCCGGCTGCGACTTGCCCTCCGCAAGTCTCTTGGCAACCTTTTCCTTCACTTCATCGCGCACTTTTTGCGCAATCGCAGTTCCATCAATAAGTTGAGCAGTCATGAATTTTCTCCTTCTTCAAGATGATTTCATTGTACAACCCCGCACAATTTCTTCAAAGTGACACTTATCCCGAACTCCAGTTACGCTTTTCCACTCCACCGTCCCGAATTCGTTACTTCTTTTTCTTTTGGGTGGATTTTTTCT
>CAYTDB010000098.1:0-18485 GCA_964436455.1 uncultured Anaerolinea sp. | reverse complement strand
TCTTAGGAATTTCAGGAGATTGTTCTCGAACATCCTTGCCGACACAGCCATGAACTACCAAAGCACACTGGCGTTTTCCGTGATGTACATCGAAGAGACCAGTCTGGACCGCATCCATGAACTACTGGAGATCGAGTTCAACGAATATTTCGTCGGGTTGGAACAATATTCGGTAAAATCCTTCATGGAACTCTACCGGGAAGGTACTGAGATGAATCTTTCTCCCGACGAATATTTGTGGGAGATGGGCGATGCCGGTGATCATCTTGTGCTCATCTTGCAAGGCGAACTGGATGTCTTCCTGCCCGGAGATTGGGAGGAGATATTACTGGGAACCTATGTCTCGGTGCTCCTGTGGGAGAAATGTCTGCCTTTGACGGGTTGCCGCGCTCAGCTTCAGTCCGTGCACAGACACAAGCAAAAGTGCTGAAGATCTCCGGATTCAGTTTTTGGAAAATGATCCACAATACACCCGATCTTCTGGAAGATCTTTATTGGCAGCAGGTCAATCGTATTCGAAAGTTGAATCAGCAACTTACTTATGAACAAAACGAACGGCATCGAAGTCCCAGCATGAAACAACATCATCTTCTCACTAGAGTGTTACCTGCCTGCTTGGCTTTACTTGTTGCAACGACTGGGACTTTATTGAATCCCGAGAGCGTTGAAGCTGCAATTCCGCAGGCACAACTGGAATCCAACACCGCAGTTCAAATCCCTGTTGGAATGTTCATTACTTCCATTTACGGAATAGACTTTCGCTCGGAGCAATACACGGTCACATTCTGGTTATGGGCTACTTTCCCCACTGAAAAGATGAAGGAAATCCTTGGGACAGATTATGTTCCTTTTAACACCATCGAAGTGGTCAACGCACAAAACAAGACCATCAGCCCCACCGACCAATACATCATCCTAGACTCGGAAACAGGGAACACGTATGCGATCGCGAAGTTTACTGCCACAATCAATCAACATTAGGATGTGCGCGATTTTCCATTTGACCAACAAAACCTGGAGATCGTCATCGAAAGCGTTGGAATACAGTCGAACACGATCAGTTTTGTACCTGACGCCCAAAACAGCCTGGTCAGCGAGGAGTTGAAACATAGCGGCTGGATCATCGAAGACCTGCACATGGACGCACTCGATTACGAGTATCGGTCCACGTTTGGTGATCCCAGCGGTCAAATCGGTATCTATCCGCGCATTGTGGCGGAGCTCCCCATCAAGCGCATCGGTTTGCGCTTGTTCATCAATTCCTTTCTTGGCTTCTTCATCGCCTACATCATTATCAGCCTGATCTATTTCCAGGATGTCGATTCCCGGATCGGGCTTATCATGACCGCCATCTTCGCCGCCGTTGGGAATATTTATACAATAGACACCTACTTCCCCAATCAGTCAGCGTTCAGCCTCTCAGACCTGATCCAGATCTGCACTATTGGAATGATCGCTACCGGTATTTTCACTACCATTGTCAGCAGGAGAATGATCAAAGTGGGGGAACAAGAACAAGCATCAAAGATAGACAAGCTCGCCCAATATGTGATGGTGCCAGCTTATATTATCATCATCACCATTGGAACTTTCTTGGCGGTTCAATAGCATTGCTCGCTAGCCAGAATCAAAGTTCCCCGCTGGAAAAACACAACGGGGACTTTTCTTGTTCATTACATCGACTACGGAATGATCAACACCTTCCCTACGCTGATATTGTTCGGATTGGAGATATTGTTGGTTGAAGCGATCGCAGCGACTGTCGTTCCATACCGAATGGCAATGGCATAAAGTGTATCACCTGGAACTACGGTGTGTGTTCGCTGGGCAGGAGCTTCGCCTCCACTCGTGGACCCAGAACCTGCCCCGCCTTCGTTGGGTATTGCCACAGCGACGGGGATTGTCAAAGAATCGCCGCTCTTAAGCAGTTGAGGGTTGGCACTGACAAGTTCACGAACAGTCACGCCATATTTTATGGCGATGGATTCAAACGTGTCGCCTGCCTTGATTTTATAATTTTTCTCTTCAGGAGTCGTCTCAGTGCTGGGCTGTGCACCAGCAAATTTATACAATTCTTCCAGGGTGCCATTGAAGACATTCAGATCTACATCTGCATTAATGCCATTCACCTTACCCTTCTCGCTATACTGCCAAATTGTCCATTTGAACCAACCGCGCGGAAGGAATGGCTTCTGTCCATCAACATAGGAATTCGGGTATTGCGCCAGCCAGAGCGGATAATCCTTTGCCCACTTGGGAGGTCCACCACCAGCTTCAGAGAAATAATCCTGCAGAAAGTATTGACCGGAATAGATGATGGGCTTTTTGCCAAACGCCTTTTCCACCTCATCCAGCCAGGTTTTCGCACGCGAGATGATTTTATCCTTTGTCTGTCCATCGTGCGATTCAAGATCAAGCACTGGAGGTAGTTCACCATTATCCTTGACTTTTTTGACATAATCGATGAACTTCTTTGCCTGCTGTTTGGGATCCACATTGCAGCGGAAGAAGTGATAGGCACCTCGCAAGAGTCCGGCTGATTTTGCACCGGACCAGTTTGCGGCAAATGTGGGATCCGCATAGAAGTCACCTTCAGTTGCCTTGGTGAACATAAAACGTTGTCCGGTTGCACGGACCTTGGGCCAGTCAATTCCTGAATCCCAATATGAAACATCAATGCCGGGTACAGTAGCCATGGTTCTCTCCTCTGTCGAATTAGGTCTGTATCTAAATAAGAGTAGCACAAAACCAACGTAAAAGCAAATTCTTTTAAAGACTTGTAATTAATTTTCCTCTACCCTTGCACAGATGATTATGGTATAAAAATAAGTGTCCCTGCAATGTGCGTGATGTTGCTCTTACCGTTTTGAGCCAACACTCACTTTTAGGGTCTCTAACTCCAAAAGAAATAACGCGATAGGCCTGAGCCAAGGCGGCGTTTCTGGGTCGGGACCCACCTGCGAAAGCAGGTTCAAAACCTGGCAGCACACGGCATTTGCGGGGCATCCATTATCCTAGACCCTAAAGGATTATCTTTGGGGTCTTATTATTTACAGTCTTATTATTTACAGTCTTATTATTTACACAGTCTTATTATTTACACTTGACGTTCTCAAATCACGCGCTTACAATCGCCGCCATTAATAATCGAATATTGGAGAAATAGCGGCTGGGTCTCGGGTCTCGATACGACGATAAGCATCGCCTACTCGACCACCACGAGATTACGAGGTGGAGGTTCTGTCCCGCGAGGGACATACTAAGGATTTCCCTTCTCCTTTCAGGGGTGCTTCGCAAAGGAGTTGGGATGAGGTCCAAAAATCGGATTTGATCAGCGGATGCCTCTGGAGTAAATCACAAACTCCTTTCTCCCTTCCGAAACAAGCGCAAGGAGCAACTGGTTTAAAAAAACTCTGTTGCTTGAATCGAAAACCGAATGGCGACATTTGGGACAAGTGAGCGCAGTGAACCAGAGTTCTTGTCTCTGGTATAAAGTGGAAGGGATGTTTTATTTAATGGCAAAATTGCTGTTACTAAGGCATGCCCGGCGTGTCTTTTTTGTTTAAAATCCACACCCTGCCCCTCAGAGGGGAAACAGAGCAAGAATCGGGTCGGCAGGAACAACGGATGTTCATAGAATAATTCAAAAGGAGAAACTATGAACACAGACATCAAACAACTATCGGATGATTACCTGCGCATCGAGCAGGCGATCTTGTACCTTGAAAACCATTATAAAGACCAACCCAGCCTTGAAGAATTGGCGACGAACATCGGATTAAGTGAATTCCATTTTCAGCGATTATTCACACGTTGGGCAGGCGTCAGCCCAAAACGCTTCTTACAGTTTCTGACAAAGGAAGGCGCGAAGGAACTTCTCGACCGGTCCGAGAACTTGCTCGACACCACGCATCAAATCGGACTTTCGAGCTTGGGCCGCCTGCATGATCTTTTTGTCAACACGGAAGCCGTTTCACCAGGTGAATATAAATCGCGCGGCGAAGGACTGACCATCCATTACGGAATTCACCCAACACCTTTCGGCAAGTGTTTAATCGCAACGACCGAGAGAGGCATCTGTCACCTGGGTTTCGTCCAAACCAGCGAAGGCGATGCGATTGATAATCTTGTCACAGATTGGAAACATGCAACGATGATCGAAGACCATAGGTCTACAGCACATCTCATCAAGCCGATCTTTGACCTGCAATATGGCGTGCGCACTGGAGAGCCATTGAGAGTCCATTTACGCGGCACAAACTTCCAGTTGAAGGTGTGGGAAGCGTTGCTGCAAGTCCCCACTGGGACTGTGACCACCTACGAAGGCATCGCCGAACGGATTGGCAAGCCGGGTGCCACACGGGCAGTCGGCACGGCAATTGGACATAACCCCATCGCGGTTCTGATCCCCTGTCACAGGGTGATACGCAAGGTCGGTGATTTTGGGAATTATCGGTATGGCGCGTTGAGGAAGAAGGCGTTGTTGGTAAGAGAATTTAGTGCAGGTCACGCTTGAAGCGCAACCTGCATAAAGGAATTGAATGAAAACTAAAACCTGGATCGCGTTATTGGCGTTGTACATCGTATGGGGATCCACGTATCTGGCGATACGGTTCGCGGTGGAAACCTTGCCACCGTTTCTGCATGCTTCCATACGCTTTTTGGTCTCAGGCATGATCCTTTTCGTTTGGAGACGAGCCGCAGGCGACCCAACACCGACAAAAGGAAATTGGAAATCCACTGCCGTCGTTGGAACATTTTTACTCCTCGGTGGAAATGGATTGGTTTCGCTCGCTGAAAGGACAGTTCCATCGGGAATCGCCGCGTTAATGATCGCCACATCGCCATTCTGGCTGGTGCTGTTCGAAGCATTTCGCTCAGGTGGCGCCAAGCCCACGTGGCAATCCATTGCTGGCTTGGTGGTCGGCTTTGGCGGTGTCTTCATCTTGATCGGTCCGGCCGAATTCATGGGAGCGCAACATGCGTTCGACACATTTGGCATTCTCTTATTGCTCGCCGCACCCATCTTATGGTCGTTGGGTTCGATCTATGCCAAAGGCGCGGATATGCCCAAGTCAAATCTGTTATCAACAGGGATGCAGATGCTGGCGGGTTCGATGGCGCTGTTCGCTGTCAGCGTAGCGACAGGTGAGTTGAGTGGATTCAGCTTTGGGGATGTTTCGATGCGTTCATGGTGGGCGCTGCTCTATCTCATCACATTTGGGTCGCTGGTGGGATTCGTATCCTATGGCTGGCTGTTGCATAACGCGCCTGTGTCGTTGTTGTCAACGTATGCATATGTCAACCCGGTGGTAGCGGTCTTTCTTGGCTGGCTGTTGGCAGGTGAAGAGTTGAACGCCCGCATTGCGGTTGCCAGCGCGATCATTATCGGGTCGGTGATATTGATCAATTGGGCGAGACAGGTATCGATTAAGAAAGAAGCGGCGCAAGTCATCCCGCAAGAAATTGAGTAACAAAAACAATTCAGAAAAGGAGAAGATTATGGATAGCAAGGATGTATTAAAGAGAATAAAGGAGGATGGTGTCAAGTTTGTATCGCTGCAATTCACAGACGTGACCGGCACTGTGAAGAGCGTGGACATGCCGATAAAAGGTGTTGAAGACGCACTCGAAGATGGTGTTTGGTTCGACGGCTCGTCGGTGGAAGGATTCGCACGCATCCAGGAATCGGATATGCGCCTTGTGCTCGACCCAGATACCTACGCGGTACTTCCGTGGAGCCTGTCCGAACGCCGCCGGGCGCGTATCTTCTGCGATATTCAAACGCCTGATGGCAAGCCTTTCGAAGGCGACCCGCGTGGTGTGCTCAAGCGTTTAATCGCAAAGATCGCCGAACGCGGCTGGACGTATAACATTGGTCCCGAGCCGGAATTCTTTTTATTCAAAGGTGGAAACGGTGAAAGCGTTCACCCCGTGCCGCATGATGTCGGTGGCTATTTCGATTTCTCGGCAGGCGATGATGCGGTTCGCGTCCGCACCGAACTGATGGATGCGCTTAGCTCGATGGGTCTCGAAGTGGAAGTGGGACATCACGAAGTAGCTTTGGGTCAGCACGAGATCGATTTTCGTTTTGCGAACGCTGTAAAGGCGGCGGACAATGTGCTGACCTTGAAGTACACCGTGAAAGCAATCGCCGCCCTGCATGGACTGACCGCCTCTTTCATGCCCAAGCCTGTCTACGGCATTAATGGCTCCGGCATGCACTGTCACCAGAGTCTCTTTGACGACAAAGGGGAGAATCTTTTCTTTGATGAGAACGATGAAGTCCACCTTTCGCCACTTGCATATTCATTCATCGCCGGTCAACTCAAACATGCCCGCGGACTTGCCGCGCTGGTCGCGCCAACGGTCAACTCTTACAAGCGTCTTGTCCCTGGTTACGAAGCGCCCGTGTACATCGGCTGGGCACAGCAGAACCGCTCGGCTTTGATCCGCATCCCGCGCTACACCAAGGGACGTGATAAATCCATGCGTGCTGAGTTGCGCTTCCCCGATCCGTCATCCAATCCATATCTGGCGTTCGCAGGCATGCTCGCCGCCGCACTCGACGGCATCGACAACAATTTGACCCCACCCAAGCCGCTGAACAACGTCAACCTGTATCACCTCGATGCCAAGGATCGCAAGAAACTCGGCGTTGGTGAATTGCCCGGCTCACTCGGCGATGCCTTGATCGAACTCAGCAAGGATAAAGTCCTTGTGGATGCGATGGGCGAATCCGCTTACGAAGCATTTGTCCGTGCAAAAACAGAAGAGTGGGATGAGTTCCGCCTGCGCGTGAGCGATTATGAGATCAAGAGGTATTTGGAGACGGCGTAATACCAGTAATCAGTAAGTAGTAAAGTCAGTAAACAGACCTCGAATTTACAGATATTCGGGGTCTGTTTTATCTGTAACCTTCTCGTGACTTTTGGTAGATATAAAGCTGTTACCGTTTCGCGGATAATGCGTCGTATCGCAGTATAGACACACACTACAGTCCAGGAGGAAACAATGAAATCCAAGATCGCAACAGTGATTGTGCTGGCTTTGGTCATGGGTTTGATAACACAGTCTGTCAGCGCAGATCAATGGCTATTTCAAGAGCAATATATCAGTTATCCAGTTGGAAATGGACTTGCTGTCGGGGTGGGAGATTTCAATAGCGACGGCTTGAATGATATTGCCATGACGACATCCAACGCGGATTTGTTCGTGTTCCTGCAACAACCCGACGGATCACTGGCTAATCCGCCTGCCCATTTTTATACACCAGGGGAGCCCTGGTCCCTGTCTATCGGCGATTTGAACAATGACGGACGGTCAGACATTGCTGTATCAAGCTTTAGTGAGAACGTTGTCAGCGTTTACTATCAAGGCACCGGTGGCAATCTTATCGGACAAATCGTTTCCTACACCACCGACAACAGCCCTGATGCCATTGCTGTTGGTGATGTGAACGGAGATGGATTAGACGATATTGCGGTATCACATTGGAATGCACCGCACATTGGTGTTTTCGCACAAACACCATCGGGCAGCTTGAGTTCGATGATCACGTACGATTCGCCACAAGCGGGTTACGATGACATCGAAATTACCGACGTTAACCATGATGGGAAAAACGATGTTGTAAAAATGAATGGACTTGGAGAGTATCCAAGCCTATCCATATATTTGCAAGATGCCAATGGTGCCCTTGCACCAGAAACAGCCTATCCGCTTACAAGTTGTGCTTCATATGATTATTGTCTGGGTCACTCCATTGGGATTGGCGATGTGACAGGCGACGGAATAATAGACATCGTTTTAGGATACAGTCATGGCGGAACCGGTTCGGCATCGGAAATCGCGGTATTTGCTCAAGACTCAGATGGCAGGCTTCAGGTTTCGAATTCATATTCTGCGGATCCTTATCCAGAAGCGATTCAAATTGCCGATGTAAATTCAGACGGATTCTCAGACGTGCTTGCAACTTACGCTTGGCAAATGGGCATGTTTCTACAACAAAACGGATCGTTAACTCCACACGCGCCCGACTACATTATTCCGTATGCCCATCACTACAAACCGCAAGGACTTGCCATTGGTGACATAAATAACGATTCACAGCCTGACCTCGCAATAGCCAGCCATGGACTGGCAATCCTCTATCATACTGAATCCACCCCGCCAATAATCTCTGCAACTGCGGAAAATGAAGATGGCACACCCTATATCCCCGGCACATGGACAAATCAAACTGTCATAGTTAAATATACGTGTAGTGACGCCGAATCGGGGATCGCTTCTTGCCCCGATGACCAGGTTTTCGATACAGATGGAATAATGACAGAGATAACTGGCACCGCCACAGATAATGCAGGCAATCGCTCCAGCGTCAGCTTTGGACCGATCCAGATAGACAAGACACCGCCTGTTGTCTTTATGGATGTTTCCGCAAATCCTGTACTTTTAAATGGTAGCGCTGAATTACTAAGAAATGCATCTGATAGTTTATCGGGAATCGATAACGGTCCCTGTATGAATATTGACACCAGCACAGTCGGGTTCAAGTCTGTCACCTGTTACATCTACGATCACGCAGGAAACACAACCGAAGCAACTGCAAATTATCAAGTGATCTATGACTTTGACGGGTTTTTGAGTCCCGTGGATGATTGTATCAATAATCCTTGTGAAGGTGGACAGGATATTACCTTCAAACCAGGAAGCACGATCCCATTGAAATTCCAACTCAAGGATGCAAACGGTGAGGTGATTCAGGCATCGAATGATCCGCTTTGGTTGGTCCCAGTCCAATTCGATTTCCTGCCAGTCATACTCCCGGATGATTTTGACTTCCAAGTATCAGTCTCAACTTACGAATGGAGAAAAAATCATCATAACTACGTCTATGAATGGAGCACAAAAGGCTTGCCCAACGAAAGTATTTGGGCAGTTGGAGTGAAACTGGATGATGGGATGACCTATTATGTGTTTGTAGCTTTAGTAAAATAGTAAAAGAATTGAAAGCAAAGACCTCCAAGGGATATGTCCTTCGGAGGTCTTTGTTATTAAACAGGTTCGGGTTAGTAGATATCGTTCACTGTGTTGTACACATTGAACTTGCCAGTCGGGGTGATCAAGTCTTTGATACGGGTTATCTCTTCGAGAGTGGCATCGTCATAAACCACGATCTCGCCGGTCTGACCGGGGACATCTGCCGTACCCCACACACTAACCCATACCTCCGTGCCGTCTTTATTGTATTCCATGTGGACTGCACGTCCATAATCGGCAACCTCCCAGCACTTGTGCACCTTGGTTGGGTCGGATTTTGCGATCACGCATACCGTGCGCGAGAGGGCGGGGTCGGAGTTCAATACCATGTCGGTCCAGATCCACTGGCTGTTGGGATGCGTCTTGTTGAAGAGGCTTCCCGATCCCGGCAGAGGTGTGATGCGGACAGCCTTCCACGCATTTTCGGGATGTCCATCCGGGTCAGTTCCGATGGACACCATGGCGGCGTCACCCAAATGGGACGTACTCCACACCGGACCAAATTCCGGGTCTATCCAGTTCGCTCCGCGTCCGGGATGCGGGACGGCGGGCGTATCCACAATGGCTTCCAGATCGCCGTTCTCCAGATCGATCACTGCCACTTTGTTCGCCTGGTTTGCGGCGACCATAAAGAACCGTTTGGTCGAATCCACTCCCCCGTCATGCAGGAAGCGCTCGGCTTCGATCATTTTGATGGTCGGGTTGACGATGTCCGTGTAATCCACCAGCCAGACCTGCCCGGTCTCTTTGACGTTGACGATCCATTCAGGTTTGAAATGCGATGCGAGAATGGCGGCAACGCGTGGTTCAGGATGGAATTCATTGGTATCGTACGTATAACTGCGTGTGCTAACCACCTTGATCGGTTCAAGCGTTTGACCATCCAGAATGACAAAATGCGGGGGCCAGTAACATCCGACGATGGCATATTTATCAGTGAAATCACCCAACTCGCCATGATATTTGCTTACCTCCACAGAACGGGCATCGTAACAGACCTGTACTTCTGCCACTTTTTCAGGCTTCTCCATCCAGAAGTCAACGAGAGCCAGTTTGCCATCACGCCCGATGACATAACCGTAACGTCCTGTTGCAGACATGCGTGTGATGTGCACCGCATATCCTGTATCGACTGTGTTGACAACCTCGTATGTGTCACCATCAATGACCGCCACCTGACCTGCATCGCGTAGTGTAACGCTGAAATAGTTTTCCCAATCACGTGTTGTTTTAGGTTCCGTTGGGCGATCCTCGGGCGCAACAAAAACCTTCCATGAATTCTTCATTTGCTCCATGGATAGCTCGGGCGGCGCGGGCGGTTCGTTCTGCAGGAACTTTGCCATCGTGTCAGTTTCAGCCTGGGTAAGGAAACCCTGCTTGCCCCAATCCGGCATGCCTTTGGTGGTGCCATTGAAGATGATCGAAGACAATGCCAAAGTCCCTTTTTGGAGAGTCAGGTCCGGAGTTAAGGCAGGACCCGTCGCTCCTTTGCGCAGAGTCCCGTGACAGCCGGCACAGCGCTCGAAGAATGTCTGTTTTGCCCAGGCAAATTCATCCTCTGACAATTGAGGGATTTCGCCGACGATGGCTTCGCCCACGTCCATCCCATCTGCAAATTGCCCCGCCCCATCCGGCAGGCTCGCCAGATAGGCAACCACTTTCTGAATCTCGTCCCCGTTCAAAATGCCAGCGATGACCGGCATGGCACCCTCCTGGCAGGGTCCGTTCGGGCAATCGGGCGGAACAAACGCATTGGGAGCTTCGAGTGATTCGCGAATATATCCTTCGGGCGAATCAGCGGTGCCGGTGTACCCATCGACTTTGATACGCTCGCCAGCTGTAACACCGATATCCGTCAGGTCAGGACCGATCTGTCCAACCGCGCCGGGCACACCGGGGATCGTGTGACATGCCGCACAGCCGCCCTTCTGAAACGCCTGGGCAAGACTGCCTCCCACATTCGCGGTTTTCTGTGAAGTGATATGCAACATGCCGACCATACCCAATTTGGCATGGTTCGCCACGCTGTCATGATATTCGATCTCTGATTCCTGATTCGGAACCTTGAAGGTGATCGATGTTGTTTCCCCTTTTTCAACAACCTTATCGGTGCCAACTTTCAAGCCGGGGAAAAAGACATCGTGTGTTCCCCAGCCGCCGTTGACCAGGGTCACAGTTATCGTTTCGCCGGGTTCAGCCACCAAGGTTGGGTTGCGGACTCCATTGATATCACCACCAACACCCATAAACGAAAATTCACCGTTTGCAAATTCGGTCGTCAGGATGAAATCCTTATCGCTCATTCCTTCGCCATAAGAACCACAGGCAACCAGAATGCTTGCCAGGACCAGAACGAACGCAATAAATTTAGGTGCTCTCATACATTCTCCTTTTGTGTATTGGATGGAATTAACACCAGCAACCTGTCCAGAAGTTCACGCAACGGCAATCGGTACACCCTCGCAACATCAGCGATGGTACAAAAACGAGCCATACGACAACCTACACAACTTGTCCGTAATGCCTGAAAGGCACTCACCGTCAGGGGAAATCCGGCAAGCACCTTCTCGACTGTCGTCTGCTCATTGGGAATTTGACTGGTATCCACTTGCACAACCATACCCCCCATTGCAGATTATTTCTTTGCGCCAGCGCAAATAAGGAAACAAAAAAGGCATGCGGGATTCGCGTGCCTCAATGCCTCTTACTTGACCGGTTACTGGTCCAATCCCTCAGAGATCTGAACCAGCCCATGAGGACTTCGGATCAGGACTCGCTCCCTACCTGTCTCGACCAACCCACGCCTTTCCCAATCTGCCAGTACCCGGCTAACGGTAAAAATGGTTGTCCCTGATGCTTCGGCTACATCCTGCCGTGAGAGCGGGAGTTCCACCATCGTCTCATCGCCAGAAACGCGTTCTCCAATCTGTGCGGCAAGCCGCAAAACGGTCAAGGCGATACGGCGTTCCACGCGTTCGGTCGCCATTTCGCGGTAGCGTTCCTGCATCTCCTGAATATAGCCGGTCATCAATTGCATCAGCCCAAAGTTCAGATACGGACGTGTCTTTAGTGCCTCATGCAGGAAACTGCTTTTTATGGCGAGAGCAGTACTGTGTTCCAACGCCTGCGCGGTTGCCGGGTAAAGAGCCTCCTCGCGGACTGCACCCACCGCCCCAAACATCTGCCACTCATTGATCGTCCGCAAATTGACCTGCTGCCCTGCCGGATTGGATTGAAGTAATTTTGCCTTGCCCGCTATCAGGATGTAAAAGAAATTCGCAAGATCACCTTGAAGAAAGAAGAATTCTCCCTCCTCGATCGTCCGCATGATGGAGTTCGAGATAAACAGTTCCAAATCGGCATCGGTCGCCTCGCGGAACACACTGACACGCCGCAGATCTGCAGAATTGATTTGCATACGTCAATTCTACTACTTACAATGCCTTCATACGTTCAAAGACGGATGAGTGGGATGAATTCCAACTGCGCGTGAGGGATTACGAGATCGAGAGATATTTGGAGACGGCCTAGCGGTTCGCCAGTGACCATCAGCCATTACGCCAGTGACATCAACTGAGTAGAGATCCTTTGGGGGGTTTGTTATTTGAAACTTGCGACTGCGTGGATAATGCTCCAGACTATGGCGAACGAAATCTTCATCTCCTACTCCCGGCGGGACGCGGAATTTGTCACCCGCCTTGCATCAGACCTGGATGCACAGGTGGCAGGTGTATGGTTTGACCGGTCTGATATCCAGTTGGGGGAAAATTGGCATGACGAGATCATGGAAGGTATCCGCAACTGCAAAGCCTTTGTATTGGTCTTGTCGCCGGATTCGGTCGAATCGAAGTACGTACGCGAGGAGGTGAACATGGCTTTGGAATTGGGAAAAACCATTTTCCCCGTGATCTACCGTCCCGCAGAATGGAGCGGTGAATTTAAGTCCATTGTGAGCGACATCCAAACACTGGACCTGCAATCAGGCAGTTATACGGATAATTTTCAAACCCTTGTGGATGGACTGATCGAAGCGGGGGCAGGAAAAACAACGGGCGAAAAACCTTTCCTAAGGCAGTCGACAAAAATCGGCATGGAGGTGGTGTTGAGCAAAATCCCAGGCTGGGCGTTTGCATGGAGCCTGGGCTGGCTTGTCTTTTGGCTGATTGTGTTTAGTTTGCTTTTCATCCTGGTGGTTGTGCAGGGCAAAGCCGGAACAGAAGATTTCCTTAACCTTGCAGTCATTCTTTTTAGCGGAGGAACTGGGGGGTTCGGAGGAGGGTTGATCGCAGGATTGTTCACCATGCTGGCACTGCGACCGAACGCGCCCAGCATTTCATGGAAACACATGGCACCAACGATTCGCATTTGGGCAATTAGCGGTCCACTTGGGATGATCGTGTCCGGCGCGATCATCAGTTTAATGCTTGCCACAGGAGCCATTGCCATGCAAAACGCCACTCTCGATTGCAGTGGACTCGGTTTTGGCAATTGCGTGGGAAAGATTTTCGGGGCGGCGCTTGGCAACATCATCGGAATAATCATTCTTATCCTATTCGTGTTCCTGATCATCGCAATGGCAGCATGGTTTCTCACCGGGATGTTAGCAGGCTGGCAGGCAGTCCGCCATATCCGCAAGCTTGAGCCGGGAATCACGAACAAGCAGAGTTGGAATGTATCATTGGGCTGGGGATGTGGCGCAATTGTCGCAGCGATTGTAACAGTTGCAGTGATTGGGATAATGACAAACATTCTAGGTTTGTGAAAGAAAACGTCCGAAGCGCTTGTCGACTTCGGACGTTTTTCCCTTAGCGCTTCACAGTACCCGTTGCCAGTTCCGCAATCTCTTTCTTCGTTTCAAAGATTTGTACCAGCTTGCCATCCTGCATTTGCAGGAAACATAAGGATACGTTGAGCAAAGCAGCTCCTAATTTACTATTGGCATCAGACGAGGTGTCATTTCGATGACGCCAAGTGGACAAACCATCCTACACAATCCACAACCGTCACATTTTTCACCATCGATCGTAACCATATCCCCTTTGGTGCCAGTTTTGGCTTGGAACCCTCCATCCGCACATGCTGTGGCACACAACAGACACCCATTGCATTTACCATTCACAAGACTTGCCTTGACACGCGTTGATAGTGGTATTTCCGGATGTTCCACTATTCTTGGCAGCGCTACTCCGATCAACGCTTCCAAAGTTGTAAAACTTTTATTTTCCAGGTAATTGCTCAAGCCCTCGGTCAAATCCTTGATAATCCCAAAACCTTTCCCCATCACCGCTGTACCCAACTGTAGGACACGTGCGCCAACAGCCATGAATTCGACCGCATCCTGCCAGGTGCTCAAGCCTCCCACCCCGGAGATTGGCAAACCAGTGGCTTTGGCAATTTGTGATACACAACGCTGGGCAATAGGTTTTATTGCGGGTCCGGAGCAACCGCCATATGCTGACAGACCACCCACACTGGGAAGCGGGTTTCGGGTATCCAAATCCACTCCTACCAGCCCGATTACTGAATTGATCGCACATAAGGCATTAGCTCCATTCTCCTTGGCTGCCCGTGCTATATAAGAAATGTCGGTCACATTTGGGGTCAATTTGACTATCACAGGAATCTTTGCCACTTCTTTAACCCATGAGACAACGTCACCAGTCAGATCAGCATTCTGACCAATGAACGCCCCCATCCCTCGGCTGGGCATCCCGTGCGGACATGAAACATTGAGCTCAAGTGCATCAACCCCTGTTTCCTGAATAATGTTGGTCAGTCGCTGCCAATTTTCCTTTATCGGAGCATCCATGATACTTGCCCAAAGAATACGGTCGGGAAAAGTTGTCTTGATATCAACCAGCTCATGCTGCCATTCTTCAAGGGTCAATTGAGATATCAATTCGACGTTTTCCATGCCCACATTACGCCTGGACTGGCGCAAGAGGTGCAATCGTGGTTGGAGATCCCGTGCTGGTTCCAGACCAATGGTTTTTGTCACTGCTCCTCCCCAACCGACAGAAAAGGCACGTTTGATCATTTCCGCTGTACGCGCAGGTGGGGCTGACGCCAGCATGAAGGGGTTGGGAAAATGCATCCTAAAATCCACGCTCAGATTTGCCATCTTTTCCTCCTTGAGATGCAAAAACACAAGAACGATTATGATGTTGGTTTATGCGTTGGGTATCGTTGAGGCTGGATGGGGTGCGTTGGAGGGAAACCTTTAATTTCATTATTGCACAATTTCAGGAAAATATAACAGGCTTCAAGAAAAAACATCCGAAGCCAATTTCGACTTCGGATGTTTTCCTTTAGTGCTTCACTGTTCCTGCTGCCAGTTCCATGATCTCTTTCTTCGTATCCAACACGCGGATCAACTTGCCATCCTCCATTTGCAGGACTCGGTCCACGTGCTGGCACATGCGCAGGTCGTGTGTGACCATGATGCCCGCACGGTTATTTTCGTGAACTAATTTTGCGAACGTTTCAACAACTTGGAAAGCGCGTTCGGTATCGAGGGAGGCAGTCGGTTCATCTGCCAGTACAACGGCTGGATTATGAATCAGGGCGCGGGCGATCGCGACGCGTTGCTGCTGTCCGCCAGAGAGTTGGGCTGGAAGGTTGTGCAGTCTGTCGCTGAGTCCGAGACGGGCAAGGATCTCTGCGGAGCGGACGCGTCCAGCTTTGTTGGCTTGTCCATTCAAGCGCAGCATGAATTCCACGTTTTCCTGCGCGGTCAAAAAGGGAATCAGGTTATTCGATTGGAATGTGAACCCGATCTTTTCGCGACGCAGTTTGACACGCCTCTTTTCGTTCATTTGGGAGAGATCCTGACCATCAATGTATACCTGCCCACTTGTGGGAGAGAGCAGCGCGGCAAGGATGGAGAGCATCGTGGTCTTGCCTGATCCGCTTGGACCGACCAGCGCCACGAATTCACCTGACTTCACTTGAAAGGAGACGTTGTCCACGGCGTTGATTGTTGCGCCGTCGAGTTGAAATGATTTGACGAGATTTTTTACTTCGAGAGCTACTGAGTTCATATGACTATCCCAATCGCAATGCTTTCAACGGCTCAATGCGAACCGCGTAAATGATCGAAACCATACCACCCAACGGGCCGATCAATAACAACAGGATGACCGCTGCGATGGAACGGACTCCATCGAACACAAACGGGATGGTCGCAGGCAGGAAGAGCGAGAAGACATACGTGAGTCCGCCCCCCACCGCTACGCCGAAAGCTGTCACAAAAACGATTTGAATGACCGCCGACCAACCCACCACTCCGTTCGAGGAGCCGATGGCTTTCAACACGCCGATCTGCGGAACCTTCTGCAAGATCTGGATCTGGAAGAAGCCGCCGATGACCATGACGCCGATCAGCAAAGTGAAGAAACCCTGCGTCTGGACTGTCCCTTGCTGGGCAGAGTAACCTGGGATGTTGTTGATCGTGGTCGGGATATCCGCCACTTCAACATTCTTCACGCCATCAACCAATCGCTGCTTCATCACTTCGATCTGGCTTGGATCGGTCAACTTGACTGCGATGATGTTCGGATAGGCGGTATTGCTGTTCAGGTCCGCTTCGGATTGCGGGCGGATCTTTTCCCACGTTGCCGCAGGGACAAAGATGGTTGGTTGGAAGAAATAGGATTGTCCCTCCACCAAGCCGACAACCTCGAGCGTGAAGAACTCGTCATCCACGCCCTGGGTGGAGCGGATGATGATCTCGTCACCGATCGCGATGTTCGAGCGCAGGGCAACGTTGTTGTCAATGACGACTTCCTTCGCTTCGCCGCCGCGGAAATCCCTCCCTTGAAGGATGGGAGGCATGCCAGGACGACCCGCTTCAGCCGCAAGCATGGAAACCTTGAGCGGTTCGTCGAGGGAAACGATCTCAGTGGAGGAGGTGTAGATCGGACCGGCATCAGCCACCCCGTCGACTCGGCGAACCGAACGGATGGTGTTTGTATCCAATCGGCTGGCTGTGATCTGATAGTCCGATTTTTCAAGGAAGACGATCAAGTCCGCATCCAGGTTGGCAACATATTGACGGTTACCGTTGGCGAGTCCTTCACCTAGGGCGGCGATGAAAAGAACAAGCAAAGTGATCAGCGCGATCACGAGGCTGACAAGCAGGAAACGTCCTTTGTTTCGGAGCACTTCCTTGAGTGCAAGATAGAAAGCGAGAAATGTGTTTTTCATTTGGGTGCCACGGGTCCGTCGAAAGGTTGTTTCCAGTCCATGCCCATCACACCGTGTAAAAGCAGGTCAACGGATGGATGGTCGGCAATGTCATCGTAGTAATACGGCAGGCGAATGCGCCCATCAGGTGCAATAATGAAAGTTCCCGCCATCTGCATCGCGTCCTGCCCCTTGGGAGGCAGTTCGGTATTCCAGCCGCGTTCTTTTTTCAAGCGACGATTCGAACGCCAAACGCTGAGCGAAAAGAACGTTTGCCAGAGGTTGGCACGCTCAAGTCCGTATGCTTGATAAGCCTTGCGCTCTGGGTCAGCAAGACAGGTTATGCCAGGTGCGCGCTCGGCGCAAAAGGCTTTGGCTTCATCGGGCGTTCCCTGCGTGACAATGACGAGCGATAGATTCTTGTCTTTGAAATCGGGTGCCGCAACCACAAGTTGATCAACCAATTCCTTGCATTGCGGGCAGCCGAAATGACGCGTGAATGCAAGAACAAGCGCCTTCTTCTTCCAAAAAGACGAAAGTTTAACTGTTTTCCCGTTGGTATCCTGCAATGCCAAGTCGGGCGCAGGATCATTAAATTTGAGATGAGTGAAATTGGGCATGGAACGTTTTATCTCCTAGGTATAAACATTTTACCTTAATTGTCTATATTTTGCAAAGGTTTTGCAAAATTATAATTTTGTTAGAGATTTTTCCAGACTAACCACGGAGACCTGCAGGCACGGAGTTTAAATTCTCAATGTCTTCGTGTTTCCACGGCTTCAAAAGATTAAACCACATTCACATCCCCACTCATCAATTTCGTACAGCCTGCTTCAAAGCAACGGGATTGATCGCATCGATCTTGATTTTCTCGGCCTCCACAAACTTCGCAAAACGGATCAATCTCGTTGCCAGCGCATTCGCAAAGTCTGCATCCTTCACAGGCGCGTCATCCTCATATCAAAAGCCTTTGATCCCCAAAGTCATTGTCCTGCGGTCGAGTTTCGGGTCGAGCCGCGCCACCAGGTCATCGCGGTATAGAATTGGAGATCGTAATAATTCCTTATCAAGCGCTTCCAACACTAGCACACCTACCATCAAAACGAAAGATAAATCGCGTCCGCGCTCGACGTGAAATTGTTGGCTAATACAAGAAGGCAGTAAAGATTCTGAGGATTAACCCTTTCAATCGGGCGTCGTCACAACAAATACAAACATCCCAGGCGAAATAAAGCAAACCCGGCTCATTATAATCACTG
>CAYTDB010000097.1:0-18535 GCA_964436455.1 uncultured Anaerolinea sp. | reverse complement strand
ACACCCTAAGCAATGCCGGTGTATGATCTGACCCTTGATCATGTAATGCGGACGAGTATAATCGTCCGCATTTTTATTCATTGTTATCGGGTGATACAATAAAACCGCAAGAGCACAGGAGTTTCCATGCAGTCATCGCGGTTTCGTGGACGGTATTTCAGAATTTTGTATTTCTTTGCGGGGGTCATTGGACGCTTCATTCTTTGGGAATTGAGCATAGCCAAAATTGGTCTTCGCAATTGGACGCGTCGCACGCGTGGGGAACGGTTCCGCCGCGAGGCGGTCCGTTTTCGGGCGTTGGCGATTCATATGGGCGGGGTGATGATCAAGGTGGGCCAATTCCTGTCGTCGCGGCTTGATGTGTTGCCTCCCGAAGTCACGGATGAACTAGCAAATTTGCAGGATGAAGTTCCCGAAGAAGAATATGAAGCGATCAAGGAATTGGCTGAAAACGAATTGGGCGCGCCTCTCGCTGAGAAGTACGAATGGTTTGACGAGAATCCGCTTGCAGCAGCATCCTTGGGTCAGGTTCACCGCGCCAGGCTTCGGGTCCAGGATGAAGCGGAGGATTTCCGAAATGTGGTGGTGAAGGTTCAGCGTCCATTTATCGGGTTGATCGTCGAGGTTGACCTGTCTGCATTGAAGCGCGTGGGAAACTGGTTAATGCGTTATCGTCCCGTCCGTGAACATGCAGATGTGCCTGCATTGTTGCGGGAATTTTCTGCAACGGTACGCGAAGAGATCGATTACCTGAATGAAGCCGAAAACGCGAAAACATTTTTTGAAAACTTCAAAGATGACCCCGATGTGCATGTGCCGCGTGTTGTGAAGAGCCACTCCACATTACGTGTGTTGACTCTTGAGGATGTCTACGCCATCAAGATTACGGATTATGTGGAGATCACAAAAGCGGGGATCGAACGCGGGGATGTGGCGAAAAAATTATTGGACACGTATCTCAAGCAGATATTCGAAGATGGCTTCGTTCACGCGGACCCGCATCCTGGCAACCTGTTTGTGACACCACTCGGCGCCGACGGCGAATCCCCGCGCCGCTGGCAGTTGACATTTGTTGACTTCGGCATGACGGCGAGTGTACCGGAGGGCGTGCGTCATGGACTGCGCGAGATGTTGATCGGTGTCGGCACGAAGGACGCGGGCAGGGTGGTACGGTCATATCGGCAGCTGGGAATGCTGTTGCCGGGCGCGGACTTGAAATTGATCGAGCAGATGGAGGCGCAGGTCTTTGACCGATTCTGGGGCATGTCCATGAGTGAGTTGCGACAGACCAGCCCGGACGAGATCCGCAAATTTGCCCATCAGTACCGTGACTTGATCTTCAGCATGCCATTCCAGGTGCCGAACGATCTCATCATGTTGGCACGCACGGTGGCGATTTTGTCTGGCATGTGTACAGGGCTGGATCCAGATTTCAATTTGTGGAATCAACTTTCACCGTATGCGCGTCAATTGATCGAACAGGAATCCACAAAAGGGATTACCGACTGGCTGGAAGAATTAGGAAGTTTGCTGCAGAACCTGATCGCCCTGCCGTCTCAAGCAAGCCGCGTCTTTTCACAAGCCGAACGCGGGGATTTGATATTGCAATCACCGCAGGTTGTGAAAGAAGTACATTCACTAACCCGCTCCGTTGATCGACTGACTGGTGGTATTGTTTTTCTTGGTTTGTTGTTGGGAGGAGTTCTGCTTTACAACGCAGGAAATATTATGTTTGCACAGGGAATGTTGGGGGGTGCTATCCTCGCTTTGCTTTGGGTGATCTTTGCCCGTAGAAGTTAGTAGGACTTCATCTGCGCTTTGATCTTCTCGATCGACATTTCGAGCTCTTTCCATTTCATATTATCAATCGGTCCGGTTTGATAATCCTTCATGATCGCTCTGACCTTTGAAAGGGACGGCTCCCCATGTTCTTTGATAATCGTCTGCGTCCATGGGAAGAACCACAGGTGAAGGTGTGATGAATTTTCTTCCTGGATCATGCTCAAGTACTCGACCGTTGTCACTTCCTTGATACCCTGGTGAACATTCTTGATGAGCCAGAAGAACTCATTGAATTCTGCGTCTTCCATCTCTGAAATGGAACGGATGTGCCTTGTAGATGCGATCACCAAAAAACCCTCGATCGGAATGAGGGGATCCTGATGCACGCAAAAATGTTGGGTTCTGTGGATGAAACCACCCGGGACCGTTATATTTCCATCACTGATTGCGCATCCCATGCAATCAAATTCCCATTCAGTCCCAAGAAAGTCTTTTGCCTTCATGCCGCGTGGCTTTAAAAACAAGATAAACAGATCCCCCCTTTATCTGTTTATCTCCATGTGCGTTGTGTGAATGAAGAAGATCAGGCTTTTTCATCCATCTTGTTGATGGCGTGGTCGAGCATATCCCGCCAGGCGAGCATCATCTCGCGGCGCGCGTTGCGATGATGCTCCACGAAGCCTTCAGGCAGGAATGTTTTCACCGCTTCACGCATCTCTTCGCGCGCCTTTTTGTAATGTTCACGTGTTCCTTCCGGGACCCGTTCCTTCCATTTCTTTTCACGTTCAGTCATGAGCGGCTCCTTTCTTCAAATTCATTATAGCACTTTGTGTTGCTGTTATGGATATGACGGTTGCGTGGTCGCGGTTGGGGGAACGCTTGTGTTTGTCGGTGCGGCTCCGCCTACCACGATCAAAATGTAGACCTCATCGCCAAAATTGGTTCCGCCTGCCGTTTGCATGCGCCAGTTGCCTCGCAGGGAGCCGGTCTTATTGGCAGGTGCCACCATGGGGATGGAAATATCGAGTTCCGCGTTAGGCGCGACGGAAGATGGGAGTGTGTAGTTCGCCCCGCTCATTTGTTCGCCACCAACGAACGTGAATATGAACCCCGCATCCCAGGCACAGGAACCGGTGTTCTTCACCTTCCATGTTTTTGTGAATGTTTGTCCCGGCGTCATTTGTGTATTGTCTGGAATGCTCACATCGCTGACGAAACGGAGTTGATAGCAGGAGGCAGTGGGAGATGCCGCGACGGGCTGGGTAACGGCAGGCAATGTAATTGCAATGCTGGTCTCGGCGGGTGCAAAAGTCGGTAACATTGTCGGTGTGGAAGTGGGTGTTTTCGGCGCGGCAAGCGCAGTCTGAGTTTGAGCCGCAGAGATGGTCGCAAAGGCTTGTGTTTGTATGGCGTTCAATTCCTGGGTTGGTGTTGCATCTGCATCCGAGTTCCCGCAGGCTGTTAGTATCAACATCCCTGTGAGCACTACATATAGAATTTTTTGTTTCATTTTTCTCCTTTCATCGAGCCGCAATTCTAACTGGCTCCATCTGATCTATAACGTACGATTGCCCTGCGATGTTCCAACGTTCCACATGCTATAATCTGCCCGATGATTTACTTGGACTATTCTGCCACAACACCTGTGGATCCTCGTGTGCTTGAGGCGATGACCCCCTATTTTTCCGCTTCGTTTGGCAACCCCTCGTCTGTTCATCGTTTCGGACAGCAAGCCGAGGCTGCGGTCGACTTCGCGCGTGAGACAGTTGCACGTGTTTTAAATTGCCAGCCCGATGAGGTCATATTCACTTCATGCGGCTCTGAATCGGATAACCTTGCGATCCGTGGCGCCGCATATGCCATGCGCGAAAAGACCGGTGCAAAGTGGATCCTTGCCTCACGCACCGAGCATCCCGCTGTGACGAAAACCTTATTACACCTTGAAAAATACGAAGGATTTCTTATCGAATGGCTGGATGCGGATGAACATGGCATGGTCACGCCGGAAACTGTATCAAAGGCGATCTGTGACAATACCGCAATTGTCTCTGTGATGTATGCCAATAATGAGATCGGGACGATCAATCCGATTCGGGACATCGCTCAAATCTGCCGCGACAACAACATCCTTTTCCACACGGACGCTGTGCAGGCAGCAGCTTATCTCCCCGTGGATGTGGACGAACTTGGCGTGGATATGATGTCACTCGGTGCGCACAAATTCTACGGGCCCAAAGGCGTAGGCGCACTATATGTCCGCAAGGGAACTCCGCTCATCTCACAACTATCAGGCGGCGGGCAGGAATTCCGCCTGCGTGCGGGAACACAGAACGTGCCGTATATTGTCGGTTTTGCGGAAGCATTGCGATTAACACATGAGGAACGCGAACAGCGCGTGGCGCATGTCAAACCGTTGCGGGATAAGATCATTGGGACTGTTCTAGAAACGGTCCCCGAATCAAAAATAACAGGTGATATGCAAGCACGTTTGCCTCAACACGCCAGTTTTGCCTTCAAAGATGTGGATGGTAATTTTCTGCTCACATTACTTGATGCGGCTGGCTTTGCCTGTTCCTCCGGATCCGCCTGCAAAACCGGCAACCCTGAACCCAGCGAAGTGATGAATGCCATCGGTCTTTCGCGTGAATGGGGATTGGGATCGCTGCGGGTAACACTTGGAAGTGGAACTACTGCTGAACATGTCGAGTCGTTTCTTTCTACCCTTCCCGGTTTGGTGGAGAAGGTTCGTAAACTCAAATAAGCATATGCTGGTCTTTTTATCGATTTACCAATCGCCACTTACCAATCACAAATGACCAAAGTCGTTGTCGCCATGTCTGGAGGTGTGGATTCCTCCGTTGCCGCCGCCTTGCTCAAGGAGCAGGGTTATGAAGTTATTGGTATGATGATGCGCTTGTGGAGCGAACCCGGCAAGGAAGAATCCAATCGCTGCTGTACACCGGATTCCATGGCTCAGGCGCGGCGTGTGGCGGCGATACTTGATATTCCCTTTTATGTGATCGATGCAAAAGATGTGTTCCGCGAGACGGTGGTCGAATATTTCCTTGAAGGATATGCACGCGGTGAGACGCCGAATCCGTGTTTGATCTGTAATCGCAAGATCCGTTGGACGTTTTTGCTGGGTCATGCTCTGGCGCTTGGTGCAGAGTATATGGCAACAGGACATTATGTGCGGATGAGGAAAGAGGAAAGAGGAAAGAGTGAGTTGCTCCGGGCAGTGGATCGAAACAAGGATCAATCGTATGTGCTTCATGTTTTGAATCAGGAAAAACTCAATCACGCTTTGTTTCCGATTGGAGAATACACAAAACCTGAAATTCGCCAGATTGCCGAGAAGCATGGACTTCCAACCGCGTCGCGTAAGGACTCTCAAGATCTGTGTTTCCTTGCAGGTGAAGACTACCGGAACTTTATTCAACGCAACGCGGTGGAGATGTTGAAACCCGGCGAGATTGTCACACGTGATGGCAAGTTGATGGGCGAGCACAATGGACTCGCGAACTACACGATCGGTCAACGCAAGGGATTAGGCGTTGCTTCGCCTGTCCCGTTGTATGTAATTACGAAAGACGCATTACGCAATACACTCGTGGTTGGCACGCAGGATGAACTTGGCTCTTCCGAGTTGGTGGCTCGGGATGTCAACTGGGTGAGTGGGGAGGCGCCAGGTGAACCGTTCCGCGCGGAGGTGAAGACTCGTTATACGGCGAAGGAGGCTGAGGGGTTGGTGATGCCGATTGATGAGAATCAGGTCAAGGTCCAGTTTGACGCGCCGCAACGGGATGTCACAGCCGGTCAGGCGGCGGTCTTCTACCAGGGTGATGTTCTGCTTGGTGGCGGTCCAATCCAGTAATAAAAAATTTTCGTGTAGACAAGATATTGTGTCTGCCCATTTCTGTAACCAAGGTGACACTTCAATGACACTTCCGACATTTCTGTTTGCAATGCTGATTGCACTGTTATACGGCGCGATATATCATTTGATCCGCGGCGGAGGGTTTTGGCGTTTGATTTTGTACCTTTTCCTTAGCATTTTGGGTTTTGCAGCTGGTCATCTGGTGGGATTGTGGCGTGGTTGGGTTTTTATCCCACTGGGTTTTTTGAATTTGGGGGCGTCATCCATTGGCAGTATAGTTTTTCTTGTAACCGGAGACTGGCTGAGCCGTCTCGATGGTACATAAAAAGCACGGTATAATCTGCGCCTATTCTAAACTTTTGAGTGATAATGGAACTAATCAAATCTCTGATCGACCTTTTTTTGCATCTTGACGAATATTTGTCGACTATCATCACCCAATACGGCACCTGGACGTACGGTATTCTGTTCGTGGTGATCTTTGTTGAAACCGGCCTGGTGGTGATGCCATTCCTGCCCGGCGACTCGTTGTTGTTTGCAGCAGGTACATTTGCAGCGCTTGGGGCACTCAATATCTGGGTTTTGATCGGATTGATGATCATCGCGGCTGTGGTAGGTGATGCTGTAAATTACACCATCGGTCATTATCTTGGCGAACGTGCTTACAACATCAAGTGGATTAAAAAGGAATACCTGGAAAAAACCCATGCTTTCTTTGAAAAACATGGCGGTAAGGCAATTTTTCTTGCGCGTTTTGTACCAATTGTCCGCACATTCGCCCCTTTCGTTGCAGGTATTGGCAAGATGACCTATGGCTACTTTGCCACCTACAATGTCGTGGGCGGTGTCACTTGGGTGATGACCTTTTCCCTGCTCGGATACTTCTTCGGCAATATCCCGTTCGTGAAGGCAAACTTTGAGTTTGTGATCGTCGCCATCATTCTGATCTCTGTCGTTCCAATGTTCGTTGAGTGGTGGAAGGCGCGGCAGGAAGCAAAAGCAAGCCAGCCTGTATCCTGACCAATACACAAAAGAACAAGCATTTGAGTTTAATGGAAGAACATATCGAACTGACGAAAACCGAGGAAGCGGAACTTGAAGCCGAATCGCTTGGTGAAAAAATCGAACTTATTGTCAAAAAATTACCTCTGCATGAGGTGACCCTTAATGAAATCATGGATATTGTCGGCGTGGACAGTTTGATGCTGCTCACAATTTTTATGTCCCTGATCTTTCTCGTGCCGGTCTCGATCCCCGGTGTAAGCACGGTGTTTGGCACAGGCATTCTGTTAATTGGTATTACCCATCTATTCGCCCGTACATTATGGCTGCCTGGCTTCATTGCCCACAGAAAACTCTCCGCAGGGAAATTGCGCGAAGGTTTTAAACGTGCGTTGATCTGGATCCACCGTCTTGAACGGATCAGCCGTCCGCATCGATTGCCCCGACTTACTACCAGCCGTATTGCGAATCTCATCAACAACTTGTCTTTTATCCTTGCGGCGCTTCTGCTCATGGCACCGTTCGGTTTCATCCCATTCAGCAATACCCTGCCTGCTCTTGCGCTGATCTTCCTTGCTGTGGGTATGATGGATAGAGACGGTGGCTCAATCTTGCTTGGGTATCTCTCCAACGTGGCAACAATTATCTACTTTGTTTTTCTGATTGCAGGTGGCGGCTTTTCTCTTGTTGAATTATTCCAACGCATGCAATAAAACAATGCCAGCTGTGTTTGCGATGCAGCTGGTGTACTATGAAATACCCTGCATTTCTCTTCACTCTGTTAATTCTTCTTATCATTATTCTTGCTGACACGGGGCAACTTGGTATACTAAGCTGGCTGAACCAGATTCCCTGCGGTGACAAGGCTGGACATTTCATCCTATACGGGATTCTGACCCTTTTGATCGATCTTGCCCTCATCCGCTCGCGTCCTCTATCAAACCGACGCTTGCTCGTGTTTCGAGCTGCCTTGATCCTTGCCTTGTTGATCAGTCTCGAAGAATTCTCCCAACAATATTTCCCCAATCGCACCTTTGATCTGATTGACCTGACGTTCAGTTATTTGGGTGTGATTTTCTTTTCGTGGGTGGCGTTACGAATTAAAACGTAGGGGCAAAGCCTTGCTTCGCCCCTACGTGAATCATTATGGGGTCAACACCAAATGTCCTTCAGCATCTGCTGTGACCGAGTCCAAATTCCACCACATTGGGTAATACTCGATGTTTGCCCACAGTGGTGTCATATCCACATAATGAGGATGATACGCATGACCCGACTCTCCTGTTGTGTGTATCGCAACGGAGTTGTTGAAATCAGAGAAATCATAGATCACACGTTCAGAAGGAACCGAAGCAACAATATATGTTTCCGGTGTTTCAAGCCTTGCATTCCAGCCTGTAGCATTGACGATGCTGCTTCCTCCACTTGTTCGGAAGGGACCACGATTGAAAAGTGCTTCGATTGGAGCAACGCCCGATTTGCCCAGTGTGGGATGTGTCAAGGTGAGTGTGTGCATTTCGCCCCAACTCCAGTTGTCGGTGTCGCGTCCGAAGCGTTTTTCCATCTCATTAACTGCATCTGCAAACGCCAGGCGGACAATATCGTCAAAGGTCTCTACAGTGTCGGTTGTGGTTTTGTCATCCCACCATGGACTGTTGGGCTGCTCCATCAGGTTCTGTACAATAAGAATCCAGCGCGAGTTGCCTTCGGGCCAGTACTCTTCAGGCAGGTCGTCGCGGAAGCCGCGTGCCAGCAGGTGATAAAAGAAAGAGTTGTACAACGCTGCTTGGCGGGAACTTGTTGCATCCAATTGATAATCCCAGCCGGTGAAGATGTGCACCAAACCATTGAGGTGCGAGTCTTTTAAGTCCATCAGCCGCAGAACAGGTAAAAGAAACTCTGCGCTTGGGTCCTTATTGTCACCATGGATCTGCTTGATGTAATCCACTGTGATCGGTGAGGGTGCATTGGCGATCATATCTGTTATTCGACTGGCGCGATAGCCGCGGTCGAAATCGGTGGTGATCAGGTAAGGATAGTCCGGTTCGATGATGGCATTATTGGCAGTGACAATGAAGCCTGCTTCGGGGTTGAATGTGCGCGGAAGTTCGTCGAAGGGAATATATCCCTGCCATTGAGAATCGTCTGTCCAACCGGGAGTAGGCAAGGACCCATCCTGACCGGGTTTGCGAATCGGAATCCAACCTGGAGTTTGGTAGCCAATGTTGCCGTCCACATCCGCATACACCATGTTTTGTGACGGCACGGCAAAGTTTGACGCGGCTGCGCGGAATTCATCCCAGTTGCCGGCAGTGTTGAGCCCAAGGATCGCGTCGATTAAGCGGTTCGGCTCAAGCGCGGTCCAGCGCATGGAGACAGCGTAGTTCTCGGGTAATTCGATCCCGGCTTTTTGCGTGAAGTTCGGCAGATCATCATCACGTTGTTGATTAAGCGAACCGTATGTGTCGGAGACGATTGGTCCGTTGCGAGTGTAGCGCACAGTTAATTTCACCGGTTCATCCTGACCCGGAACTTTAATCGATTCTTCGACAAGTTTCATGTCCACCCATTTGCCGTTGACCTCATACTGATTCAGGTTGTCGGGATTGATTTTTTCGATGTATAGATCGATCACATCAGGTCCGACGTTCGTGAAACCCCAGGCGATGCGTTGATTGTGCCCGACAACGACTCCAGGCACGCCTGCAAATGAAAAACCCGCCACATCATAAGGACATTGGTCGGTGACAGGGCTGCAGTGCAGACTTACCTGATGCCAGATCGATGGGATCTGCTGGTCGAGGTGCATGTCGTTGGCAAGCATTGGCTTTCCAGTGGCGGTCAATTGTCCACTGATTACCCAGTTGTTCGAACCAATACTTTCACCACCGGGACCGAGAAGAGTATCAAGATTTTTCTGTTTCTCATAAATGGATGCAAGCAGTGAATTCACATCAGATAATTGCGACAGTTGAACCTCCTGTGCCAGTGATGAGGAGCCAACGGTGAAATCGTTGACGATATACGGATTTTCCGATGGGTAAGGGGGATAGAGATCCGCCAATTGTTCGGGCGTGAGAGACTTCAATAATATGGCGCGCTGGATTTCAGTATTCAAGCGGCTCTTTCCCAAATCCCACGCCATTGCCTTGCCCCATGTGACAGTGTGCAGGGGCGTCCAGGGTTCAGGCTCATAGCCCGGCACAAGCAGTCCCAGGATGCTGTATTCCAGGCTCAACGCTTCTCCTTTGTGATCAGCGAGATAGGCATTGACCCCATCCGAATATGCCTGTAGGACGGCAAGATGTTCCGGTGACAACATCTTCAATTCTTCTTCTGCCACACGTGCCCAGCCCAGTGTGCGCAGGAATTTATCTGTATCCAACTGACCGCTCCCCAACAATTCAGCGACACGCCCCGAACCCACATGCCGCGAAAAATCCATTTGCCAGAACCGATCCTGCGCATGGACATATCCCTGCGCAAAGAACAGGTCGTGCTGCGTGGATGCGTAAATATGCGGGATGCCCATGTTATCGCGATAGACATCCACGGTTCCATCCAGACCGTTGAGTTTTATCTCCCCATCAATCTGCGGGAAAGATTTCGGTGCTACGGTGTTAGGCAGGTAACTTTTGAAGTAGTACCCTCCGCCTCCCCCAAGCAATACGATGATGGCTAATAAGCCAATTCCCGCCCGTTTCAAATAGGTTTTTGTTTTTGACATTACTCCTCCGACGAATTTGATTTCCGTACTTAGAACACAAACAGAACGAAAAAGAGACGTAATTATTTACGCCTCTTTTCTGGATCTTATGACTGTTTTCTCCTATTTGACATTCCCCAACAGACGCGGGAACCAATACCAGAGCAAGTCTGCAGTGGGTTTGCCATGGACCGACGCGGATTTGTCCTGCAACGCCGCTGGTGGGAAGTAGCCGCGGCTGACGATACCACTAACCCAGGCACGCCCGTTGATGGCGTTGAGCACGGCATCGTAGATGCTGAATTGCTGCTGCATGTCGAGGCTGACATTTGTGATGTCGGCATTTGGGCGGTTGAGTGCAGTCCAGTCAAGACAGCCACCACTTGGATTGGGGATACAGCCTGTGGCGGAATAGCTTGAGGAAGGATAGGATAGTCCGAGAATGACCGGCTTATTAATCTGCGTGTAAACAGGGAAGATATTCTGGTCAAGCAGACGTCCGACCTCGGCAGTCATGTCTCCCATGTTGGGAGAGGTGGATGCATCGCTCACTCTTGCAAACCAGAGCAGATATACGCCGTCTGTGCTATTGAGCAGGTTGATCGGTGGCTGAATGTCTGTGTTGGTATAAGGCAGGGCGAACAGTACCAGCCCGGCATAATGCTGACGAACTTCAGCCACGATGGCAAGCCAGCGCGCTTCGGCGTCAGCGGGGACTCCGCTTGGGGAGCCATCAGCAAGCTTCCCGTTAGGAAGAGTCGGGGCAATCCAGTCTCCGCCAAGGATGACAGTTTGTGCATCCGCCTTGGTGGCCATATCCGCAAAGTTGACCGCAAAGGCGCGATAGTGATTGAACCAGCTGTCCCACCAGGTTGAATCGCGCGGAGCAGTCTTCCAGAACTCGTCTGCGGTATTGGTAAAGCGTGGTTGGGGGGAAAGTGCCACATTCAAATTGAGGGAACGCGCGTAAGCCACGGTTTCGGTGGTGTCTTTAACAAACGGATCGTTGCCGGGTTGTTGTGTGAAGACCAACGGGTTATTGCTCACGTATGTCCACGAAGGGGAAAGGAAGACCCAATTGCCACCCAGCGCGTGGATGTTGTCCAATGCACTGCGCGTGAAGACCTGCATGGCGGGATCATAATAGCGTTGGAATTCCACACCTGCCACAAAGCCTGTACCGCGTGCAGGAATGTTTGTCTGTACCAACGATGCGCTTTGAGGCTGGAACCATGTCCATTTGTTGACGGTGTCAAGTATGTCCTGGGCTGTGATTGCAGGAGTGATATTCTTTCCGTGTGCGGCTTCACCCGCGGTGGAAGCGTCGTCTGCTGAATTGCATTGAGCGTTGCGGCAATACCGGTAGGTGAACGAGCCAAGGATGTTGAGCGGACCATAGAGCTTGTATGCCCAGCGGTTGGTACCGACCTTCCACATCGGGAGAGGTTCGGTCCATCCAAACGAATTGAACTGGATGTAGATCGCGTCGCTGATGGGTGTATCCTGTGGCACATCCACTTCGAAGGTGATGGGGGCGTTTGGTCCCGCCTGCCACGATTGAACCGTGTCGTTGATGGTGGTGTTCTGTGCCGGAACGATCAGGTTGCGGATCACATATTGACCCGCTGTGTTGAATTCCGAGTTCCAAAAACCATCGCCCAGAGTATATTTGTAAGCAAGATGCGCACCAGCCGGAAGGAACAACGAAACGGAATATTGCCCGTTGTCCAATTGTGTCATTACCGGCATGCGATCTGCCACGGTGCTTAACCCGCCGCGCAAGTCTGCAAAGGTGTTGCCGAATTGGAGCAGGTTGCCCGCCATACGAAGCGGAACACCTCTCTGTGTGTTTTGCGGCACTGAAACGGTAAAAATAATATTGACTACTTGCGCAGGTTTCATCCTTATCTCAACGGGCGTGCCTTTATTTCCCTCCACCAGTGCGCCTTGTTGGAAGGTCTGGTACATGCCGTCGAGTGAATAAGCAACCAGGTTGTGGGTGCCACCGCGCAAACCGGTCAACGCAAAACGTCCGGCAGAATCGGTCACCGTTTGCACGCCTCCTGCTGTGACCATGATTTCAGGCAGAGGCGCACCGGTTTCCGTGTTCAGAACCGTACCGGAAATTGTGCCCGATATGGTGTTTGCAGGCTTATCGTTCCATGAACTGATCGTATCCACGATCCCGGTGTTGCCATTGACGTAGATCATTCGGTAGCGGATGGATGCATCCGAATTCGTATCCTCCGTGACGCGCGAACTGCCTCGCCGCACATACCGATATTTGATGACCGCCTGATCCGGGATTGGGAACGTGGCGGAATAGGTGATGGAGTCCACCATGTCCATTTGGTAGTCCACGCTGTTCAAGCCAAGCCCGGTCACCTCGTCTAAAACGCTCAATGCAAGGATCTCGCCCGGTTGCAATGGCTCGGGCAACTGCACGGTGATCTTGACCTCTGCTCGCGGCATTGGTGTGGGTGCTGCACCGGGAGGCGGCTGCGTCGGTTTGCCGGATGTAGGGAACGGTAAATCCAGCAGCGAAATAGCGCACGCTTGACTCGTCAACGCAAGAATAACGATGAAATATAAAATGGGGCGTGAAAACTTCGGACGCAAACTCATTACTCCTCCAAACACTTCAAACCGGACCTAAAGCTGACTCCCGTCAAGCAGCCTCTGTCTCCCCGGAAGCGGCTTGTTCCATCCTACGGCGCCGCCCGGCGTAGGCGATGTAGCTCAAGCCGATGCTGACGAAGTACAACAAGGTCATCGGCAGCATGACCAGCCCCATGTTGACCGGGTCAACCGTGGGCGTCACTGCCGCGGCAATAATGGCTATGATAATGACCGCCAGCCTCCATTGCTGGAGCAGGATGCGCGGTTTGACAAAACCGATGGAAGTAAGAATATAAATAACAAGCGGAAATTCAAAGAACAGCCCGATCCACAGCATCAACCCGGTAACAAACTTGAAATACTCACGTGCGGTCCAAAATTCTGAAATATTTGTGAAGCCGCCCAGGAACGGCAGAGCGGCAGGGATGAGGCTGTAGAATGTGAATGCCATGCCGCCCAGAAATAAAATGGCTGCCAGTGGGATGCCGAACAGCCCCATCTTCCGTTCCCGCGGACGAAGTCCCGGTGCGGCGAACAACCACAACTCGAATGCGATGTACGGAAGCATGATGGCAATGCCGCTGGTCAATGCCACGCGCATAAAAACGCCAATTTCCTCCGTTACCTCGATGGCTTGCAAGTCTTGCAAGCCGCCCACAGGACCAGCAAGATATTCCATCAGCGGGATGGTGAAATAGAACGAGATACCCACGCCAATCGCCAGTGCGATGACCATACGAAGGAGATGCATGCGGAGCGCTTCCACGTGATCCCACAGGCTTTCACGTGCCTGCGCCTCGGAGGCAATGCTGGCAAACGTATCCATGAGCGGACGGTCTTCCTCGATGTCTGCGTTCAGAAATAAAAATGCCTTGCGGATCATGCGGAAGGGGAAGGCGATGACATTAAATATAAAGACAAACGGAAAGGTGATAACCCGCCAGAGGGTTCTAAGAATCTTTTTCATTGGGTTGAGGGTCGGTTTCAGTGGATTTGGCAGTGGGAGGCTGAATTGTGTTTTCGGTTTCCTGGGGACGCGGCAGGTTCGGGGTCGAAGATGAAGCGGGACGGCTCTGGGATAAATCCAATGCTTTCTTAATATTCTTTTCTGTTTCTGCCATTTCCATATTTGCCTCCCTCATCAATTTGGTTGGCAGAGTGCGTATCTCTTTGGAAGTCTGTTGAAAGGCTTTCCAGCCGTCAGAGCGTACGAGATTATTGAGCCAGCGTCCGATGGTTTTCCCCGCTTTCTGCATATCCTTGGGACCAAGCACAATGAGCGCAATGATAATGATAAAAACAAGTTCAGAGGGACCAATGCCGAGAATTTCCATAAGTGGATTTTATGCCTTGTTCAATACCTGTTTGATTTCTTGCTGATGGTCTGCAAGACTTCCCAAGACGCCATTGACGAAGCGCGGAGCAGAATCAGAACCGAATTGTTTGGCGAGCTCCACTGCCTCATTGATGGCAACCTTGACAGGGGTATCGTGAAAGACAGCAAATTCCCAACATGCCATGCGCAGGATATTGCGGTCTATTGCGGCGATCTGATCGATGGGCCATTCGGGTGCATATTTGGCAATGGCTATATCTAATACGGTGGTGAGGGGGAGTACGCCAAAGATGATCTGGCGTGCGAATTCGGAAAGATCCGGTGAAAGCGCGTCCTCCTCCAGCCGGGCTTTGAAAACTTCGGCTGGAGGGTGGTTCGCGATATCAACTTCGTAAAGTACCTGCAGGGCGAGCGCGCGCGCCCTGGTGCGGGGTTTCATGCGGACGCTGCCTCTTCCTCGTACTCCACATCTTCGATGTGGATGTCTATGCTTCCGATGTCCATGCCGATCATTTCCTGGATGGCGCGTGCGACCTGCGCCTGCACATTGCGGCTGACTTCGCGGATGTTCACATCCTGCTTCAGGACGAGATAAAGGTTGGCAACGACCACGTTATCTTCAACCTCGATCCGCACCCCGTCATGGATTCCACGCTTGAAGAGACGGTTCACACCTCCGCTGACGTCTGCCATGCGGCTGACGCCCGGCACGCTCAACGCTGACATCTTTGCGATGGTCACAAGCACATCTGGTGCTACGGTGGTTTTTCCTATTTTGTGTTCTTCTTCTGTCATGTTTTCTCCTTACATCATCGCCATCCCGCCATCCACAGCCAACACCTGACCGGTGATGAAAGCAGCCTGGTCGGAGGTAAGGAAGGCGACGGCATAGGCAACTTCTTCAGGTTTTGCCTTGCGCCCAAGCGGGACAAATTTGAGCGCGGCTTCCAAAATTTCAGGAGACATGGCGTCCAGGATTTCCGTATCCACAAATCCCGGCGCTATGGCGTTGACCGTGATATTGCGTGCCGCCACTTCACGCGCTAACGACTTGGTAAACGCAATCTGTCCGCCTTTCGACGCGGAGTAATTGACCTGCCCGGCATTGCCCATCTGCCCGGCAACCGATGCCATGTTGATGATGCGACCGGTCCGTTTGCGCATCATGTGCTTGACCGCGGCTTTCGAGCAGTTGAACGTGGATTTCAGGTTCGTCGAAATGACCGCGTCCCAATCCGCTTCGGACATCATCATGATGAGCGTGTCCTTGGTAATTCCAGCGTTGTTGACGAGAATGCTTAGGTCGCCAAACGTCTCAACTGCAAATTTGATCAACGCCTCCGACTGTTTGAAATCGGATACATCCGCTTGGAAGGCGGCAGCTTTACCACCTGCTTCTTCGATCTTTTTCACCACTTCGTTTGCCGCATCAGGTGATTTGTTGTAATTCACCACCACAGCAGCGCCGCGTGCTGCAAGTTCCAATGCCACAGCCCGTCCAATCCCACGCGAGCCGCCGGTGACTACTGCCACTTTGTTTTCCAGCGATAAAGTATCCGACATATCCAATTCTCCTCAGCCGCGATTATACATCATGTAGGATTATCATTTTGTTCGTATACCAAGCCCCAGTGCGAACCCGCCTCCCAAAGCGATGACCGCCGCGTACAGGAAAGCATCCTGCCAGAAGCGGATGGGGAATAGGCGGATGAGGGTATCCGAATACAGGAACAGCCACGAGTCGCCTTCGAAGAATAACGAATGGAAACCAACAAAGAAACTGTAGAAAATACTGGGATTGATAAGAATGCCGACCAGAGCGACCAATCCTATCGCCCCCGCCAAACCGACCATCAACCATCCGCCCCGCCTCAATCCCTGACGATAAACCTGCAACGTCCCCTCACGCCATGACCACCCCCCAAGCGCGACCAGCAACGCCAGCGAGATGTACCACACATTCAACGCACCTTGCGTCACACGCTTGACATCCGCCATATGACTCAGTTCTCGCTCATTGTATAGAGGGGTCTCATCATCGAATTGCAGATCGCCGAGGTATGAAATGTCGGCGCTGTTAACGAGATAGTCCACGGCGTAAGGCGCCCACTTCAGGCGATCTTCCTTGGTGAAGCCGTATTGATCGGGTGGGAAGTAGGGCATGTTGTATTCGATTTGGAGAAAGACAGGCGTGAGAAGGGCGCGTAACCCAAGACCGAGAAGGGCGATGGGAATGAGTATGGCGACAAGCCAGAATAGGATGGATGGTTTCATAAGTTGCTCCATGAAGCAGATATGTCACCCTCCCGAAGGACATCGGGACGATGTGAGCTAAAGCGAAGGGTCTCTCATCTCGTTTGAGGTCTTCTTGACCAGGCGTAGATTCTTCGCCGCTTCGCGGCTCAGGTTGACCTGATTATTGCAAATTCTCCGTCCCACCGCTGACGATGAAGCGCAGGACCATGTCGTTGACGATCCATTCAATCGGTGCATGATCATCGGTAAAAACGGAAGTGGTTTCGAAATCTGTTCTGAGGCTGGAAAACGT
The DNA here is from genome assembly GCA_964436455.1 of uncultured Anaerolinea sp. Taxonomy (GTDB): domain Bacteria; phylum Chloroflexota; class Anaerolineae; order Anaerolineales; family Villigracilaceae; genus Defluviilinea. The sequence continues at coordinate 1,665 of CAYTDB010000097.1, read as the reverse complement.
CACGTGCATGGTGTGGATGAGCAGCGGGTTGGTGTTTGGATCATTAGATAAAGCAACTAAATTCATGGCAAAGTTTTCGGCTGTCGTTTCCTGTTTTGTAGCGAAGATGATGGTGTTCAACGAGCCGGGGATATCTGTCATATAGATGGAGGGAAAGACAGTTGCCATTGTCGTTGCCAGCCCGTTAATGAGACGGTAGTCGCCGGGGACGGAGGCAGAGTTGATGATCAGGACTCCGTCGTCCGTTAAGTGCGAAGCGACGATCCGGAAGAATTCCTGAGTCGTCATGTGCGGAGGGATATACGGCGGGCGGTAGGCGTCCACGGAGATGATGTCGTATTTGTGTTTGCTGCGTTCGAGATTCAGTCGTCCATCGCCGATGATGACATTCAAATTGGGCATCGTCATGCCGAAGTATTCCTGTCCCACGCGGACGATCTCGGGGTCGAGTTCGTAGCCGTCAATGGGAATGGTGCCATAGACCGTAGTCAGTTGACGCGCGGTTGTCCCCGCCGCAAGCCCAACGATGGCGATGCGCCTGATGTCCGCTGGTTTTTTGTTCGAGTAAAAATATGGGCTGGACATGACCTGATCCCAGGGACCGTCGTATTGCAAAATATTCGGGTGATAGATCGAATGTACGCCTTGTCCCTCGTTCAGACGCAGGAATGTGTAGCCGCCTTGTTGTTTGACTTGAATGTAGTTATACGCGGACTCGGTCTCATACACCTGTCCAACATTGTTTTTGACAGATTGGTTCGCTGCGATAATCGCAATCACCGCCAGCAGAATCGGCATCCAAAGATATTTGAGCAATACTTTTTGATCAGCAAATTTTCCAAGCCCGGCTAATGCAACAAACAATAGGACAAGGCTGAACAATAAAAAGGTTCTTGTCGTGCCGATGGCAGGGATGAAAACCAGCGTTGGAAGAAACGTGCCGATGAATGAACCCAACGTTGAGATCGCGTAAATTTGACCGGATGTCTGTCCGGCATGTTCAGTGTCGTCCACTAATAACCGGATGGCAAACGGAGAGATTGTTCCAAGCAGTGTGATGGGGACAATGAAAAGGATCAGCACTGCAACGAAGGATGCGCCCAATATGCCGATGTTCAACGCATCAAAAGCGTTCGCCGCGGACCTGAGGACTGGTCCAGCAATATAAGGCACGAGTCCCAGTGTGAACGCGCCCCATGCAAGGATGCGATACATCGCCACGGGTTTTGGATTTGCATCAGCCCACTTGCCGCCGAGGAAATAGCCGAACGTCAGATAGATGAGGATCAACCCAATGATGCTTGCCCACACGATGTTGCTGGTGCCGAATACGTTACCGATCAAGCGCCCGGCGGCAAGCTCCGCGGCGAGCGTGGTCATTCCGGAGATGAAAACGGTGAAGAGGATGTAGCGTTTCATATAACTAGGGATTATACCTGCGAGGTGATGTTCGGAATTCGGAAGTTCATGAAGTTGAAAAAAATACCGTAATCGTGGCACCCTGAGCGGTAGCGAAGGGTCTCTACATCTGGAGGTCGGGACCCTTCGGTCGCAGCGAACGCTCCCTCAGGGTGACATGTACTGTGAAATAAGCATACGGCGTTAATTTCTTAAAAACCATCTACATTCGGGTCGCGAGATTTTTCCTGAAGTAGAACTTTAGGG
>CAYTDB010000096.1:0-18744 GCA_964436455.1 uncultured Anaerolinea sp. | reverse complement strand
ACATCGCCGCCGAATTGTTCCTCTCGGAAGGCACCGTCCGCAATTATGTCAGCGCTATATTCACCAAACTGGGTGTCACCGACCGTACCCAGGCGGCCGTCATCGCCCTGCGGCACGGGCTGGTGGATTGAGGGTGAATCAATACATCAAGGTCGCCTTGATATGCTGCACAGGTCTATTTTGTACTGTAATTTCCCCTGATTTCAGGGAAGGGTGGGTTCGGAACAGATTCACGTGGGGGCACTCTTCGTAATATGCAAATGGTGCCTGTCATGGTGATTGAATGGAGTTGAAAGACGAATTCCGGGAATTCATCCGCCCCCTCCCTTCAAGCATTCGATTTCTGACATTAACTCATGAATGATCGCGATCAACTCTTTCCACGATTTCATCGATCTCAGGCTTGGTTACATCAGGCATCATGCTTCTCATAACACCGTTTTCTACAAAAGTCGTGACCTGGTTACCAGTTTGATCCAGAATTATTCGGATTGAGTATTGTATAAAGACTCCAATTCCGCCTGGCATTTGGCGACACCTTCCCCGTTTCCCTGCTTTGAAAAAATCCCCATACATTCATTATAGAGCTTCTTGGCCAGTTGATAATGTCCTTGTGCATGGACGAAACATGCCAGGTTGTATTGCACATCTGCGATGCTCGATTCGATCCCCATTTTTCTCAATAGATCAAGACTTTCAGCATAAAGGCCGATGGCAAGTTGTGCGTCATCTTGTTGTTGAACGATCTGGGCAAGGACGTTCAGGGCAAGGGAACAGACGATCCTTTCCCCGATTGCTTGATGCATTGCGATGCTTTCTTCAAGGTGCGCTCGCGCAGACGTCAGGTTGCCAAGCAAAGATTCGGTGTACCCCCAATCCATGAGTGCGGCACCGATCCCCCACCTATCGCCTGTTTTTCGGAGCATGACAGACGCCTCTTCAAAAGAGGAACACGCACGCTTGTAATCGTGTTCGAGCAAATGTGCCTCCCCAATCAAGAGCAGCGTAAGACCCATTCCCCATGGATCCTCCAGGTGGGTGAATAAAGCATGGGCTTCCTCGGCAGCGCATTGCAAGGCTTTCCGGTCTCTCCGGTACATGACCACGTTTCCATAATTACCCAATGCCATTGCCAGGTCCCATGTGTGATCAGAACCGAGTTCGCGGGCAATTTCAATGCTCTCCTCAAGATAGGCCAGCGCATGTGTTAGGTCGCCTTGTGCCCAGGCGAGTGAACCCGCTGAGTTAAGCATCTTCACACGTGCCGCGGAACGGATGTCTTTCCCGAGAGTCAATACTCTCTCGATCCAACTGCGTCCTTCGCTTACATAGCCGCGTATATTCCAAAACCAGCCCAGCGCCCCGGCCAACTGCATCCCTTTTTCGAGATTGTGAGTACTATCAATGAACCAACTCAATGCAGCGCTGAAATTTCCGCGTTCAACATCCAAACGTTCCAGCCAGGCCTGTTGTGTTTCGTTTCGCAGGTGCGGCTCTGCCTGCTTTGCCAATGTCAGATAGTGATCAGCGTGTCGTTGACGGGCGTCTTGCTCTTCTCCGCTTTCCAACAGCCTTTCAGAAGCATATTCGTGGATCGTTTCTAGCATCGAAAATCTTGCCTCGCCATGATATTTATGTTGCACAACAAGATTGTTTTCAACCAACACTTTCAAAGAATCCGATGTGGGAAATGCGGACTGATCTTTCATGATCCCTTCTGCCGCTTCGATTGTCCAGCCAGCGTGAAAAACACTCAGGCGTGCGAACAGCGCTTGCTGTTCTCGCATCAGGAGGTTGTAGCTCCAATCAATGGCATGGTGCAGGGTGCGGTGACGGTCTGAGACATCGCGTAAGCCGTCTGCGTAGAGGAAATGTCTTCCACTGAGTTGTTCCATAAGCGTGTGGAGCGGCAGAAAGCCTGTGCGGGCAGCGACCAGTTCAATGGCAAGAGGAAGCCCGTCGAGACGTGCACAAATCGACGCGATCGTTTTGGAGTTTGCCGGGCCAGGCTCAAGGTCCGGGTTGACCGCCTGCACCCGATCCACAAACAGTTTGATGGCTGAGTAGTCCAATAGTTCCGATGGTTCAACATCCACGGTCGCTGGATCGGGCAACGTCAGCGGCGCGACGGGGAATAGATGTTCACCCCGAATGGAGAGCGGCGAGCGGCTGGTGACCAGGATGCTCAGCCACGGGCAGTCGGAGAGCAATTCGGCAATAAAGGGCGCGGACACGACCACCTGCTCGAAATTATCGAGAAGGAGCAAAAAATGTTTATCGCGGACATATTCTTTGAGACGATGTGCGAAGGTTTGGTCCCCAACTTGATTGACGCCCAATGTTTGGGCGATGGTCGCAGGGACCTGATTGGGATCGGTGACTGACGCCAATGATATAAAGCGCACACCATCTTCAAACTCGTCTTCCAAAGCAAAAGCAATTTGGATGGCAAGCCGTGTCTTGCCCACCCCCGGCGGACCGACCAGTGTCAGCAGGCGGATGTTTTCATCCAGCAAACGCTTCCGCGCGGATCTCACAGCCTGCTCCCGTCCGATGAGCGGGGTTGTTTGTGCAGGCAGATTCGTTGGTTTATGCGAGAACAGGTTCCACAAAATCCGATGACCGGCATGCTCAGCGAGGTCGGATGTATGTTCGTCCAGCCTGACACGGGCGAACTTTATGAACTCTTCGTACTCATTATTGGGGATATCCAATTGCCTTGCCAGTAATTCAGCCATTTGCCGTGATGGCCGCCGCTTTCCCGCCTCCATTAGCTGGATGGATACTGTTGCACACCCAACCCGCCTCGCAAGTTCCGCTTGGGTCAAGTCCAGCGATTTACGCCGCTTTTTCAGCAATTGACCAAATGGCGCGTGATGTCTCGTCTCCATATTTTGCTCGTATTCCTGATGACGGAGAAAACAACCTGCCTGATTTCCAAAATCATTATACGCTTTTTGTATGGAAACTTGTATGTGTAACTGTATGACTTTGCCTTTTCATGAACATCCCAATTTCAGTACAGTGTAAACAGAGAAAACTCACATCCAAAAAGGAGACAACCATGAAAAAGATTGTATTTGTTCTTGTCGCACTGGCTCTGATGGCATTCCCGGCCACGGTGTATGCCGGGGATGGTGTCTTGAACAACCCGAACCATTTTGAGCTCGACATGAATTGCGAAGGCAAAATGATCCACGTGATCATACCGAGTGGGGCTGGCGAATCAAGCGGTGGCCGAACGGAAGATGGGATTATTGGGCATCCGCGCACACACAAGATTGATTTTGAAGGGGATGGAACCTGGGATCTTGAGTTCGTGCTTGCACAAGGGAAGGGCTTCGACACTGTCTGGTGCACTTGGTCTTTCAGTGGCGATCAGGTTATCCATGGCATGGATATCCAGTTCGTTCCAGCGAAATAAATCTCGGTAAAAGGGGGAAGAGGGGAACGGGCGGCAGGGCTGGCTTTGGTCAGCCCTGTCTCTATTCGCTCATTCCCAAAAACTGACCGAACTTCCTGTTGAGCCATTCGAATGTCGGCAGTTCGGGTGGCTGACAATAGGGATGTATGAACTTTTGGATTGTGATTTTCTGAAAGTGCCTCCGCACGATGTGTTCGGTCAGGCTGTATTCCAGAATAGCTTCGTTGATGGTCATGCCGAAGTGGCAGGGAATTTCTCGTGTAGAAAAATTCATACTTGTATGCGTGAATATACCGCTTGGATAAATATTTTCAAGAGCAGCGTTCTTTTTTCACCGATTTTCTCTCCGATCTACCCACCAGCCAATTCCCAACATGAATATACCTCCCAGCACCCCAATCAAATGATAAGTAAGGTAATTCATGACAGCCACAGGTGCGTGGACAACCAAATTCATATAGAAATACGGTACCCAAACTGATACGCCGGCCCATATCATCACATGCCCGATCGGGCGAAAGATATTTTTCCTGGTTTTTGAAATTCCCATTTCCTGACGAGCATGCGATCGCAAGCGGGAACCACCAACCACACCAAATAGATGAAATGGCAAAAACAGAAAGGGAGATGTATCCTGTCCTGTAAAGCGTAAATAAATGTATGGCGCCCAGGTCAATACACCAACCCAGATCAACACAGAACCCAGCCGATAACGTGCAAGAGGCGTATCCCAAATTTTTGTAACAGTTACCATGATTTGAACGCCTCCGTTGCCGCATTGACCGTGGCATCGATCACATCATCCATGTGCATGATCGAGACAAATCCCGCTTCGAACTGTGACGGCGCGAGATAGACTCCATTCTCCAACATCTTCTGGAAGAATCTCCCAAACTTTTCCTTATCCGCCACTTTGACCGTTCCCCAGTCAACGGGCGTGGTTTCGCTAAAGAAGTTCGTGAACATCGTGCCGACGCGTGTCTGTTGGATGGGTACACCAGCCTTTTGCGCCGCATCCCTGACACCCGCTTCCAACCTAGCCGCAGCCTGTTCCAGCTTTCTCCAAACTTCCTCTCCCCGAATCAGATTCAACGCCGCGACACCCGCACTCATCGCCAGCGGATTGCCCGATAGCGTTCCCGCCTGATACATCGGTCCAAGGGGAGCAACCAACTGCATGATTTCCTTCCTGCCGCCATACGCACCGACAGGGAGTCCCCCACCAATGACCTTACCCAACGTAGTTAAGTCTGGCTTGATATTGTAGAGAGTCTGTGCGCCACCTTTGTGAACGCGGAAACCTGTCATCACTTCATCCATGATGAATACCGCGCCGTATGTTGTTGTCAACCTACGCAAGCCTTCGAGGAAGCCAGGCTGCGGCGGGACGACACCCATATTCCCAGCGACGGGTTCAACAATGATGCCTGCAATCTGATCAGGATATTTTTTAAACAACGCTTCGACTGTTTCCAAGTCGTTGTAATTGGCAACGAGAGTATCCGATGCAACCGCACTGGGAACGCCTGGCGAGTCGGGCAAGCCGAGCGTTGCCACGCCCGAACCTGCCTGCACCAAGAGCATATCCGCGTGACCGTGATAACAGCCATCGAACTTGATGATCTTCTCACGCTTGGTGTAAGCTCGCGCCAATCGCAGAGCGGACATGGTCGCTTCTGTACCCGAATTGACGAAACGGATCCTCTCGATGTTGGGCATGAACTCCATGATGCTTTTGGCGAGTTCAATTTCCAACGGGCTGGGAGCGCCATAGGATGTTCCCAGCAACGCGGCTTCTTGAATAGCCTTTACTACATCGGGATGAGCATGTCCCGTAATGAGCGGTCCCCACGAAAGGACATAGTCAATGTAGCGGTTGCCGTCCACATCGAAAAGATAAGCCCCTTCACCGCGACCAATGAAAAGCGGTTGACCACCCACGGCGCGGAAAGCACGCACGGGCGAGTTCACACCGCCAGGGAAAAGGGTTTGTGCTTCTTGAAAGAGAGAGATGGATTTGTTGATGTTCATAAACTCCTCGAGAGTAGAGAATAGATAATTAGAGATTTGTAGCTACTGGAGCGAGACTTTTCTCTACTCCTCTACTCTCTAATATCTTGTTGACAGCCATTTCGCCCGAATGAATGCAATCGGGGATGCCAATCCCACGATAACCATTTCCAGCCAGCGCAAGACCAGGAAGATTCTCCAGCAAGGCATCAATTTGTTTCAGCTTGTCAGAATGCCCAAGGTTATATTGCGGCATGGCTTTGTCCCACATGAAGACACGGGAAATGATCGGCTCAACCGTGATACCCGAAGTCATTTTTACTTCTTCTTTGGCGAGCTCCAATAATTCATTTTCATCCCACGGAATGTCCTGACCAGCACGCCCAACGAAAACGCGGATCAATGCATATCCATCAGGTGCACGATGCGGGAACTTGGTCGAGGTCCATGTGCCTGCGAGGGCTTTGCGTCCCTCACGGCGCGGAATAACATAACCATACCCATCAAGCAGCTTGGGCAGGTCACTCTGTCGGTAGGCAAGGGAGATGGTTGCAGTTGAGGCGTAGGGAATGCTTGTTAATGTCGAAGCAAGTTCGGGGTCGAATGAAGCGAGCAATTGTCCGCTGATGTAGGCCGGGGTGGCGAGGATGATGGTGTCGGCGTTGAGGTGCTCACCTGTATCAAGTCGAACGTCAAAGGTCGAAGGTCGGGAAATACCTGCCACACGCGCATTGAGGCGCATATCGACCCTAGACTTTAGACTTTCGACCAATGCTTCAACAATTTCCGCAAGCCCGGTGGTTGGTGTAAGGAACGCAGAGCGCGAACCTTGCACTGCCTTGCCATTGGATTGCGCGCGCATCTTCAGCGCACCGCGCGCAAGACTTCCATATTTGAGCTCGAGATCGCGCAGATAGGGGAAGGTGGATGCAAGACTGAGTTGATCGCCATCGCCCGCGTAGATGCCAGACATGAGCGGCTCGATGAGATTCTCATATGCCTCACGCCCAAGCCGACGGCTGACAAACGTGCCCAAACTTTCATCACCATTGACAGCTTTTGCGGGCTGAAGAAAATCAAATCCCATACGCGCCTTGCCAAACCACGAAACGAGACGGGTCTTGAGAATCGCCTGAACGTTGGTAGGGATCATCATCGCAAGACCATCCGGCAATGGCTCGAGTTTGTCCCGATGCAAAACATAGGTATTCTTTTGTTTCTGATTTGTGCCATGCAAACGGTCACCGAGACCAAGATCTTTGCAGAGCGCCACACCCCAGGGTTTGGTGGCGAGAAAAGTATCGGGTCCGCCTTCGATAATGAACTGACCGTCATCGAACCTGACGCGGTCTGTGCTGATCTTGCCGCCCCAGCGCGAATCTGATTCGATCAAAGTGATCTGCGCACCAGGGATTTGTTTTGTTGCGTAATATGCAGCGGATAATCCAGCAATTCCGCCACCGATAATTATTAGTCTCATAGAATTCTCAATTCAGAATAATGAATGCAGAATTCTGCATTCTGACTTCCGCCTTCTGCATTTACAAGTGAGGCGCCTTCCATTTTTTGATGATTTCTGTAAAGGGAAGTTTGATCTTATTTTCGTTGAACGGGAACCAACCCAGCTCCGCGCGGACCGCTTGTTCCTTGAGTTCGGTGCTGCCCCACACAAAGGTTGCGCCGATCACACCGACAATGACCGAGCCCCAATCGTTTTGGATGAAGAGGGAGGCAGCGATGAAGAGAAAACCAATTCCCATCATGTAGGGCCATGAGAAGTAACCAAAAATTCGTTCACCACGAATGACAAGTGGGAAGCCGAGACCGATAATGGTGAAGGTCACTAGACCTATGAGGATGCCAAAGAAATTCATCGTAATCAGTATCCAGTAATCAGTGAGTAATCAGCTTGGATGCTTCTTCAGGAGAAACTTGTCGCCCGATGGGATCACGCTTGAGCAAATCTAGCGTGGTCGCAGTGGAATGTTCTGCAAGGATTTTTGTATGGCGCGGATTGTTCGGGTTGGCAGGAGCGTGTCCGTGTTTGATGCGGTTTTGCTGGCGATAGATTTCGAACGCATCCCAGAGCAGGGTAATGCCGAGAATACCGAATACGGTTGAAAGTTGAATATTGGAAGTTACAAGTGCGCCGTATTCAGTCAGCAATCCAAGTGCAATGGCGAAAAACATTGGCTGCTTGACATCGCGTGCATCCGCTTCCACTTTGCGGACGGCAACATGTCCACCCCAGATGGTGAAGAAGGCGGTTGCCGCAGCGATAAGACCCAATGAGTTAATTGCCATACTCATGCACCATATCGACCACCGCTTTGACGTTATCTACAGGGGTGTGTTGAAGAATGCCGTGACCAAGATTAAATATGTGGCCAGGTTTGCCATCGGCACGATTCAAAATATCGTAGACTCGTTTCTTGATCTCAGGAAGAGGCGCAAACAACAGAGCGGGGTCAAGATTCCCTTGGATGGCGACATCGTTTCCGAGCAGTGACCAGCCCTGGTCAAGTGGGATGTGCCTGTCGAGTCCAATCACGTCACTGCCAGCCTGTTTCATCAAAGGCAGCAAGGTTGTTGTATTCGTCCCAAAATGGATCGTGGGAACATTCTCTCTTTTCGCGGCTTGTAAAATGTATTGTGAATACGGCAAGACGAACTCTTCATAATCCTGCGGGCTGAGAGCTCCAACCCACGAGTCGAACATCTGCACTGCTTGTGCTCCCGCGCGGATCTGCGTCACAAGGTAATCGGCAAGCACCACGGAGAGTTTATCCATGAGGGCGTGCCAAACTTCAGGCGCAGAATACATCATGGATTTGGTCTTGAGAAACTCACGTGATGAGCCGCCTTCGATGATATACGAAGCAAACGTGAACGGGGCACCGCAAAAACCGATGAGCGGTATGTCCGTCAATTCACCGCGCAGGATACGAATAGCGTTCATTACGTAGCCCAAATCTGTTTCAGGATTCACAGGGCGTAGTTTCTTCACGTCATCCATCGTGCGGACAGGGTTCTGGAGAACGGGTCCTTCGCCTGTGGCAAATTCAAGCCCAACACCGAGCGGGATGGCAGGAAGCAATATATCGGCGAAAAGAATCGCTGCATCCACGCCGAGGGCTTTGACAGGTTGAAGTGTCACTTTGGCAGCAAGTTCAGGCTGATAACAAATCTCCAACAGTGAATGTTTCTCACGGATGGCGCGATACTCTGCCATGTAACGTCCCGCCTGGCGCATGAACCAGACCGGGGTAATTTCATTTGGCAAGCGGTAACAGGCTCGGAGGAAGGAAGAGCCGTTATCCGTAATCGGCGGCAGATAACTGGCAACAGGTTCAAGTGTCATCTGATTTAATCTCCAATTACTGTTTGGCAGCGACCAACACACAGGCTGGATCGCTTTCCAAATAATCACCAGTGACGCCATATGCACGTCCGCGCTGACCACCGCACACGTCGTGATAGGTGCAGGTTCCGCACACGCCTTTGTATTTTGACGGATTGCGCAGGTCTTTGAAGATTTGCGAGTTGCGATAAACATCCACTACATCGTTCTCGCGCACCATACCTGCTGTTATCGGGAGAAAACCGCTCGGCTGAATTTCGCCAATGTGCGAGATAAAAAGGAAGCCATTGCCATCGTTCACGCCCTTGGTGGGACGATGAAGCCCATCCGCATATTGGAAGCCCGCGCTTTGGAACGTGACGGGCGCGTCTGTGTTCTCAGCACGTTTGCGTTCGATCGCCACGCGGCGATACATCGGCGCAGCAGTAGATTTGATATCGAACGGTGCATTCTGTGAAAGGTCATATAGCCAATTGAAAACTTTTTCATGCTGTTCGGCAGAGATCATTTGCTCACGCATGGCACGTCCTGTAGGCACAAGGAAGAAAACCGACCATTGCACAGCGCCCACTTCCTGAATGAACGGAACCATCTCATGCAGAATGTCAACGTTGTGTTTTGCCACAGTGGTGTTGACTTGCACGCTCAAGCCAGCATCGTGTGCACGGTGTAACGTGTCCATAGTCCGCTGCCAAGAACCTTTGACCTTGCGGAAATCATCATGGACTTCGGGACGCGGTGCATCCAATGAGAGTGCAATCCGTTTGATACCCGCATCGCGAGCCTTTTCGAGTCGTTCCTTGCTTGGAAGAGCTGTTGCCGTCGGCGTGAGTGAGCAGCGCAGTCCACGCTGGTTTGCATAGGCGATCAATTCAAACAGGTCGGGGCGCATCATCGGGTCACCGCCCGTGAAGATCAAAATGGGATTGTTGCCAAACGCGGCGAGTCGTTCGATCAATGTTTTGGCTTCGGCCTTGTTCAATTCGCGCGGATCACGCTGATGTTGCGCATCGGCACGACAGTGCACACACGCGTAAGCACAGGCGCGCGTCACTTCCCAGGCAATGGTAAAGGGAGCCTGGTCAAAGTCTGCATGGATCATACGATTGTTTTGATACTGCCGTTCTGAGGCGGCGCGTTCGGAAAGGTTTGGTAAAGTCACATTGTTCTCCTATTTCAACCACTTCGCCGCATCCACGGCATGATAGGTAATGATTACATCTGCTCCTGCGCGTTTAATTGCGGTCAATGTTTCCAAAGTTACTTTCGCTTCGTCCACCCAGCCATTTTGTACTGCAGCTTTGATCATCGAATATTCACCGCTGACGTTGTAAGCTGCCATCGGCAATTCAGGATACGCATCCTTCACAACACGGATCACATCGAGATATGCCAGCGCAGGTTTCACCATCAACATGTCCGCCCCTTCTTCCACATCCAACGCGGCTTCGCGCAGCGCTTCACGTACATTGGCAGGGTCCATCTGATGCGACTTTCTATCGCCAAACTTCGGCGCGCCTTCTGCCGCATCGCGGAACGGTCCATAAAACGACGACGCATACTTCACGGCATACGACATGATCGGCAAATTCTCATATCCTGCGCCATCCAGCCCATCACGAATGTAGGCAACCATGCCATCCATCATGCCGCTCGGGGCAACGATGTCTGCGCCACACTGCGCGTGCGAAACCGCAACCTTTGCCAACACATCCAAGGTCTGGTCGTTCAGCACATAACCTTCAGGCCAGCCCGCGTGAAAATGTTCGCCGGTGTTCAAAATGCCGCAGTGCCCGTGGTCGGTGTACTCGCACAAGCAAACATCCGTGACAACAACCATCTCAGGGATTTCTTTTTTGATCGCACGAATCGCCTGCTGGACAATTCCATCTTCCGCGAAATTCTCCAGCCCAATCGGATCCTTCTCTTTGGGAATCCCAAACAGGATGACAGCATTCACTCCTGACCTTGCGGCTGCTTCAGCCTCCCGAGCACTTTCATCCACTGACAGTTGATACACGCCAGGCATCGAGCCGATGGGAGTGCGTCCTGATCCATGCCGCACGAACAATGGATAGATAAAATCATTGGCGTTGAGCTCGGTCTCACGCATCATCGCGCGGATGGCGGGATTTGCACGTAAACGACGCGGACGATGCACGATTGACGATTTTCGATTGACGACTTTCGATTGGTGAGCTTCAAATTCAAGCAGGGTCATAGTTTCTCCATGGCGGTAATGACTTCGATCAACCCGTCGGTTGTATATTTTTTTGCAGTGACAATATTTTGAAATCCCGCCTCACGAGCCGCTTGTTCTGTGATTGGTCCAATACAAGCAAACAACGGGCGATTCGGTAAATTCAGCGGGTCAAGCCCATGCTGACGTGTAAGCGCTACAAAATTTTCAACAGCGGATGCACTGGTGAAAGTGACCACATCCACACCTGATTTCAAAGTATTGAGTCCATTCGTGTCCACCTCGGCGGGTAGAGTTTTATAAACGACAATTTCATGCGGAATGCCGCCTGCTTTGGAAATCGCCTCGGGCAATTCCTGACGGGCAATCTCAGCCCGCGGCAGCAAAATCCATTTGCCTTTTACGTCGCCGAGTCCTAACATGATCGCTTCGCCGATATATTCATCAGGGATAAAGTCAGGTTCGATGTTGTGTTTGCGTAAGACCTCGGCGGTTTTGGGTCCGATGGCGGCTATTTTCGCCACAAAGAACACAGAGTCCACAGAGTTTTTTAAAACAGCATCCACAGCATTTGCAGATGTGAACACCACCCAATCATATTTATGGATGTTTGCAATTGCTTTTTCAAGCGCCGTGTTATTTTCAATGGGATGAATTTCAATAACAGGAAAATAGATAGGTTCAAAACCTGCAGAGCGCAGTTTTTCTGCGAAGTCGTTGGCTTGGGCACGGGGACGGGTGACAAGTATGCGTTGCATGTTACACGTTACAAGTTGCAAGGATTTCGTTTGCGCCGTTTGCAATCGCTTCATTCGCCAAACGTTGACCAAGTGCGAGTGCATCGGTCCCGGCGTCAACCACATTGACTATTCTCTTCCCATCTTTAGCGATCACCAGGCCAGTCAAGTTGATGACCTTTGGCGTTTGACTTTCGACCGTTGCGTATGCCGCCACTGGCACCGCACACCCTCCGCCAAGTCCGCTGAGGAAGGCGCGTTCAGCAATGACCGCTTTGCGGGTCGCTTCGTCTTCGAATTTCGAGAGTACCGCGAGCGTTTCTTTATCATCCGTACGGCATTGCACGGCGAGCGCACCCTGTCCGGGCGCGGGGAGCATGACATCGAGTGACAGCCATTCGGTAACATAGTTATCCAAACCCAGACGAGTCAGTCCCGCACCTGCAAGGATGATCGCATCGTATTGACCATCCATCGCTTTGCGTAGACGGGTATCAACATTACCGCGTAGGGATTCGGTTTTGAAGTCTGGGCGTAGGGAAAGGATCTGGGCTGCGCGGCGCAGGCTTGAGGTCCCGACTGATGCGCCGTTGGGGAGTGTAGCAAGGGTATATCCATTGGCAGAGATCAACGCGTCACGCACTTCCGCGCGGACGGGGATGCATCCAACGGTTAATCCAGTGCGGTTCTCAACGGGCAGGTCCTTGAGCGAATGAACCGCGCAATGCACATCGCCATTCAACAGTTCAGATTCAAGTTCCTGCGTGAACAATCCCTTGCCGCCAATTTCAGGCAGCGGCTTATCGAGAATTTTGTCGCCCTGTGTGGTGATGATTTTTTCTTCACATTCAAGGTCAGGATGCAAACTTTTGAGCGCGTTGATTACATAATCGGTTTGCCAGCGTGCGAGTTTGGAAGGGCGTGTTGCAAAAACAAGTTTCATGATTAATCAGCCGCCGTGGATGTGGGATACGTGCGCTCGTTGGACAAGTTGAACAGCGCGCGCGTGATTTGTGCATATTCGGAGGCACGTGACGACAACGCCTCAACGCGTAGACGATTGGTGGGTGCATCCAATATTTTCTTGACCAGCGCCTGAGTCATTGCCTCGATGCGTTCACGTTCCGCATCGGTGAGATCGGGCATTTTGTTCATGTTCTTTTTCAATACACTTTGACGAATGGCTTCCGCTTGTTGACGCATATCTGCAATGATGGGAAGCATTTCCAGCGAGCGCATGTATTCTTCAAATATAAGTACTTCTTCACCAACGATGGATTGAACCTGTGGCACTTCTGCCATTCGTTCAGCAAGGGAGCTTTCAAGGTGATCGTTCAGGTTATCCATATCGTATAAGCGGACATGCGGAACATCCGATACATCAGGGTCAATATCACGCGGCACGGCAATATCGATCAACACCAGCGGACGATCGTTGCGTTTGCTCATCGCATCCTTGACCATTTCCTGCGTGATTAGCGTGTGTGGCGCGCCAGTGGATGAGATCAAAATATCTGCTGAGGCAAGCGCTGTATCAAGATTTTCAAAAGTGGCGGCTTGCGCATCCCAACGCTGGACGAGTGATTGGGCTCGTTCCATTGTGCGGTTGACAACCAGAATGCGACTCGCGCCGCGCTTGCGTAATGCTTCTACTGCCAACTCTGCCATTTCGCCCGCGCCTAGAATCACAACCTGCGCTTCAGCAATGGGATGAACGACTTGTTCTGCCATCGAAGCGGCAAGCGACGAAACCGAAGCGGGATTGCGGCTGATGGCTGTCTCCGTGCGGGCGCGTTTGCCTGCATGGATCGCAGATTGAAAGAGCCGGTTCAATAACGGACCCGCAGCATTCTGCCCGCGTGCGAGTTCGAGGGCTTTTGTAACCTGTCCAAGGATTTGTGGCTCCCCCACAACCAAAGAATCGAGTCCCGCAGCAACTTCGAACAAATGCTGAATCGCCTCTGCATCTTGAAAACGATAGACATACGTTCGGATCTCTTCCACAGGTATATTCCGCGTTTCAGACAAAAAAACTTCCAATGAGTCGAAAGACAATTCATTGGAAGTGGAATAAATCTCTATTCGATTGCATGTTGAAAGAATGACCATTTCGGAAAGTGGTGATTCCATCTTTCCACATGAGAGGCGGGAAAGCGAAGCACGGATCTGGTCTTCGCTGTAGGCAAGTTGTTCACGGAGTTGGATGGGGGTGGTGGTGTGATTGAGTCCGAATGTGATGATGTGCATGATATGTTGCCAGGTAATGAGTTGTTTCAGCATTACTATAGCAACAGATTTCACAATCGCACATTGAGAATTAATAGGATAAAGATTAGCAAATGATGAAATGAATTAAGAGATTGCTCATTTATAAAACGAATGTCATAACATATTAATGACGATGGTCATATCGTCAACCTTGGTCAATCCTGAGAGGGTTCCGCAAGATGTGGGAACTGGATGTCATCACTCCCAGCCATGTCCATGTTGCATATGATATTTGTTGGATCGCTGGTTCTGTATATCCCTTTTTTCGATCGTTTTCATGCGGATATCAAAAGTTGAAAGTCGGCAAAAAAATCAAAAGCGGCTGACAGCCCATCCTCACTACCTTTGATTTTAGGCTGATTCCAAACCTCTTTTACTTGATGCATGATCGAAAAGTGGTTAATTTCCGCTGCCTACGCTCGCTTAAGAAGCTTGTAGCTGTATACAACCAACCTATTGAGAGGAATTGCGATAGGTTATGTAAATCCCTGTTTACATCAGCCCACTACTCATTCCCAATATTTGGAAATTCGTAAACCATTACATCTCCACTGTGTGTATCGCCTATAGTTGCACCCATCACAGATATTGCGTATGATAATATCGCCTTCATCAAATATCTCTTGGCAAAAACATTTGAAGTAACCGCAAAGTTTGTAGTGGATTTTTCCTCAAAAATGTGCAGTCAGCCTGTGGTTTTTGACTTGGGGATATTATCGGTCAGCTTCGTTTGTCAAAATACTATTGCCAGAACAGGCAGAATACACTTGTTTTTTGTCAGACAATTGTCAGGGGATTGTTACCACCATATCTGGGCAGGTTGTCTGTATAATTTCAAGTAGAAAATATGAATAAATCTGATTTCTCTCAGCCGCTTGAGGTAGTAGTGGAACGCGTTCTGTCGTTCGGCGTTTTTGTGCGTTTGCCGGATGGAACAAAGGGATACATCCGCCGGCGTGAATTAGATTTGGACTCCGATGTTGAACCATCGCTGGTAACACACAAAGGCGAAAGGATAAAGGCCCTTGTTATCAACTCTGGTGAACATGGCATGGCTGTCGAAATGAGCCGCCGTGTGACCCTTGTTGATCCCTGGCCGGATTTTATACAGCGTTATCGAGTTGGGGATGTGGTGAGAGGCGCTATTCGGGCAATTCAACCACATGGTGTTTTTGTACGGGTCCAGGCTGGTGTAGACGGGTTTATTCCACTGGAGGAGGCGTCGCCTGCATCATTAGATAAGCCAGAAGAAGTTTTTTGGGTGGGTGATGCTGTTGAGGCAGTAATCACAAGAATTCAACCTAAAAGAAAATTGGTTACGCTAAGTGTTAATGAGCGTATCGCACAATATGACCTGGCACTGGATGCCTCCGGAACCATATCCAAAAAACATCCAATCAAACTTCCGAAGGCGACTAGAAACAGGGGGAAGATAAAACCAAGAATTGATGCAATTATTTCTGAAAAAGTCGGGCCGATTCTTGTCGTGGAAGATGATGATAGTGTTCGGGACTCTTTAAGCACATGGTTGAGTTTAAAGGGATTTCGCGTATCTGTAGCTGAAACTGTCTCTCAGGCAACAGCCATGCAGTCAACTCCTTACAGGATTCTCATTGTGGATATAAATTTATTGGAGGAGGATGGACTTGAGTTGATCCAACACCTGAGAAAGACAAATAATCAAGCTCATATTTGCATCATGAGTTCACCGGAAACTCTAGCGGAGCGTGCCAAGGATATAGAACATGCCCAAGTAACAGATGTCTTTCCAAAGCCGCTTGACACTGATGAAATTGAACGTTTCTTGCTTCGGGTTGCGGTAAACGACCGATTGCATTACTGGCAGGCTGATCGACATTCGCCCAATACTTTCTCACAGCCTGTTGCATTGCAGTTTTCCGAGGCTCAAACACTTGCCCGGCTTCAACATGCGTTAGTTGACATAACCACTGCTGTTCAAGCTCAAGCAGGTCTTCTTTTTCAGTTGGATCCGGATTCTCATGCCATTTCGATTCCAGTACAGGCAGGTACGGGCCAGATCAATGCATCAGCAATTTACAGCTTGAGGGAAAGCCCCGTCAATGATGTTATCAAAGAGGAGCGGCCAGTTATAGAGAATCGAGTGACCGAGAGGGCAATGGCCAGATATGAAAAATTGCTAAACCTGCTTGCCTTTAGATCATGCATCGGTATTCCAATTAATGTCCAGGGTGAATATCATCATGCCGCGTTCTTCTTCCACTCAGATGCTGATGCGTTCCCATATTCCCGCTTGCGAGACGTTCAAGCTGGCGCGCTATTTCTTTCAGCAATTCTCACAGAAGAAAGCGTTCAAGCCCGGCTGCGTTCATTGAATCCAATGTTGTTGAGCGGGGAACTGGCTGCCAGCTTCGGACACGATGTGTTCAATAAGATCACTGCGCTGGAATTGGAGACGCGCAATCTGGCTGAAAGCAACGAAATTGACAGCAATACGCGTTCAAAGAAATTGCTCGAATTGGTTCTGGATCTAAAGGACACAGCCTATGCTTTTCAGCAGACGCTTCGCACCAAAGAGCAAATGGAAACCGTAGATGTCAACAAGATCATTCAGCGCGCGATTATCCTCGTGCGGGATCTTGCGCGAAAAGAACGAACCCGGATCGTATCAAAAACAACGCCCAGCCTTCCGTCTGTCATGGGGAACAGTATCCACCTGCAGCAAGCATTTCTCAACATCATGCTAAATGCTATCCAGCAAATGGCACAAAAGGCAGAGAAACTGGGTTGGACCGGGAGACACATCTTGGAAATCACATCTGTCTTGAAGGATGATTTCCTCCAGATTCGTTTCAAAGACAATGGTCCAGGTATCCACAAAGAATCGCTACGAAAAATCTTCGTGCCAGGGTTTTCTACACGTGGAGGAAGTGGATTAGGGTTGTATATTGCCCGCAGTTTCATCCAATCGCTGGGTGGCACACTCAGGGTTGAGGAGACGTTTGTCCCGTTGGGGACAACGTTTCTTGTTGAGTTACCTTCCTCAAAACTGGAGGTCCCGAATGAGTGAACAAACTTTACATCTTCTTATCGTTGACGACGAAGAGAGTATCCGTATACCCTTGGCAGACCATCTTCGAACCGCCTGCCATTATGATGTTGATACCGCCGGAGATGGCCGGGAGGCTCTTAAGTTGATTGATGATCTCCATGGACATCATGATGTCGCATTAGTTGACCAAGTATTGGAAGGCGGAATGAACGGTTTGGAATTGTTGAGGGAAATAAAAGCCAAATATCCCGAAATCCAAGTGATTGTCTTTACCGGTTGGGGGATGAAGCAGGAGGAGGGAAGTGAAATTCTCAATCAAGGAGCATATCGCTATATAGCGAAACCCTTTAATTTGGAAGAACTTGCCCTGACGATTCGATTTGCAGCTGAACAGAGGCAAATCCGACGTGAACATGACTATTTATCTTCGTTGGTGCAGGTTAGCAAAGATCTCACTCAAACAACCGACCTTGAGAACCAATTAACGCTTGTATGGGAGTACGTGAAAGAACAACTTGCTGCACCCACATTCTTCATTGCTCTTTATGATTCCGCGGCAGACATTCTTCAATTTCACCAATCCTATGACGAAGGTGAACCTGATCCCTTGTCTGACCGGCACCTAGGTTCCGACCCCTCTGGATGGGGAATTGCCGGATATGTTGTCAAAACTGGACAAGAACAAGTCTGGTTCAATAGGGAACAGGCGATGCAAGAGTGGCAAGAACTTGGAATACTGCCGCACATTACCGGAAGGGGACTCAGTGAAACTGGCATCTGTCTCCCTCTCCAGATTGGGGAGAAAATCCTCGGCGCCCTTTCTGTACAGAGTTATCAGCCCAAAGAGTTTGACCAAGCTTTCTTGAATGCCGTAAGAACGCTAAGCGGTCATATTGCTCCTGCCATTGAGAATGCGCGTCTTTTTCAGGAGATCCTACAAAGAACGGATGAAATCGAAACTGCACGGGATCATTTAGATCGGTTGGTCGCCAGTTCGTTCGACGGTATTATTACTGTAAATACCAGCGGTATTTTGACTGATCTTAATACCATGGCAGAGCAAATATTGGGTTACAGAGCAAAGGAAGTGATTGGTAAATTAGTCCGCGATTTTTATTATGACCCCGAGGAGCCTGGAAAGATTGGTGAACTTCTCCGAAAATCTGCTGAAGGTAAGCTAACCGACTATGAGGCTGAGATCAAAAACAGGCGCGGCGACAGGATCCCCATTCGCCTATCGGCTACCTGGCTATTCGACAGCCAGGGAAATCGAATCGGCAGCGTCGGGTATTTCCAGGACCTGCGTCATATTCAAGAAACGGAAATGCAGCGCCAGCGATTATTAGAAGCCAGCAACGCTGTGGCCGAGGCTACTACCCTTGGAGAGGGACTACAGACTCTATCCAAGATCATGGCGGAGTCTTGCAGTGCCACCTTTTGTTCCATCTTGTTACTTACGCCAGACGATAAGAGCCTCGTCGTAAGGGCGGCATATCCCTTTCCGCGCCGCCAGCATTTGGCGTGGGATCCAGGTTTAGACAAATTGTGTATACCCTTTCAGGAACCTGAATTAACCAAGATTATGATTGGCGAGGGCTCCACGATTCTTCATGGGGGCAAAAAATGGGGCAAAAAAGTCCTCAAACATTTGGCTGGGGAGACCAAACTTCCTGGACCTCTTCGCTCAGTTTTGATTGTCCCTCTCCGGACGAA
>CAYTDB010000095.1:0-18988 GCA_964436455.1 uncultured Anaerolinea sp. | reverse complement strand
CAACTGATCATCTTTCACTACCGCGAAGGAAATGGGAACACACAATTGTGGCTCATGAACCGCGATGGCAGCGATCCGCATGAGTTTTATAGTGTGTCCGGACGGGATGCACACGATGGCACATGGTCACCCGATGGAATGCAGATCCTGTTTGCCTTCGGAAAGGCAGAGAACAACAAACTCTACGTTACCGATCTCAATGGACGCGAACCGCTTCTGCTAAACGACTCCATTGACACACGCGGGCGAAGCGATTGGGGAATCGGCGGTTTGATCTCGCTGGATCAGGGAGGTCCGTTTGCCCATGAGGTGTTCATCATGAAGGATGATGGAAGCGGTCTGCGTCAAATCTCGCCAAAAGGCATGAATTCACAGAGGGCGAGCATCTCGCCCGACGGTAAATGGATCACCTTCACAGCCTACACGAACGTCGCGGATAAAGACCTGAACTCCTGCGAAATCTTCATCAAGCGCATTGACGGCAGCGACATCCGTCAACTCACAAAAAACAGCTATTGCGATTACCAGCCACGTTGGGGAAATTAAGCCTACATGATTAACCCCAAATCTGATCTTACAGATTTTTTGCCACGGATTGTACGAATTTTGTACCAATCAGGGTCATCTTTAACACAGACTACTAACCACGGAGCCTTTGAGTCACGGAGTTTTTTCCTTGTCTTTCTCTGTGTTTCTGCATCTCAGTGGTTCAAGAGAGTGTACAAGATGTGCTTGACCAAGACACAATATCATGTATTTACGCGAAAAAAAGCCAGCCCGTTGAGTGGGTTGGCTTTTTGATTAGCCCAGTTGGGGATCCTTAATTCATCAATCTGCAAGAATCTGTGTAATCCGTTGCTGAATCGTTAGGTTTGGAAGTAATCATGTTTATATTTAATGTACATCCATTCAATACATGCTATGATGAAAGTGGAGAACACCATGAGTAAAACCTTGAAACAAATCATGTATTGGACTCCGCGCATAGCGGGGATCCTCTTTATCCTGTTCATCAGTCTGTTTGCCTTGGATATCTTCGACATGAATCTTGGTTTTTGGGGAACCATCGTCGGACTGTTCATGCACCTCATCCCATCCATTTTGATGGCAATTGCCGTAGCCCTGGCATGGCGCTGGGAATGGATCGGTGCTTTGATATTCGCCGGATGGTCGATTTTTTACATTTCCACCGCACGCGGATTCCACTGGAGTGTCTACGTGATCATCGCGGGAATCCCGTTCGCAATCGGTATCCTCTTTCTGTTGGATTGGATTTACCATAAAGAGATTCGTACCACTTAAGGCAGTATACGTCCCGCTCACACGCTTAATGTGGATGCGGCTGCGGTCAAGACAGTCCCCCACAACAAGTCGACCGCAGTCACCAGCACTGGCAAATCACGCAACGTTGCGAGGTTCGTTAAGTCATACGTGACATATCTGACCAATCCAAACAACACGCCGCGCAGGATGACCTTCCGCATCTCTCCCCCGCCGATAGCAGGTTCAATCACGAAATACATCAACGCCCCGACAAATAGCAGGTAAAAGCCATCCTGCCGCCGGAAGATTTGCCGTTTCCGCCATCAAATGTCCGATCTGGGATCGGTAAAACTTTGGCGCAACAAGACCCAGCTAGAACATTCAATACTGAGGAGGGCAAACAGGGCGAGGAAATAGAGTTTGAATTTCAAGACCATTATCCTTTGCAAAAACAGACAAATCGTTTTTGAAGTTGATTATAATGTCTGCATACCCTTATCCGTATCAAACAAGAGGTGGAACGCTATCGAACCTGAACAATCCTGATTTTCTCGGCAGACAAGGTGAGACATGGAAGATCTAACTGGAAGACAATTCGGCCACTATCAGATCGTAGCCCCGCTCGGCGAAGGCGGCATGGCATCAGTCTACAAAGCGTATCAACCGTCCATGGAGCGCCATGTCGCGATCAAAGTTCTGCCACGTCACATGGCATCTTCTGAGGAGTTTCTCACCCGGTTCAGGCGCGAAGCCAAATTGCTGGCACATCTCCAACATCCGAATATTCTGCCGGTTTTCGATTACGGCGAATCCGACAGCTACCCATACATTGTCATGCCGTTCATCCCCAGCGGCACATTGGCGGATCTTCTAAACGGTCAACGTTTGCAGCTTGCCAAAGTCCGCCGCGTCATGACCCAGATCGGCGATGCGCTGGCATATGCACACGCGCGCGGCATGATCCACCGCGACATTAAACCCAGCAATGTTCTTATGGATGAAAGTGGAAATTGTCTATTAACCGATTTCGGTCTGGCACGAATGGTGGAATCTTCATCCAAGGTGACCTCTACCGGAACTGTGTTGGGAACTCCTGCCTACATGTCACCGGAACAAGGCACTGGTTCGGAGATAGACCACCGCAGCGACATATATTCCCTGGGGATCATCCTCTACGAAGCCGTCACTGGAAGGGTCCCTTACAACGCGGAAACCCCCATCGCCATTGTATTCAAACACATTCAAGATCCTCTTCCATCCGCCAGAAAGCTCAACCCAGACCTGCCTGAATCGGTCGAATTGATTCTGCTGAAAGCGCTGGCGAAAAATCCCAGCGATCGCTATCAGAATATGGAAGGATTTGTCCAAGCCATCCAGATGGCGATCTCTGAAACGACGCCATTGGAATCGCTTCCGACACAAAAGCCCAAAGAGAGTGTGCCAACGGTCATTGAAGCAGGACCCAGAAAAAAGAAAGGTGAAGAAGCGCCGCGCCTTGTTTCAGAACAAGAAACTATTGCCAAACCAGTTGAAGACTCAGCACCATCCAAGGCTTCTGCAAGAAAATCATCCCGCCCGAAACTTATCTGGAACATTGGAAAAAGGGTATTGACGATTGCAATCGTTCTGGGCGGAATATTATTTCTCCTTAATTCAGGGATCAATTTTGCCAAGTCAATGGGGGTGTTGGCAACTGAACTTCCACCCGTAACCTACTCAAGCAAGATCAAGAACCTTGATACGTCTACAAGCTCCCATATCACTGATGCGACCGGCAATTTCCAAAAAGGTCAGAATGTATACCTGCGCTTCGATATGAACGATGTGCGGTCGGGAACAACCTTTGAGACCAAATGGTATTACAGCGTTGACGTTTTCGGGAAGAAAGTTTATTTTTTGTTTACCTCATTGGTATATACATCGAAAGGCTCAGAGGCAAATATACACTTCTTCCTGAACAAACCCGAAACCGCGGGGAATTACGAGGTGGATGTTTACATGGATGGGAATTTGGTTGGCAGGAGGGCTTTCTCGATTAAATAATACTGAGGGCAATAGTCTCCCCCTTTTGCATTTCCGACCTGTTCTGTCTGATAAATCATATGTGGCTCTACCGTTTTTAACGGAAAGATTCAAGCAAACTAATTTTGAAGGGCAGATTTCACCAATTTTGCTGGCAAATGAGCTTGTTCTTCGAAGATTTGCCTCAAGAAATTTCGCATAGATTCAGTTGCGCAGAGTTTTCCCGTTAATTACGGGAGAGCCACAAATACCTGGTAGATGCGCTGATGCACTCCCATAATCCTAAAATCCCCTCATTTCGCAAGTGAAAGTCTTGCAGTGACAAAGTAAACGCGGCGATCAACAGACCGCTGTGTTTGTTACTTTTACTAATCTTGTCTCAAATTTTCCGAGCCTCAGCCTTTTTTGTGAATGTTTTCTTGGCTGTCGCTGGTTTCTTCTCTGTCGTCTTCGTCTTTTTTGTAGCAACTGATGCCTTGCCTGAAACTTTCTTGGTTCTCTTCGTTTCTTTCACAACTGTTTTGGTCGTAGACTTCTTTAAGGCAGGCTTAGTCTTCGCAGAGGTTTTCTTTACTAATGAAGATTTCTTCGCGGTAGATCTCCCGTCAGCGCGGTTCACGGCAGGCTTTCCGCTTTCCATTTTCTTATTCGTAGAAACTTTCTTTGCCGCCTTCCTTTGCTTTTTGACCTTCACTTCTCCGACAACCAATTCTTCCTTCTTGCCGAACATCTCATCGAAGCGTCCCTTTATGGAGGTAACACCCGCACCATTCAAGGCATTGTATACTGCCCCCCAGCGAGGATCATCCACAAACTGCCAATCCATGAATACGTGGTGCTGGTAAGCGTGCAATTCGACATATAGTCCTTTTTGCCAAAGTTCATCACACGACCTAATATATTCCGAATGTGAAACGTAATCTTTGAAGATGACGTAGCCTTCAAACGGCAAGCTCAACGCTTCGGCGATGGATTTCTGGCGCAGATCACCTGTGCCCTTATCAAGATAGGCTGCAGAGGTTTTGATCCAGCCTTTGGTGTCGTCAAAGCGGTTGTGGTAGAGGACGAGTCCGCGTTCGTCCTGGTGGACATTTGAATAGGCAAAGACGTTTTCGTCCACGTGACCATCGGCGGTGTAAAGGTCGTAGAGGAAGAACTGTTCCACGTCCGCGAACAGGTATCGACGGTGAAGGACCGGGAATATCTTCCAGTCGTGTCCGGCGATGAGTCCCTCGTTGGGCTGTTCATCCCATTTAGGCTTGCGGAATTCCATCCCGTATTTTTCACGGAAGCCTTCAACTTGTCCGTGACCGAACATGGGCAAACCGGGCAAAGTCGCCAATACGGTTGCAACACCAAAATATTTATCGCCATCGCCATACTGCTCAGAGGCGGTCTTTTCATCAGGGTTGTTCATGAAGTTGACATAGCGCTTGAGAATTTGCGGATCGAACTCGAGCGTGTTCTTGATCGCCATGCGATACTTGGCGTTATCTTCATCGCGCAGCATGTGCATGAAAGCAGAGTTATATACACGATGCATTCCTAATGTGCGAACGAAATATCCTTCAAGCAGCCAGAACGCTTCGGCAAGGAGCAACGTGTCAGGGACTTCCCTCGCAACTCGATCCACGACTTCGCGCCAGAACTCTTCGGGGATCGCCGCGTCGAACTCCGCCCGCGTCATGCCGTGCTCCGACCGGGACGGAATCGCGCCGCCCGCGCCGGGTTCGGGGAACCACAAGCGTTGAATATGTTTCTTGGCAAGTGTCATCGCCGCGTCAAAGCGGATAACGGGGAAGTTACGCGCCACGTGCAAAATGGTTTGAATGACCGCTTCACGCACCTCTGCTTTGGAGTAATCAAGTTGGGCAGTATCGTTCCACGGGAAGGAAGTGCCATCGTTGCCATGATAGATGTAACGGACATCGCCAGTGTAATGGTCACGGCGCTGGAAGACGACAGACGCGTCGGTTTTATCGTAGTAATGATCTTCGATATAGATGCCCACACGAATATCGTCGGAAAGATTCTCGGAGCGGAAGGAATAGGATGGATACGGTGAATACGGCAGGGACAGAAACCAATCGGGATGCTCAATCACCCACTTTGAGTCAATGCCCATGTGGTTGGGAACCATGTCGGCGGAAAGTCGAATGCCGTGCTGCCAGGAGCGATAACGCAGATTTTCGAGCGCTGACCAACCACCAAGGTCTTCTGCAATATCATACGAATACAGCGAATACGCCGAAGCGACCGCGTCCGCATCGCCCATGCGCTGCTTGATATGCTGGCTGGCACGTGAACGTTCCCATAGACCGATCAACCATAGACCCGTAAATCCACGTTCCTTCAAGATGCCCAATTCTTCATCAGGGATCTGGTCGAGGGTTTTGATCCAGCGTCCATATTTGCGAGAGAGTTGTTCGAGCCAGACGTAAGAATTCTTGGCAATGAGGACAAGTCTCGGCATCCAATCCTTATCGGGACTGTATCTTTCAAATTCAGCATACTCACCACCGCTGAACGATTGCAATGGAACATCGGGCTTGAAATCGCCATGTGCAAGTTTCTGATGCACGGTTTCTTCGCGCAGGAAGTCAATGCCGCGGATGATGCGAGCGACGAATGTCTCGCCAAGCAGGTCACCCCATTTGGCAAGGATGTATTGCAATTGTCCTTCGAGCGAATTAGGTGATGCGTCAGCAGGGGCACGCAGAATTTCAAACAACGACTCTCCCCCGCCCTGCGGCGAGTCGCTGGCAATTTTGGCAAAGAAGGAATTCAACGCTGTTATCAGATCCCGATATGCGGTCGGCTCCAATGGCTCGTCATCCACAAGATCGAGCAAGGGACTGATGGCAGGATTGACATTGTGCGTGAACACATACATCAATTCCTCGACGGTTCTTATGCGTCCGTTGGTAAGTTTGGCAAGATATTCTTCGATCTTTTCATTTCCTCGATACACAGTTTCGGGTGGGAATTCGGAAACGAATTTCTTTTCAGTGAGTTCAAGCTTTTTCGAACCAACATTCTCGTTGACCGAAGCCACCGCATCATTCAACACCGCGGACGGGGCAAAGTGTTTGACAAGCACACGCATGGCTTCGTCAATCAAGGATAAGGCATACAGGTCAGAGGCAGGTACCGGTTGAGTCCGAACCGCTGTCATTTGGGCGGCGAATTTCCGGGCTTCCGAAAAACTGTCAAAAGTGATGCGTCCGTCCGGGGTAAAGCAGTCCGATGAAAATTTATAGGTATCGCGGGAGGTCTTTGTAATGTGCATATTGCAATGATAATACAATTATCGTTGAATTGGGTTATACTTTCCGCCGATGTCCCCGCCAGTTCTTATCATGATATTGCTTTTTTTTCTGGCAGCGCTATACCTGCCTGTGATCGTGTCTGTTCTCAGGAGGCATGAAGGTCAGGAGATAGCCGCCGCTCTGTTGGGGGCGTATACCGTGATCGCGATGATCTCAAGCATTGGCGAGGCGCTGTGGCGCGGTGGACGATGGCAGGTTTCACAATTGTTCATGACTGACCTGCAACTCTATGGCGCGTTGCTTCTCGCGGTGATCCTGCTGCTGGCTGTGCTTGAATTTACCCGCCGCGAAATCTGGACATGGCTGGGGATTGGGGTTGTTTGGGGATTGCTGATCGCTGCTGTCATTTCGAATGTTTTCGGTCTCAGCGATGTGGTTTGGACGAATGGAACGGCAACACTCACCCGCGACCGTCTTGCACCGGCGCTTTCTGCCCTGGGCTGGTTCGTGTTCACTGTGGGGGCACTGGTCATTGTTCGTTCTGCCTATGCCCGTTCGCGCCAGCCGCTGTTGCGCAACCGCCTGAACTACTTTACTCCTGCATTCATCCTGATCTTTATAAACGATATTTTGTTGATCATCGCCAGACAGATACCCGGCAGCCCGTTACGGTTGGTGGCTGTGGTCATTGCGTCTTACATTATCGCCACACATAACCCGCCCGACCTGCGCGTGATCGCACGTCGTGTGCTGACCTACATCATCACGACCATTTTCATTGTCGCGTTTTATGTGGCAGGCTTCTCCGCATCACAAACCGTATTCGAGGCATTGCCTAATTTCAACCCGCTTCTGGTTGGTGCGGGCATCGCCCTCCTGCTTTCATTCATCTTCACCCCCCTGCTTTCTGTCATCCGCAATTTGGTGAACAAGTGGTTCAAGACGCAGGAGATCCACGCCACAAAAACCCTGCACGCTTACAGCCAGCAGATCAGTAACATTCTCGATATGCAAAAGCTGGCGAATGTGGCGGTTGGTCTCATCATCGAGGCATTGGACATCACACGCGGTTTTCTGTTTCTTGTGGATTCAGAACATGCAGGCGAAGGGATCAAATCCTATAACATTCGCGCTGTGCGTAACCCTGGCGAAAGGCAGATCAAGATCCTGCCCCTGACAGAAGAAAATCCTGTGGTCAAACATTTTCTTCTGAATCAAAACCCGCTTCTTCAATATGACCTGGACCTGCTTCCAAACTACCGGGCTGTCTCCAATCCTGAAAGGGAATGGTTTTCGCGGCTTGAAGCCGAAGTATATCTGCCCATCTTCTCCAAACGCGAGTGGATCGGCATGCTGGCTCTCGGCGCCAAGATCAGCGGCAACCGTTACACGGAAGATGACCTTGAAACGCTTTCCACACTTGCCAACCAGACCGCCATCGCTCTCGAAAATGCGCGTCTCGTCGAAAACCTGATCCAACTCAACACGGAATTACGGCAAGCCTATCGCGACCTGGACAAAGCCAACCGCGACCTTGAACGCCTCGACCAGACCAAATCAGATTTCATCAGCATCGCCTCGCACGAACTCCGTACCCCGCTTACAACCATGATTGGTTACACCGAGATGCTGATCGAAGACGATACCCTGCCTGATACGGCAAAAGTCATGTTGAAGGGCATTTCGAAAGGCACAAAACGCCTGCATGAAATCGTCGACTCGATGTTCGACATTGCCCAGATCGACGCGCGGGCAGTTCAGATCCATTTGACACCTGTGGATACAAGCATCATCATCAAGGATGTCGCACACAGGCTCGAAAAAACCATCAAGGAACGCCAGCAGTCACTGAGCATCGAAATTCCACCCCTGC
The DNA here is from genome assembly GCA_964436455.1 of uncultured Anaerolinea sp. Taxonomy (GTDB): domain Bacteria; phylum Chloroflexota; class Anaerolineae; order Anaerolineales; family Villigracilaceae; genus Defluviilinea. The sequence goes on along the minus strand of CAYTDB010000095.1, from coordinate 10,561 downwards.
CTCAAATCAAGGCAGATCCCAACCTGCTTGAAAAATTATTCCAGCACCTCTTGAACAATGCCATTAAATTCACACCCAACAATGGCAGAATCACGGTTACCGCCAAGCCTGCGTCATCACAGAATGTCGAACTTCCCAATGGCGGCATCGAGATTATCGTCAGCGACACGGGTGTGGGCGTTGACCCGAACGCACGCGACCTGATCTTCAGCAAGTTCTACCAGCCCGGCGAACTCTCCAAACACTCCACCAGCAAGACACGTTTCAAAGGGAGCGGCGCAGGTCTCGGCTTGGCGCTTTCAAAAGGCATTGTTGAAGTCCACGGTGGGCGTATTTGGGTGGAAAGCACCGGCTATGATGAAGTGAATTTCCCAGGCAGTCACTTCCACGTTACCCTGCCCATGAGCAAGGAGGAAACCATGGCAGGCACGGAAGTGATGATGAAGATACCGAAGTGAAGTAAATAGGCAGTCCAGAGGAGACAGGTAAACAGGTTTTCGATTTTACTTGTGTCCGTGGCTACTTCGTCCTCGGCAATATCCAGCCAACGAACGCGAACACAATTCCAAAGAACAACAATCCAAATTTTGCCAATGCACAATAAAAAGCGATTTCGGGATATGGGGATTCAAACGCGCCTGACAGGACATTGAACAAAGCCCAGTTTTCGACTGCATCGAACAGCGGCGCGGCAAATGTCCCGTAACCTGCCGCAACCCCGAGGGACTTGAGCCAACCTCCATGCCTATTCGCAGCCAATAAGGTTCCGAAGGCAAGCGCGATTGCATAGATCGGCATGAACAGATAGTCAATGCCCAGACCAAAGGATGCATTCAACATCGCTTCGCTTGACCAGGTCAGGACCATGTGTGCCGCGTTCTGAGGCGATCCCGCCAACTCAAATGAGACGATGCCGCTTGGGGCGTAATCAGTTTGCAGGGGTTTGTCCAAGACTCTGAAAATGGCAAACAGGATCAAGGTCAGTAAAAGAAACGTGATAAAGAGGGGCTTGCGAAGGTTAACGTTGATGGATTCCAACGGATGGCGCATGGTATCTCCCATTGTCAAAGATCAGAAGTCGAATGTCTTGACTTTTGATCTTTGATTTTAGATTTGTTTTCTGTATACCCGATGATTCTTATATTCGATCCCATTCAAGTTCTTTAAATCCGCACGCATTTGCTCGGTGGTTTCAGCGACCTGGGTCATTTCCACATGGGCAAATTGCTTGAAGCCAAAGAGCGTGTGGCCCATTTCGGAGTAAAGGATGGCATTACCACCATGTCCCTGGAATTCAGGCAGGATACCCATGCCGTTAACCGTGACCGTGTTGGTACGTCGAAGCTCAAAGAGAAGATCAATGATTCCAAACGGGAACAGCCGTCCGTTGGAGCGCTGAAGCGCCGCAGACACATCATGAAAGGCGAACAGAAAGCCAACCACATCATCGCCATGCACAATGATCTTGATCAGGCGGTGATCGGCAATGGTCATGATATTGTCGACCACAAAATCGATCTCTCGTTGCGTGAGTGGATAATATTCCCAATTGCGAACAAAAGCTTCGTTATACGCCTTGCCAATACGCGGCGCCCAGGCAATAAGTTCCTTCTTATTCTTGAAATGCTTCATCTGCAAGCCGCCTCGCTGCATTATGCGCTGGGTGATACGCTCTACACGTTCAGGGATATGAAATTTATCGGCTGGGAGATAACACGAGACAAAATCAACCTCCTTTTCAAATCCCTGCGCCTCGACAATCTTTCGATAATACGGGTAGTTGTAATTCAACATGGTCATGGTGTTGCGGTGCTCATGACCAAAGACCAGAACCCCATACCCATCCAATGGACCCATCCCTTTGGGACCAACGATTTGATCCAACCCCCGTCCTTTTGCCCAATCAGAAACCGTGTTGAATAATGCAGTGGCAATCTCCACGTCATCTTCGGAATCGAAGAAATAGAAGTTTGCTTTCTTCACCTTATGATACTCATTGAAGGGCTTGTTCTCGATTGCTGCAATACGCCCAACTTCCCTCCCATCACGAACCGCCAGGAAGAAATCCATATCTGAATGCTCGTGGAACGGGTGTTTCCTGCGATTTAAGTAGGTGTACGCATCAATATTTATCAATGGCACCCACTGTGGACAATCCTTGTACAATCTGTGCGGCAGTTCCACAAACCGCTTAACTTGTTTTTTGTTTTCAGTATCGATCTTTTCGATGATAAGCATAAGAACTCCTGATGGGATAATGACGGTACATTGTATATAACACAGATTTACAGGCACAGGTTCGTGCTACAATGGAAAAAACGGGTAAAGGAAACCCATCATGCCAAACAAGGAAGAACATCAGAAATTACTCCAAAAATATGCCGAAGCCATCGTAAAAGTTGGCTTGAACCTTCGTAAAGGGCAACGTCTCATCATCGCCAATGCCGCGTCGCGTGGAGTTCCTCCCGCGGGACGCGCCCTTGTCCTCGAAGTAACAAAAGCCGCCTACGCCGCAGGTGCGAAATATGTGGAAGTTATCTGGGGCGATGAGGAACTCCACCGCATCCGCCTGCAGAACGCTCCCGCCGATTCGTTCGACGAATACCCAAAGCACATGATCGATGCCATCCTTGGCATGATCAAGAATGGAGACGCGCTTCTCTCAGTTTATGCCAATGACCCGGATGCGTTCGCCGGGCTGGACGCTGAACGCGTCGCGGCAATGCAAAAGAGTCACTTGCAGAACTATTCCCCCATTGGTGTGGAGGTAAGCCGCAATGCTGTCAACTGGTGCGTGGTTGCATCCGCCGCTCCTGCCTGGGCGGCAAAGATCTTCCCTGATCTCAAGCCTGAGAAAGCCGAAGAAAAATTATGGGAAGCCATCTTCCAAACCACACGCATCGATCAGTCTGATCCTGTTGGCGCCTGGATGGATCATATCGAAAACCTGGTAAAACGCGCCAAATATATGCAAGCCAAAAAATATTCGGCACTTCACTATCAAGCTCCCGGCACCGACCTTACCCTCGGCTTGCCGCAAGGACACCGCTGGGTCGCCGCGCGTATGCCTGCTGAAAATGGTGTGGACTTTACAGCCAACATGCCCACCGAAGAGATATTCACTTTGGCGGATCGTTTCCACGCGGATGGTACTGTCGCAGCAACTTTCCCGCTCAGTTACGGTGGAGCGCTCATCGAAGATTTCAGCGTCACATTCAAAGATGGGCAGATCGTCAAAGTTAACGCGAAGAAGAACGAAGCCATCCTGCAAAAATTGGTGGATACAGACGAAGGGTCGAAGAGACTCGGCGAGATCGCCCTTGTCCCTGCCAGTTCCCCCATCGCCCAGCGCGGACATCTCTTCTACAACACGCTGTTCGACGAGAACGCATCCTGTCACATCGCCATTGGACGCGCTTACCGCTTCACACTCACCGGAGGTGAAGAACTGAACGATGAAGAATTCATCGCCGCTGGAGGCAACGTCAGCCTCAACCACGTGGACTTCATGATCGGCTCCCCGCAAATGGACATTGACGGCATCAAGGAAGACGGCACACACGAACCGGTCATGCGACAGGGTGAGTGGGCATTCGAAGCCTAAAATAAAAATCATGCACCCTTCGGGATATTTTCCGAAGGGTGTAACTTTTTATCAAGGAGCACACAGTGAACGAACAGGAATTCGATCAATTACTTTCAAAATATGCAGATGTAGTGGTAAGGGTAGGTTTGAATCTCCGCAAAGGTCAGATCCTATCCATCCGCGCCATACTCGAAGACGCGCCATTCATCAGAAAGGTGACCGAGAGCGCATACAAGGCAGGCGCCAAATACGTGGACGTGATGTGGAACGATGAAGGCTCTGCACGTACCCGCTTCGAATACGGCGACCCGGAAGATATCACCTACATCCCCGATTGGATATTCACCCGTTTCGAGGAATATATGAAGGATGGTAATGCCGAACTGGCAGTCGCGTCCTCCGACCCCGACCTGTTTGAAGGTATTGATTCAGACCTGCTTGCAAAGAGCAGAAAAGCCCGTATGCAAAAGTTCGAACCGCTGAGAAAATACGAGAATGTTGCCAACTGGTGCGTTGTTGCCACCGCCGCGCCTTTCTGGGCAAAGAAAGTATTTCCAGATGTTCCTGTCGAAGAGGCGCAAGCCAAATTGTGGGATGCGATCTTCAAAGTCTGCCGCATCGACACGCCCGATCCCGTTGCCGCATGGCAGGAACACACCGACAAACTCGTGAAATACAAGGATTACCTCAACAACAAACGTTTCGCCGCTCTACACTACACAGCTCCCGGCACCGACCTGACCGTGGGCTTGCCCGAAAAACAAGTTTGGGCGGGAGCGCAGGAATCCTTTAAGAATGGCATTACCTGCACGGTCAACATCCCTACCGAGGAAGTCTTCACAGCCCCGCACAAAGACAAGGTGGATGGATATGTCAAAGCCACGCTTCCGTTAAATCTGCAGGGAACTCTTATAGAAGATTTCACCGTCACCTTTGAAAATGGACGCGCCGTAAAAGTGACCGCCCAAAAAGGCGAGAATGACCTCCACAAACTGATCGAAACTGACGAGAACGCTTCACGCCTCGGGGAAGTTGCCCTGGTCCCGAACAGCAGTCCCATCAACCAAAGTGGGATCCTCTTCTACAACACCCTCTTCGACGAGAACGCATCCTGTCATATCGCCCTTGGCAATGCCTACCGCACCTCCATCGAAGGCGGCGCTGATATGACGAACGAAGAGTTCGCCGCAGCAGGTGGCAACAAAAGCCTCATCCACACTGATTTCATGATCGGTTCAGCCGAAATGAACATAGATGGCATCACCATGGATGGCACCCGCGAACCCATCCTGCGCAACGGTGAATGGGCATTTGAAGTATAAGTCGAACAGCAGGCAAAAACAGCTCATCCGATAAATCCTTGTCGAATGAGCTGTTTTATAAGGAGGGGTATAATCCCAAACATGACAGAAGAAAATTCCACTCCCGTTGAACTGGATGAATTACTTGCTGCAGAATTCAATTACATCGCGCAAACCGCCACACAAGCCTTCGAAGACCGCGCCCGGGTATCATCCTTCTATTTGATCGCGGTTGGCTCGCTCATTGCCGCCATGCTTGGCACTCAATTCATCGAGGCAGAACAATTAACACAAAACACGAAATTGATCATCAGCGTGGTTTTCCTGTTATTGACCCTGCTGGGGACATCAACGGTCATGCAATTGGCGCAATTGCGGTCAGCCTGGTACGAATCGATGATGGCGATGAACCAGATCAAGGATTTTGCCATGCAACAACACCCGGAGCTTGCCAATGCATTCCGCTGGAAGACCAGCACGCTTCCGGCAAAATATAAAAGAGGCAGCGTTTCCACCTACCAGGCATTAGAGGTGGCTGTCATCGGCGGACTGCTGTTCGGCTCGGCAACATTCTTCTTTCAGTTTGCAATCATCCCATTGAGTTATCTGGCCTGGATCATCAGTCTCTTGTGCGGCATGTTTGCCGTTAATATTCAAATGACAATCTATAGACGATTACTAACCTGATATGCCCCGCGATTACACAAATCAATCTCCAACTTCATTTCAAAGACTGCCCGAATACAAACGGGATGATGCCTGGATCCGCGCCTTCCTCCACACAGCCCAGGTGGGACACATCGCCTCTTCGCGTGACGGACAGCCGTTCCTCAACCCAAACACGTTCTGGTTCGATGAAGAGCACCATCAGATCATCTTTCACTCGAATGTTACGGGTAGAGTCCGCTCAAATTTGGAGAGCAATCCGAAGGTCTGTTTTGAGGCGAGCGAGTTGGGGAGGTTGCTTCCGTCGAATGTGGCGCTTGAGTTCTCGCTCCAGTATCGAAGCGTGATCGTCTTCGGCACAGCGCGTCTGGTCACAGATCCTGCCGAAGCGCGGAGAGTTCTGTATGGTCTCATCCAAAAGTATTTTCCCAAGATGCAGGCAGGAAAAGAATTTCGCGAGATAACGGATAAGGAACTCAAACATACATCTGTCTATGCGATAAAGATCGAGGAATGGAGCGGCAAGGAGAACTGGAAAGACCGCGCCGACCAAAGCGATGAATGGACACCGCTTGGTGAGGAATGGTTTGGAACATAAAGGCAACTTCCGCCGCTGAATAACGTAAACAGAGTAGCAACGTTTTTACTTCTGGAGGAACCATGTCTGAAGAAAAAGTACGAACTGAGGAATTTCGAGTAGATGGCGAGGAACTGCTCGCCAAGATCAAGAACCTGATCAAAGAGGGAAATATTCGCCGGGTGATCATCAAGGATAAGGAAGGCAAGGTTGTTTTCGAGATTCCACTGACCTTTGGCGTGGTTGGTGCTTTGATCGTGCCGCAACTCGCTGCCATCGGAGCCATTGCCGCCCTATTAACTGAAGCCACTGTGGTTGTGGAGAAAACTGAACAGCCTGACAAATAGCACAAAAGGCATGTTTGCTTTTTGGATCTAAAAGTGCTATAAATATTTTAGGGGAAGCGTTCGGTACGTTAACAGTCTAACCCAGATAAGGAGGTCGTATGGATCGAAACGTTGGAGTATGGATTGACCATAAGCAGGCATATCTCATCTGGTACACGGAAGGCAGGGTTGAGGTGATCCCATCCGAGATCGAACCGCCCGAACACTTTTCAGGCGGAACACAGCTCGGCGGCAAACTCAACCAAAAAGGAGATATGGAACTTCGTCACAATGACCGCTACCGGTTGAAACTTACCCAGTTTTACAAACAGGTGGTTGCTGCGCTAACGGATGTAAATTCGATCTTTATCATGGGACCCGGTGAAGCGAAGATCGAATTTGAAAAGGTCCTCAGGAGACAGAAAGCGATGGAGAGGCGGCTTCTCAAAGTGGAGACCGCCGACAAAATGACAAAGAACCAGATGATTGCACGTGTGAAAAAGTTTTATAAAAGCCAGTCGATTGCGTAGTACATGACAACCGAATAATAATTAGAGCCAGAGGCAAACGTCTTTGGCTCTTTGTTTTTCAGGCAGACAGACTATCGTCTTTCAGTACCCAAACCCGCTCCATCAGGCAATGTCATCTGCGCTCCGTCATAACTCACCCCCTTGTACGGATCATTCTTAATCAAAAGTGGACCATCCAAATCAGCATAATCGCACAACGGAGCCAGATGCGCCGCGGCAGTCACTCCAACCGACGACTCGACCATGCAACTCAGCATGATCTGCATATCGTGTGCTCGTGCCGTGTGGATCATCCGCAAGGCTTCACGGATGCCTTCGCTCTTCATCGTCTTAACCACCACCCCATCCACTGCACCCGCCAGCTTCGCCACATCGTGTGAATTCTTCGCCGTTTCATCCGCAAAGATCAACGCCTTGACTCGCAACGCGTTCAACCGTTCCTTCAACCAGAAATATCCTTCCACATCGTCAACGGCAAGCGGCTGCTCGATGAATTCCAGATCATATTCCGCCAGACGCGGGATGATCTCCAACGCCTGCTCACGACTCCAACCCGCGTTCGCATCGACTCTTAACTTTGCGTTGGTCACATTTCGAATGGCTTTGACTCTCGCCTCATCATCCTCACTCCCCAACTTGATCTTCAAAATCGGATGTCCCGATTTCTTTGCCTGTTCCGCCATGATTTCAGGTTCATCCATGCCGATGGTGAAAGAGGTTAGCGGCACGTTCTTTGGGTTCAACCCAAACAATCTATACAGTGGTTGCCCCAGTTTCTTGCCCCACAGATCATGCAACGCCTCATCGATCGCCGACCGTGCCGCGCGTGACCCCGCCGGTCGTTTCTCAAGGATGGCATCCATATCGAATAGGTCATCGCCCAGCACAGGCACCGACTTGAAATATTCTATGATGCCTTCCTGCGTCTCGCCGTAATAAGGTACTGCCGCTGCTTCCCCCACCCCATCATCCAAATAAACAAGCACATTATTGCGCACATCACTCGCTCCATGCGCCACGCGGAAGGTTGTCCGCAATTCAAGGTTGATCGGTTCCCAGTGTAGTTTCATGTTCCAAATTACCTCAGTGGTCAAATAGCCCCGAGCGCTTGTTGCGAGGAGCATGTCAAGACCACCTTGTATCAGAGATTATTTTGATTAGCATTGGTCTCGATACGAGCGGGAAGAACGCCCGTCTTACTCGACCATCAAAGTATTCTATCTATCCTCTCCGCTTCAAGAAATCCAACACCTTCTCCAGCCACTCATCGCTGCGTTCTTGATGCACGTTATGCCCCGTTTTTTCAGGGACCCACAACTCAGCATTCGGCACATTGTCCGCTATATATTGTGCGTGCTCATCAGGCGCATTGACCTTGTCCTCCGCACCCATGATAACCAGCATCGGCATTTCAACTCGGGCAAGATCAGCAGGCGAATAATTCGGCTCAGAAATGAGTTCCTTCAGTGTCATCCACAGTAAATCCTTCCAATATTCTTTTCCATTCACTTCGCCGTGCAGCTTGATCATCTCATCACGCCATTCGGATGCTTCGCGTTCCACGCGATCAGGGTCGAAGATCCTCGGCTCGCGCTCGACCAGATAACGGGTTACATAAGCATTCGCGGCCTGCGGAATACAAGTCTGCGTTACTTCGGGGTGTTCCATTGCCGTCACTAACGCCACGTTCCCGCCATTGCTATGACCAATGATATGCGCCTTCTCATATCCCATTGCACGCACAAATGCCGCGACATCGTCCGCTAACTCCTTGAACGAATAACTCATGCGCGGGTTGTTCGAACGTCCATGCCCGCGGCAATCGGGGGCAAACACTTTATATTCTTTCGCCAGCGCAGGGATGACCGCATCCCAATCGGTGTGGCTGTCAATCGTCGACCCGTGGACTAATACAATAGGGACGCCGGTTGCCTTCCCGTGTTCCTGATAATACATGGTCGCGTCGTTTATGGTCATGTATGGCATATTTCGAATCTTAACACAAATGGTAAAATCTCTCCATGCAAAACATCCTCGACGACTTCATCAAAACCATTGATCCCCGCATTTCCATCTTCGATGTAACAATCGATTCTGAGATAAACGGGACTCTCACTCTCAGCGGACGCGTCCTCGACAGATCGCAACTGGACGAACTGCCCCGTCTCTTCCCGGACCGACAACTGGATACCGCCTCGATCCGCATTCTCAACACCGGGACTTATTCCCGCGTCCACGTGGCAACGAACCTGACAGGCTTGTACGAACGTCCCACTTTCGGTATGCCGCTCTCCAGCGAATTGTATTACGGAACCGACTTGGAAGTATTGGATGAAAAAGGCAACTGGCTCTTTACCCGTCAATCAGATGGGTATCTGGGTTGGGCATATCGCCATTACCTCGGCGAGGGACCCTCGTCAAGTAATGCAGACCATCTTGTTATTACTCCAGTCATTGAATTGCGTGAAGAACCAGATTCAGCAAGCGGAGTGGTGACGCGTCTCGTCAGCGGGATAGGCGTCAGTGTGGAGGAGAAGCGGGGCGACTGGGCCCTGGTCAAGGCAAATAAAACGGGATGGATCCCCTTGTCAAGTCTGCGCGCGTTGGCAGACATCCCACAAGGCGTGGACGAGAAACGAAAGTCAATCGTCAACGATGCAAGACGCATGATCGGCATCCCATATCTTTGGGGCGGCACGAGCGGCAACGGCATTGATTGCTCAGGCTTCGTGCGTTTGCTTCACCGTTGGGTGGGTGTGAGCATCCCTCGTGATGCCGATATGCAGCACAGCGCCGCATTACCTGTCGAACCTCCGTTCGAGATCGGTGACTTGCTCTTCTTTGCTGAGGGGGAAAGCAAACGCACCATTACACACGTGGGCATAAGCCTGAGCGGCTGGAAGATGATCCATTCCTCGCGCGGCAACAACGGCACATACATCGATGATGTCCAGGAATCACCCTTTTTGAAAAAGATTTTCGTAAGCGCAGGCAGTTTTTTGAGGAGACAATGAAATCCCATCGAAAAGAACTTTGGTTCAATGTCCCATCCCGCAGAGGATTCGTCAACATAACCCGCGATGTCGAAGCCGCCATCCATGAAAGTGGAGTGAAGGAAGGTTTTGTTCTGGTTAACGCGAGTTTGTCATACTTCCACCACCACTAGTGGTGCGTTTGCCAAGTAATTTAACATAGTCCTGCCGATTTTTTCTCAGCCCATTCGCGAAGGTTGCGACATATCCACGACCAATTGATGGGTTGAGCCCTAAGTCGATTGTATTCAGGTGTGCTTGCATGTAAATGATCAATCAAGTGTTGGCGACTTGTCCAGTTGCCACGCTGCAAGTACCGAACTTCAAAGCACTTCAGAAGAATTTCTGCCTGATTGAGCCAGGAAGAATGTGCTGGAGCAGGAATAACTCGCAACCAGTCACCATAACGAGTTTTCAGGAACGAGTTCGTTGCGGCAGATATATGGCTGGTTCCTCCTTCCCAAATCAGATGCACTCGGTTGAAAGAATGAAATGGTTGCAGTAGAACAGGTAAAGACTTACAAAGATGCTCACTGTCGTTTT
>CAYTDB010000094.1:0-19519 GCA_964436455.1 uncultured Anaerolinea sp. | reverse complement strand
GGCATACGCCTATCAACATCACCTGTTCGACCGTCTGGGAAAGGAAGGCTGAAATGGGAAGCCCCGGAGCGATTGCTCCGGGGCTTCTTTCATCAGTTCCGGGACGCCTCGGTACTGATTCTAAAATTACTCGGCAGGCGCATGGTAGTCTTTCGCCTCTTCCTGCAGGGTTGCATCGTCGATTGTGGAACCATGACAGGACTTGCAGGCAAAGTTCAAGCCGACCTGTGAAAGGGCATAGGTCTTTTCGACATCGCCTTCCTTGACCGTATAGAATTGATCAAAGGTGGTGACATCGATCGCCATCAGGTGGGTGCGTATATCGCCGCGGAATATCTCAGCATTGCCCTGGGCATTCTTGACGATGCGGGGCATGTGGCATTCTACACAAGCGACACTTTCCATGCTCTTGCGGTTCTGGGCTTGCTTGAAGTGGCAGTTCTCGCATTGGGTGCGGGTGGTCTGCTTGCCGGCTTCACGAAGTTGTACAACACCCGCGTGGGGATCGTGACAGACAACGCAGTCCACGGCAATATGCTTGCTTTGGAAGAGTTCTTCGTATTGCTCATGGTGCTCGATGAAGCCCTTCGATGCGTCCACAAATTCCTGGGCGCCGCGGTCGTGACATTCGCCGCACAAAGCGGAGGAACGCTCGACCTCGAGGGCAACGCCGTGCGGATCGCTGGCATGCAGGCTTCCGGGTCCATGGCAGGCTTCACACTGGATGCCAGGTTCCGCCCACGTGCCTTTGATGCCGGGCAGGTCGTCCTGGTGGGCATCGGGGGGCCAGGCAGAGTATCCAGTGGTATGACAGGTGCCACAATCATACATCAAGCCCGGCTGGTCCTTGGTGGTCTTGCCCGAGTTATACAGCACAAACCCGGCATCCTTGCCAACAAAGTCATTGGCATAGTTCCACTGATTTAGATATTCCTTGTGCTTCTCGGTATCGGGCGCTTCACCTTTGGGCGAGGTGACGATGTAGCCGTTCTGGTCCATGAAGCGGGCTTTCCAGTTGTAGCCGCCGATCACATAGGAAATATCGTCCCAGGTATAGCCTTCGGGCAATTGGATCTCACCGTTCTTATCGGCGAACGGGTAGGCAGGCTGTTTTCCATCCACCACTTTGTTCAATTTCCAGGGATGACCGGACATCATGAAGGTATTGTAGAGCGCCTCATGGCATTGCGAACACGCGGCGGAGCCAACGTATTCCGCGCCTTTGACCTCCGCGTCTGCACCGGCAGGGCCAGCCGGCCCGGCGGGACCCGGTTCACCCTGGGGACCTTGGGGACCAGCAGGACCTTGCGGACCGGCACAACCAGCCAGGGCAAGCGCCAGTAGCAGAAGTCCTGATGAGATGACGAAAATCGTCTTTTTTGACATGACATTCTCCTTAGTTTGGGATATCCACCGTGAACAGTTTGTATTTGGCGTCCATTCTGTTCATGGCGATAGGGATATGGAATCCCTTTTTCGATTCTAGAGATTAAAGCCAGTTAAATGCAGGGGAATCCTCCCCGGAAAAAAGGGGGGAGGATTCCTTTATTTTCATGGGCTGTCTATCGGCGATTCCCACTTAAACTCAAAACCCGGAGTGCCCGCTCCGGGTTTTGAGAACCCTGAAAAGAGAATTCTTGTTGCCTGCGATTGTAGACTCTCTGAAGCAGCTTGAGTTAGTCGCGTTCCCCCCTATTTTGTCAGGGGAATTATTCATCTGTTGGTGGATGATGTCTGTCAATACACGAGCACCTGGTTCGACTCCATCGTCCAATCGCCAAGCAGATCCAGGCGATGAAATCACAAGGGATACTCACATGCAGGAGATAGCCGGAAGAGGTGCAATTCTTTACCGAATCTTCACATAGAACTCATAAATCCAGACTAAAATTATGCACATTCTATAAATTCCGGGAGCATTGCACGCATGAAAAAACAGCAACTCAATGTGATACTGACCGCCGTCATCACCACGATCATCGTCATCGTGGGATTTTTTTTATTGATGCCCATCATCGGACCACGTTACCTGCACCCCATGATGATGGGTGATCAGCCTGCGCCGAGCAATCTCGATACATCCGCCACGCGGAATTCCGACGCGGGGTTGTTCAATGTTTCATGGAGCGCCGACTCTGGCGATCCACCGCTCAACCAGATCCACTCGTGGACGTTGCACGTCGAAACTGTCGATGGTCAACCCGTGGAAGGCGCGACGATCCTCGTGGACGGCGGGATGCCGCAACACGGTCACGGCTTGCCGACCAGCCCGCAAGTGACAGAAGACCTGGGCAACGGCGATTACCGTGTCGAAGGCATGAAGTTCCAGATGCTGGGCTTTTGGGAAGTGCGATTCAACATCAGCGCGGACGGGCAAAGCGATTCGATCACGTTTAATCTGATACTCGAATGACCATGAAACGCGTCTACCTGCTCCTCGGCGGAATCCTTCTAATGGCGGCGGTCGTTGCTTATTTGTCAGCAACCCGTTCCACGTCATGGAGTGAGGCGGAGATTGCCACCCTGCGCGGGTTGTGGATCGGCAGTCTGCCTGCGCTCCCGCCCGATCCATCCAACTCGTATGCAGATGATCCGCAAGCGACAGAGTTCGGTCACAAGTTGTTTTTCGATACCCGTTTCAGTTCGAATGGAGAGGTCGCCTGTGGGACATGTCATCTACCCGAATTGATGTTCACCGATGGCTTGCCGCTCGCGCAGGGAGTCGGCACGACCGACCGCAAAACGATGACCATCATCGGTACGGCATACAGCCCCTGGCAGTTTTGGGATGGGCGCAAGGACAGCCAATGGGCGCAGGCGCTCGCGCCGCTTGAAAGCGCAGTGGAACATGGCGGAACGCGGACGCAATACGCGCATTTGATCGACAAGTTTTATCGGGAAGAATACGAATCACTTTTTGGACCTCTGCCCGATTTCTCCGACCCCGAACGTTTCCCCGCCTCGGCTGGCCCCGTGGACGATCCAGCCGCTCGCGCTGCCTGGGATACAATAACCCCAGCCGACCAAGACGCTGTAACACAGGTGTACGTCAACATGGGGAAGGCAATCGCTGCATACGAACGGCTCATCCTGCCTGCGCCTTCGAGATTCGACCAGTATGTAGAGGCTTTGCTAAATGAAGATAAAAATGCCATGCAAGCCGCGCTCACAGACGATGAGGTGGCAGGCTTGCGTCTGTTCATCGGACGGGCAAATTGTATCCAGTGTCACAACGGTCCCCTATTTACCAATAATGATTTTCACAACACGGGCGTCCCCACCGCGCAGGGATTAGCCCTTGATGACGGACGCGCTTCGGGCGTGATCAAAGTTCTCAACGATGAATTCAACTGCCTGAGTCCGTGGAGCGACGCGGGTAAGAACGACTGCGCTGAACTGCGTTTTGCTACCTCAACAGGTGAGCAACTCGAGGGTGCGTTCAAGCCGCCTACCCTGCGCAACGTGGCGGAAATGGCACCGTACATGCATGCGGGTCAATATGCCACGCTGGAGGAGGTACTGACGCATTACAACCACCCTCCCATCTCACCCGTCGGTCATAATGAGTTGGAACCCCTGGGGTTAACCCAACGCGAGATGGAGCAGATCATCGCTTTTCTACGCGCCTTAAGCGGCGGCGTGGATGCCCCTCAGGAACTACTGCAGGGATCGTGAATTTGTCCACTTTGGCACGGGTGAACAATCACCATGCTTACTGAATGTCAGAAAAAAGGAGTTTTTTGTCTTGCCCACCGTTCTTGATCTATATTTGATGGCACTAACTCAAGCCCTCTCAACACGCTTTTCATCTCTGCCAAGTTTTGGGTTGAGCAGCAATGTCTTTTCGTCATGATCAACTCAAGTTACAACGAGATTAATGACTCCCTCGGTCTTAACTGGGGGGGGGCGGAACAGTTGATTTTGAATCAGATGTTCTGCTGTTGAGCAAGGAATCTACCATGAACAATAGAGCAAGAGACTGCTGTTCAGTAAGAAGGAAAAGAACGAAAAAAAAGGAAAAACGAATTACATTACGTCCACTCTGTCTACCCTGTCTAATAACTCCATTGTGTAAGCCCTACCACAGGAATACAACCCCTTACTAAAAAGATATGCACTCCCATATCTAAATGAAATGGTGGTCTTAAAAGTAGAAGTTTGAATACTAACGTTTTTCCTTGAAAAGCAACGGATTTTGCCAGATTCTGGCTGTTCATCAACTCAAATTTGAACCATGGAAAACAGTCATCGCCTATGGATTAACCACTGCCAAAAGTAATACTCAAAAACAAATCATTGGCGAGAATCATCCAGCCTGTCAGGATCGGTACGCTTGGGTCATAGGTTCGAATCCTGATTCCGCACAGTTTAATAGAAAACAGGCACTGACCTGTGCCTGTTTTAGTAGCGGGGGCAGGATTTGAACCTGCGACCTTTGGGTTTATGAGTGTCTATCGTGTATCGCTGAATTTCGCTCTATGGGTAACGATTTTAGGTGAGTATTGCGGTTTATGATTCTAAAGAGCCTATAGGTTTTTAGTTGTAACAACATACAACCGTTATAGAGTTTATAACACAGTCAGAATATTTATGCAACAAATTCGTTGATGATGCTTTCCGCTCAGGGGTATTTTCGGGAGCTGTCCTGAAAGTCATCAGGGAGCCCTTTTTTACCTGTCGGGGTGCGCGGATTTGAACCGCGGACCTCACGGACCCTGTCAACCTCCCAATTTTACGGGAAGGTTACCACAACACCATCAGCTGAGCAAAAAGGAGAATATATATAGTGTGCGTTTCCATGAAATTTGCATTTCAGTTCTCATTCGATTATGTTTCCTATAAACCTCGTAAATGACTATAATAACTGCTCAGGTCAGAAGTAACGCTTCTGAGTCCCGAACCATGGAAGATGCGGGAGAAAACCACACATCACAATCCATTTTGCCGTATAGGGTTTCCCTACTTTAGATTGCTTGCAACATAAGCAAGTTAACAAAAGATGCTTTGCAACTCACTCCACCCCGTGACTGACCTTTTAGACCATGATAGAACCATTTCCCCGCAAATACACCGGACGGGTCAGCAACCAAACCACCCATTGGGCTACATGAGATGCTTTCAATGCAGGCTTGCCATCCGAATCCGTGTCTGTGGTTAACACCACGCCCGGGGAGAGAATATGCGTGCGTATCCCCAGTTCAGAATTCTCCACCTTAATCAACTCCATGAGGGTCGTCAAGGCATGCATGGCAACGCCATAAGCGCCATCCTGAGGATAGATCCCCAATGCCGAATCAGATCCAACGGACATAAACTCCCCACGTTTTTGCGCGCGAAAAACCGGCAAAACCGCACGTGCCATCAGGAATGCCTCCCGCAGATTGGCATTGAGCACCAAGTCCCACGTCTTAACGCTATGCTCGTGGATCTGCCCGCCTGCCCAAAAAGGGGAGACCAGGACCAATATGTCCAACCGTCCAAAGGCTTTTTGTGTTTGATCAACAATGGATTTTGCTGAATCAAGATTGTCAAGTTCAGATGTGATGGTCAGACACTTTCCTCCACCCTTCCCGATTTTATCCGCGACCAATGCCAGCAGATCCGCCTGTTTGCCACACAGGCAAACCTGCACACCTTCGCGAGCCAATGCCAGAGCCACAGCCCCGGCCACCTCCGTACTTCCACCCGTAATGATGGCGGACATGCCGCTCAGATCCTGATTATCCATCTATGCCTCAAATACCACACTGCCATTTACCATCGTCAGGGACGGTTTTACATGCGCAATCTCATCTGACGGGATGGCAAATATATCCTGCGGGAGCATAACCAGGTCAGCCAGATACCCCTCACGGAGCTGCCCCTTCCGGTGTTCCTGAAACTCGCCATAGGCAGCGTCGCGGGTGTAGGCAATGAGTGTGTCCTGCAGCGTCTGACGTTGATGCGGCAGGCCATCCTCCCAGGGCAGGCGATTGATCGCATTGGAAATACCCAGCAGCGGGTTTTGAGTCACCACAGGCCAATCGGAACCAAAAATAAGCTTCGCACCTGTATCGCGCAGGGTTTGCCAGGCAAAGCTTAGGGGCCAGCGCCCCCGCCCGACCCGCGTGGGCCAGATATCGTTTTCATCCACCTGCATCGGGCAGTGAAGCGGCTGCATCGAAGCCAGCACTCCCAATTCCCTGAAGCGAGGTAGATCCCGGGGGTGGATCAATTCAATATGCTCCACGCGATGACGGGAATCGCGTTTGCCGTTCACATCCCGCGCATGCTGATAAGCATCCAACACCCAACGCGCCCCCATGTCTCCCACAGAATGCGTGAATATCTGCATACCAAGACGATCCGCCTCGGCCACCATTTTTTGGAAGTGTTCCCGCTCATAATTGGCCGCCCCACATGTTGCTGGATCATCGGCGTACGGATCGACCAGCAGACCGGTAAATCCTTCGATCACGCCGTCGATAAAAAACTTGACACTTCCCGCATGCAGCATTTCGCCCTGATGGGCATGCTTCATTTCCAGCGCGACCTTCTCTAGAGACTCAACTTCTGTCTCCGGCGTAACACCATATGGGACATAAATGCGGCAGGTCAATTCACCGCGATCCTCGAAAGCAGCATAGAACGCCGCATCGTCAGGATCGCCATTCATGTTATGCACGCTGGTCACACCCAGTGAGGCGGTGAGATGCAACGCCTTTTGCAGCAAAAGACGTTTGCGCGCCTCGTCGGGTTTGGGAACCATGTCGCTCACGGGTTTGTACGCTCCAGGCTCACGCAGTTCGCCGGTCGATTCCCCGTGCTCATCCAGGACATTCTCACTGTTAGGAAGGGGCCTGCCGCCATTGAATATACCTGCCATCTTCAATGCGATTGTGTTGGCCCATGAGGTATGCCCGTCAAATGCATTGAGGTAAATGGGGCGATCCAACACCAGGGCATCGAGGTGATGGCGGTTTAAAGGTGTATGCCCTGGACCAACGTTGTAGCGCAGACCCGTACCAGGCAGCCACGGATCATCGGGGTGTTCGGCTGCATAGGCAAGGATGATATGCGACAATTCATCATAATTGGTGGCAGGTTCTAACTGCATGCCATCCAAATTGAGCGCGCCATACATCATATGGAAATGACTGTCAATGAAGCCGGGCATGAGCGTTCCGCCGTCCGCATCGATGACACGTGTCCCCGCACCCTTGAAAGCCTGTGCATCCGTGCGATCGCCAACAAATAGGATTTGGTTATCCCTTATGACAACCGCTTCTGCAAATGGACGGAGGGGATCGGCTGTAAAAATGCGGGCGTTTTCAAACAGGAAATGAGCAAATGATTTCATAAGTCACCTGGGATAAAGAAATTGACCGACCCAGGCCTGGTACCAGGCCTGGGTCTGACTCGCCAAGCCAAAACCTTTCCATGTACGGGCAGCCTTATTTTCCCACCCGCATAATCGTCGTGCCGGCCACCGCGTCGCTGATGGCATCACCGATCAGGTTGATGGAAAGCACTGCCAGGAAAATTCCCGCGCCGGGGAAGACCGTCAGCCACCAGGCCTGGCGCACGAACTTCATGCCGGCATTGAGCATCGCGCCCCATTCCGGTGTGGGAGGCTCTGCCCCCAGACCCAGGAAGTTGAGCGCCGCGCCAGCCAGGATGGAAGACCCAATTCCAAGCGTGACCAGGACCAGCAACGTGCGTACGGAGTTGGGCAAAATATGTTTGACAAGAATTCGTGCGTCCGAACTGCCCAGGGCACGAGAGGCTTCAATGTAGGTCATCTCGCGCAGGGAGAGGACACTGCTGCGGGTCAGCCGCATGAAGGAGGGCACAAAGGCAATGCCGATGGCAAGCATGGCATTGGTGATCCCCGGACCCAGAATGGCAATGATGGCCAGTGCCAGCAGGATATCGGGGAAGGACATCAACACATCCGTAAACCAGGAGACGAGCGAATCGAGCCATCCGCCAAAATAGCCGGAAATCAATCCAAAGGTGATGCCGATCAGCGCACCAATGGTGATACCGACCAATCCCACACGCAGAGAAAGTCGTCCGCCATAGAGGAAGCGAGCAAAATTATCACGTCCGATCCCGTCCGTACCCATCGGGTAATCAAGACTGGGGGGGTGCAATGCCACCGATGGCTGTGTCTTGTTGGGATTCTTGTCTGTCAGAAGCGGTGCGGCAATGGAAGAAAAGACCAACACGAGTAAAAGAATGCCGCCAAACTGGGCGCTGCGATTGCGAAAAATCTGCCTGAGCAGGCGAATACCGGGCGAGTTGGCTTGGAGGACAGGTTGGTTGGTGGTCATTTGAGGCGGATCTTCGGGTTCACAAAAACGTAGGTAATGTCGGTCAATGTGTTGATAAGGACATAGATGGTGGCGGTGACCAGTACCACACCCTGCACCATCGGATAATCGCGGCTGTAGATGGACTGCACTGCCAGTCGCCCAATACCCTGCCGGGCAAACATGGTCTCGACAATGGTTGCTCCGCCGAGCAGGTAGGCCATCTGCAGACCGACAAAGGTGACCACCGGGATGAGCGCATTCCGCAGGGCGTGTTTGAGGATCACCATCCTTTGGGGCAGTCCCTTCGCACGTGCCGTAACAATGTATTCCCTCCCAAGCACATCCAGCATGCTGGCGCGCACCATGCGTGCCACAACGGCTGCCTCCGGAAGCCCCAACGTCAGGGCGGGGAGAAAGAGATCCGCCGGACCTGATCCGGTCGAAATGCTTGGGAAGAGTCCCAGCTTCACGGAGAATAAAAGGATGAGAAGCAATCCCATCCAAAAGGTCGGTATCGAAAGCCCGCTGACAGACAACCCCATGATCAGCGTATCGAACCATGTACCATGCCTCAGCGCGGCAAGCAGTCCCAAAATGCCACCAATGCTCAAGGCGAGAGCCAGCGCAGACATAGCCAATGCAAATGTACTGGGCATCTGATCGGCGATGGATTTGGAAACCGGTTGATAGGTACGTATCGAATTTCCTAGATCGCCGTGCAGCGCATTGCCTAGGTACCGCCCATACTGCACGTATAGCGGGTCATTCAGTCCAAGCTGCTCGCGCAGCGCTGCCACCTTTTCCTCCGTCACCTTCTGTCGTCCGAGGATGGCCATTGTGACATCACCCGGCACAAGATGGATGACGGAAAACACAAGTATCGAGACGCCGAAAAGCACCAGTATGGATGTGAAGATTCTGCGGACCAGATAGTTAATCATTTGCGGGTATCGAAAGCCAAATACGCCGGGCCCAAAGGATCGTTTTCAATCCATCGGGCCCGGTCGGCATGATCTATTCCGTAATGGAGATATCGTAGAGCCAGGGATAGCCCTCGAGGTCGAAGGTGAAACCCTGAACAGAAGGTGAGGTGAGATAGGTGGTATTCACGGTGAACATCGGGATGACAAGCGCGTTCTCCATGATGATCTGCTGCGCCTTGATATAGTCCGCCTCACGGGCATTCTCATCCGTGTTTGTGTCGGCATCTGCCAGTGCGGCATCAAGATCGGCATCAACGAAATTCGTCCAGGCTCCACCGCCATTAACGTTCTCGGAGTGGAACAGATAGCGCAGCGGAGAGGGATCCGGGCGGGTCCAATACATGTACACCAGGGTGTAATTCCCAGCCAGAAGTTCCTCATAGGCGGCACCGTCGTCCATGGAACGATACTGCACATCAAAGCCGGCCTCCGCCAAATAACTGATCAGAAGTTCATTGAAGGCTTCCGACCAGGCAGGATTGTCTGGCCAGTCGATGGTGAGGTTTTCCCCATCCTTCTCTCGAATCCCATCGCCATTCGAATCGACCCAGCCGGCTCCATCCAGAAGGCGGCCTGCTTCTTCCAGATTATAGCGATACATCTCTGCAGCTGTTTCATCATAAGCCCACGTGGTGGGGGAGATCACACTATATGCAGGCAGTCCAAGACTCTGGAATGCCGTCTGCGCCAATTCCTGCTGGTTGACGGCCAAGATCATGGCTTTGCGCACGTTGCTATCATCGGTCGGTGCCTTCGTGGCATTGATCATCAGGATGGCGGGGATACCAGGCTGGGCAAAGTTCTGAATGGATGCCTGACCGGAATCTGCCAAGGCAATCGCATCAAGCGCGGGCGGTTCGCCAGCAATCAATATCTCGCCTGTCTCAAAAGCGGTCAGACGCGTGGCGGCCTCAGGCAAAATGCGGAAGACCACCTGGTCAAGAAGTGCAGGTCCCTGGTGCGTGGCGAACTCAGGCCCCCAATTGTAATCGGGATTGCGCTCAATCACGATCTGTGACTGTGCATCCCACTGGACAAACTTGAACGGTCCAGTGCCGACCGGGTTGCGGCCATAATCCTGGCTATATTTTTCCAGTGCGGCGGGTGAGGAGATACTCAGCCACTGCCGTGCGGCATCACGCAGAAATAATGGGTAGGAAGCGCCAAACTTAACCGTCACGGTATAGTCATCGACCACAGCGGTTTCAACATAGGCATGATCCTGCAAGAGAGACTTGCCACCTGATTCGAGGACCTCATCACTGTTGATATGGTCGAAGGAAGCCTTGACCGCGTCCGCCTTGAAGGGCGTGCCGTCATGGAAGGTCACATCCTGGCGCAGTGTGAAGGTGAACTCGGAAAAATCAGAATTCGGTTCCCATGCCGTGGCAAGACCCGGATGGAGCGACCCATCGGGCGCTATCGAGAGCAGGGAATCGAACAGGCTGATCAGGATGAACTGCTCTTGTACGTATACGGCGTCACCAGGGTCAAGCGTTTCCGGTTCTATTGGAATTCCAATAGAAAGCGTCCCGCCGGATACAGTGGTCGGTTCTGTCTCCGGAGCCGACGGTTCGGCCGGTTGTGCGGCTGGAGCCTCCACAGATGACGGCTCGGCAGTTGACGTGTTTCCCCCACAGGCAGCCAGCACCAGACTGGCAATCATCAAACTTATCAATGCAGTCAATTTGGTTCTTGCAAACATATATGCCTCCTGGCAATCAGATTACTTCAGGTGAAGTGAAAGTATTATACGGCACTTGAGTTTTTTCCGTTATTCCAAGACAGGCGAAAATATGGTGCAATTACGAAATGTTGCATTTATAATTGGCGAAAAAAAATATTAAATTTTTCAAATTAGCAAGATCAAGAAATTTTAACAAAAAACGGGATATTTTATGACTAAAAACTTGCAAAGTGTCGTTCTGGATGATTTGGATCGGGCGATCCTTCATATATTGCAGGAGGATGGCCGCGTTAGCAACGTAGATCTGGCAAAAAAAATCAATCTTTCCCCTCCAGCCACCCATAAACGTGTGAAGTCGCTAAAGGAAAACGGTTATATCCAAAAAATCGCTGCCATTCTGGATCGTGAAAAGGCAGGATACGACTTGCTGTGTTTTATTCACATTGGGCTGCAAATGCCCCAAGCCACACTGGTGGAACAATTCCGTGAAATCACGCGTGAATTGCCGGAAGTATTGGAGTGTTACCATCTAACCGGAGAATATGATTATCTGTTGAAGGTGGCACTAAGAAATCGAAAAGAGTTGGAAGACTTTATCGTACACAAGATTACACCCATCCCGGGTGTAACACGAATTTATACAAGCCTAATGTTGGTTGAAGTGAAATCAATAACGGCGCTCAAACTGAAATAATTTTGCTGACACCAACCCTTGTTCCTGGTTCTTATGAACCTTACTTTCCAGCCGATTCACATGTGTTGAAGCACCAAACTCGCTCCATCGATTGTGTATTTGGATCCGTAACCAGATTGAGTTTGTAGCAAGTCTGACCTCACAAACGTAACACTTTGGATAAATGGGGTTTGGTATATGCAATTGGCGCGTATGTATGCTGGGGGTTTTTCCCGATCCATTGGAATTGGCTTCAACCTGTAAGTCCATTAGAAGTGGTCGGGCATCGAATTGTTTGGTCGTTTCTAATTGTTTTATGTGGCATTCTCTTTACTCGGACAGCTAATGGCCCTTTGGAGATCAACCTTCAAGCTTCGTGTTGTTTGGATATACCTGGGAACAGGAATGCGAATAACAACGAATTGGCTGTGTATGTTTGAGAGATTCTCTGGATCAAAGGCCGCCAGGCACGCCTAAGTAGCCTAGTGGTCTTTGATTGATGTCTAGCAGCAGGGCAGGATTCGAACCTACGACCTGGGGTTACGAGCTCGACTCCTGATTCCGCACAGTTTAATAGAAAACAGGCACTGACCTGTGCCTGTTTTAGTAGCGGGGGCAGGATTTGAACCTGCGACCTTTGGGTTTATGAGTGTCTATCGTGTATCGCTGAATTTCGCTCTATGGGTAACGATTTTAGGTGAGTATTGCGGTTTATGATTCTAAAGAGCCTATAGGTTTTTAGTTGTAACAACATACAACCGTTATAGAGTTTATAACACAGACAGAATTTTTATGTAACCATTGTGGGATTATACCGCCTCCTCTATCCTTCGGACGTCTTCCCCGAATCGAAACAATACGCAGGAATTTCTGAAAGAAAGGAAACCATCAGTCGTTTTCGAAATTTCATTATAATATAGCTGTTGATTCGGTATTGGTCAGATGCTTCTTAGACACCAACTGGTAAGGTTAATCAAAATTTGAGTTTATGAACAAGACGGTCATTTTCCATGTTTGTCACCCGAAAACATACACACTCTGTTCCGATACAAACTTGGGTGCCTACCATCTCCGTTTTCCAAGAGGGCGGAAAGTGATTTCTTTTGGGCAAGCAAAAGTTGTTCGGTTTTTCACTTTCGCTTGATATTTATTCCTTGTTACGCTTTCATTGGTGCTATACTGAAATTGTGAGCAGCAGGAATAAGCGACATCTTTTTTTCTCTGGTGAGGAATTATGGAGGATGATGCTTTTTTCAAAAAAACACAGGGAAATATCATCCTTGTTGGCAAATGGTCATAAAATGTTCGTCAGCTCACAAAAAATCTGAAAACGCTCAAAGGATGCGTTGCTATGAAACCAACACGCAACAACAGCCCTGAAACTGTGCTGCGCCATTGGCGCAGTAGAATTCTGAATTTATTCTTTGGGGTTGTGGCTGTCATTTCCTTACCCGCTATCGGGACGATCATTGCCAGCGCTGCTTCCCAACCTGAATTATGGCCAATTGCCATTGCCTTCTCGTTTGTTGAACTGGGTTTGATCGCTCTAGCTGTGCTACGGAGACTCCCCATCAATCTTCGCGTTGGCGGCCTGTGGTTGATCGGGTATATCGCGGCTATTCTCAATCTGTCAAGAACCGGGTTGGGCGGTGCCGGGCCACTTTATCTGCTCATCATCCCTATCCTGATACTCATCCTGGCGGGAAAGCGCGCCAGTTTTTTTACAGCCATCTTCAGCGGTTTGCTGGCCATTGGCTGTGCCATCCTGGTTGAACAAGGTCTGCTCGTTCCCGACTTGACAGTTCGCAGCCAGGGGACGAGCCTGACCACCATCATCATGTTCCTGACGGTCGTGATGACCATCCTGATCCTTTTTTATCGTCTTCAAGAGCGGTTGATCGATGACGAACGTCATGTTCAGGCAGACCTGCTCCATGCACGGGCCATGCTGGAGGAGCAGAACTTTCTTCTTGAACAGAAGATACAGGAACGCACTGGAGAATTGCAGGCATCCAATCTCAGCATGGAACAGCGCAATGCCGAGCTTGCTCTTCTTAACAGCGTCAGCACGGCAATGACAAAAACGTTGGATGTCAAAGCACTGGCACACATTGTTGGTGACAAAATACGGGAGATCTTCGATGTCGATTCAGCGCTCATCATGCTGTTAGACAGGCAGACTAACCTGATTCATATCCTATTTGAATATGACAAAAACGAAGGCGGGTACATTGATTATGTCGAACCGTTTCCGTTAGGCACTGGCCTCTCTTCAAAAGTCATTACTTCCGGTCAGCCGCTTATGGCAAATACACTCGAAGAGGAGGTCGCCAGTGGCGCTTACTTTCCACCGGAAATCATCGAAAAAGGCTCTGGCTTTTTTAGCCAATCGTGGCTTGGAGTACCAATAATGGCAAAAGATCAGGTGATGGGATTGGTTGCGTTGGCAGATGTCCGACCATATGCCTTTAACGAAAATCATCTGCACCTCCTACAAACTCTTTCATCCAATGTGGGCGCTGTGCTCGATAATGCCCGGCTTTATACCGAAACCGAACGTCTACTCAAGGAGACAGAACAACGTAATAAAGAACTGGCAATTATCAACAAAATCCAACAAGCCCTGGCATCCAAACTTGATTTTCAAGGCATCATTGACCTCTTCGGCAACGAAATCATTCACATCTTTCCTCCTGAACAGGGAAATGCACAGAACTACTCGGCTCTCATTGCACTGTATGACTCCCAAGCCAATCTGATCCATTTCCCCTATCTGATCAACGGAGAAGGGACTCGTTTTGTTCAACCGGCAATGGTCTTGGGACTCGGTCTCACTTCAACCGTGATCCAATCGGGCAGACCGCTAGTGTTGAAAACCGTCGAGGAACAAATAGCTCGTGGACTGGTCGATTATGCAGAAGAAAGAATAAGAGAAAAATCCCAATCCTGGCTGGGTGTTCCCATCCGGAGTGGGGACCGGGTGATGGGTGTATTCTCGGTGGAAGATCCGCGCCTGAACCTGTTTACCGAAGCAGATGTGCGACTGTTGAGCACACTGGCCGCCAGTCTGGGAGTGGCGTTGGAAAATGCGCACCTGTTCAGTGAGACACAGCGACTGCTCAAAGAGACAGAACAACGTAATCGTGAGTTAGTCATTATAAACAATATTCAAAAAGGCCTGGCATCCAAACTCGATCTACAATCGATGATCGACTTATTCGGCGACGAACTTATGAAAATCTTTCCTCCCGAAGAAAGGAAAGCACATAATTATTCGGTTTTTATCGCTCTATATGACCCGCAGACAAAAATGATCCAGTTCCCCTACCTGATTGACGGCTCTGGCAATCGTTTTATTGAACCCCCGACAGAACTTGGTGCAGGACTCACGTCAGTTGTTATTAAATCCGGGCAAACACTGGTGCTGAATACCCTGGAAGAGCAGGTCGCTCATGGAGTAATTCTATTCACCAAGAGCAAGGTGCACATAGACTCTCAATCCTGGGTAGGTGTACCAATCAAGAATGTTGAACAAGTTATTGGTGTGGTCTCTATGCAAGATCAACGTCCGAATCTGTTCACAGAATCTGATATCCGGTTGTTAAATACGCTGGCATCCAATTTGGAAGTGGCGTTGGAAAATGCACGTCTGTTCAACGAGACCCAACAGCGTGCCGCAGAACTCTCCACAATTAATACCGTTAGTACGGCCCTCATCAGGGAACTGGACCTGGGCGCGCTGATCAATCTCGTCGGTGAACAGATTCGCTCGATTTTCAAGGCAGATATTGTTTACGTCGCTCTGCTGGATACAAAGAAGCAACTCATTAATTTCCCCTATCAATTTGGAGAGAAACACGAGCCCCTTGTGGTTGGTCAAGGGTTGACAAGCAAGGTTATCCAAACCGGCAAGCCTTTGCTGATCAACCGAGAAATGGAACAACGACGCAAAGAATTAGGAACGGCACTGGTTGGTAAAAAGACGCGTTCGTTTCTTGGAGTTCCTGTTTTCGTCCAGGGTGAAGCAGTTGGCGTGATCAGCGTGCAGAATACAACCCAGATAGATGCGTTCAACGAGAAAGATCAGCATTTATTGAGCACTATTGCTGCTAATGTTGGCATCGCTCTGCAAAATGCCCGTCTCTTCGAGGAAATCAAACATCAGGAACAACAAGCCCAGGAGATGCAACGGCGTCTGGCTGATATTATTAACTTCCTGCCGGATCCCACTTTGGTGATCGATCACGAAGGTAAAGTGATTGCCTGGAATCGTGCGATTGAAGAAATGACCGGTGTTCCAGCCGCAGATATGTTGGGCAAAGGCAATCATGAATACGCGCTACCGTTTTATGGCGAGCGCCGGCCTATTTTGATCGACCTGGTATTGCTTCCCCAGGAAGAAGTTGAGAAAAAATATGCTCAAATCAAACGAGAAGGGGGCATCCTAAGCGGCGAAACATACACTCCGGCTTTGAAAAATGGTTCTCGCTTTTTATACGGTACCGCCTCCGCCCTCCATGCTGCAGAAGGAAAAATTGTAGGCGCCATCGAAATCATCCGTGATATCACCGAGCGCATACATGCCGAGGAAGAATTGCGCAAAGCCAAGGCGGAGGCAGAGCAGGCCAACCATGCCAAGAGCGCCTTCCTTGCCAACATGAGCCATGAATTGCGCACCCCTCTCAACGCCATCATCGGTTTTACTCGCATCGTCCGGCGCAAAGGCGAAAACCTGCTGCCCGAAAAACAAATGGAGAATCTCGATAAAGTACTCACCAGTGCTGACAACCTGCTCAGCCTGATCAACACCGTGCTCGACATTGCCAAGATTGAAGCCGGTCGCATGGATGTGCTGCCCGCCAACTTCAGGATTGGTCCGTTGATCGACCTGTGTGTCAATACTGCCCAGCCTTTGTTGCATCCCACCGTCGTGCTTGAAAAACAGCTGGATGAAATACTCACCACCATCCACTCTGACCAGGATAAAATTCGCCAGATCATCCTCAACCTGTTGAGCAACGCTGCCAAATTCACCCACGAAGGCAAAATAACGCTAATCGCCGAACAAAACGGGGAAAATCTTAACGTCCGCGTGACAGACACGGGCATCGGCATCAGCGCCGACGCCCTGCCCAACATATTCAAGGAATTTGAACAGGCCGACATCACAACCACCCGCAAATACGGCGGTACTGGACTGGGACTGGCCATCAGCCGTAACCTGGCTCGCCTGCTCGGTGGCGATTTGACCGTGCAAAGCGAATTTGGACGGGGTTCGACCTTCACGCTCGTCATTCCGATAAATTACCAGAGGGACCTGTCCCAATTGGAAGCCTCCACCCCTCCTGCCCCGCCCCCCCAACCTGCTTTCAATCCAGAATCTACCAAACACCCTGGGAGCGATTCCGCCAAAAAACACATCCTGATCATCGATGATGACCCCGACGCTGTTTATCTCCTCCAGGAAAACCTCGACCTGCAGGAATTCGACATCCGTGGCTGCCAAAATGGGCAGGATGGTCTGCAAATGGCCCGCCAGCAGCATCCTCATGCCATCCTGCTCGACATCCTCATGCCCGGCACAGATGGTTGGCAGGTTCTGCACGATTTAAAAAATGACCCTACTACGGCCGATATCCCTGTCATCTTGCACACCATCGTGGACAAAAAGGCTCTCGGTTTCCAACTTGGCGCGTCGGACTACTTGCTTAAACCGCTCGATTCTGTGGCTGTGCGCGAAACGCTTGACCGGGTAATCGCCCGGAATAAGCATCACCCCAAACAAATCTTGCTAATTGATGATGACCCCAATGTGGCCGATATGTTGCGTCAGTTTTTGCCGGAATCAGACTTCAGCCTAAAATTCGCACCTGACGGCCTGGCAGGCTTACAGTCGATTGAAACGCAGCGTCCCGATCTCCTATTGCTTGACCTACTAATGCCAAACTTGGATGGGTTTGGCGTCATTGAACGGCTACGCGCCAAATCCCAAACGCGTGACTTGCCTATTATTGTCATAAGTGCCAAGGAATTAACCGCCGGCGAAACATCTCATTTGAAAGAAACAGTGACGACAGTGATGAAAAAGCAGGGCTTCGAGGGCGAAAAATTGGTCGAGGAAATCAACCGTGTGCTGAGGAGAGATGCATGAAAACCATCTTGATCGTTGAAGATGTCGAAATCAATGTTGACCTGCTTGTGCAACTTCTCGAAGATGATTACGACTTGCTGATTGCGAGGGACGGCGAACAGGGCGTGGCGATGACCACACAGCATATACCTGACTTGATACTGATGGACATCTCCCTGCCGGGCATGGATGGGTACGATTCCACCCGTATCATCCGCAAATCTTTCCCATCGTTGCCGGTGATCGGACTCTCTGCGCATGCCATGCAGGGCGACACCGAAAAGGCGCTGGATGCAGGTTGTAATGCGTACCTGACCAAGCCAGTGGACGAGGATCTGCTCTTCCAAAAGTTGGATGAATACCTGGGGTAAACCATGGCCGAACTGAAAATTTTGATCGTGGATGATGAACCCTTTAATGTCGATTACCTTGAACAGGAACTCAATGAACTGGATTATGCGACGATTTCTGCCTCCAACGGGCAGGAAGCACTCAAAAAGATTGGTTCTGAATGCCCCGATTTGGTGTTATTGGATATCATGATGCCAGTCATGGACGGTTTCGAGGTGCTGACGCGCCTCAAAGCTGATACAAGCACCCGTGACATTCCGGTGATCGTCATTTCAGCCAACAGCGACTTGAAAAGCGTAGTCCGGGGGATCGAGTTGGGCGCCGAAGATTACCTGCCAAAACCATTCGAGCTTGCCTTGTTGAAAGCTCGAATCTCATCCAGCTTGGAAAAGAAACGCCTGCGCGATTTGCAACAACTGTATCTAAAAAGCCTCGAACGCGAATTGGATATTGGTCGTAAAATTCAACAGGGTTTTCTGCCATCTGAACTTCCCCAATTGAGTGGCTGGGGGGTCGCGGCGTACTTTAAAGCCGCGCACGAAGTGGCAGGTGATTTTTACGATGCCTTCGTGCTCGCTGATGGGAATCTGATTTGTGTGGTGGGGGATGTCTGCGATAAGGGCGTGGGGGCAGCACTGTTCATGACCCTGTTCCGCAGCCTCATTCGGATAACTTCCACGACCGATATTTTCACTGGCGGCGAAGGGACAAATGTGTTGACACCAACAGAGCGTTTACAACACGTTGTTTCATTTACGAATCATTACATTTCAACAACGCATCTTGAAGCCAACATGTTCGCCACCTTGTTCGTTGGCATATTCAACCTGCAAGACGGTACACTGACCTACGTCAATGGCGGGAATGAACATCCGCTAATCGTGCGGGCAGGTAAGGTAGTGGCAGAACTTCGACCTACCGGCCCCGTGGTGGGATTATTTGCGGAAGCAAAGTTCGCTGTAAAAGAAATTTTGATCGAGAAGGACGATCTGCTTTTAGCTTTCACTGACGGAATACCAGATGCCCGTAACAGCGCGGATGGGTCTTTTGGCCATGAGCACTTGCGTAGTTTATTGACCTCCGGTGGTGCAAGCCCAGATAAGTTGCTTGAATGTATTGGTGAACAGGTCCATCAATTCATCGGTGCAGCAGAACAGTTCGACGATATCACCTTGCTGGCAATAAAAAGAGAGGGGTGAATGAAATTGTGTTGAGATTGCATACACGACTCTAAAAATCCACACTATAAATATCAAAGTAACATCAAGATAGCAGGGTAGATATTTAGATTACGGGTATAAATTCAGGCCTACTTCACTGCATACTACAGCATAGCTCCACATAGAGGGTGTTGCAGAATTCGCAAGATAGTGGCGCAAAAAAGAGTTAGGGAAATTT
>CAYTDB010000093.1:0-19615 GCA_964436455.1 uncultured Anaerolinea sp. | reverse complement strand
TGGTCTTGATCTTCCCTGCTATGATATCTGCTTTGATCTGCTCCAAATCTGCTCTGACCTTGGGCGAAATGAGAGAGTCGAATTGATGGAACGGAGCGAGACTTACTTCACCTGTCTCCAGTGTGCCGATATGGATGCCTCCGGTAAAAGTATTTTCCTTGATTTCCTTCACTGCCTGCACCACGCTTGTATCATACTTCTTTAGAATGCTGGTCAGGACTATGTTTGCAAATTCGGCATTGGTTATAGTCCAGTCAGTGTCGACGCCTATGATATAAGCACCTCCATGAGATTTCACTGCGTACGCCGCGCCTGGACCGACACTTGTCCCTGCCACTGGCAGGATGATATCCGCGCCTTGATCGAGTAGTTGTTGCGTCATGATCCGTCCTTCCGCGGAACAGCAGAACCCACCAATGAATAAGCCATCATGTTTGGCTGGGTCCCATCCGAGCACTTCCACACTCGTGTAGTTCTTTTGGTTGTAATATTGAACGCCGAGTGCGAAACCATCCATGAAATCGGTGACCGGTGGGATATCAATTCCGCCAAAGACACCAACTTTGCCGGTCTTTGTTACAGAAGCGGCAGAGTAACCTGCCAGGAAGGCTGCCTGATCTGTGGCAAAGATCTGCATGCGGACATTCTCTAATGGTTGGTCATAGATGTAATCCATCACTTGAAATTTTTGGCTTGGATTTGTTTCTGCTGCTGATTGGATAACATCTGCCATCTGTAACAACCCGACGATCAGGTCGCAGTCGCCTCTCATGAAGTCCCGGATGTTCTTCTCGTAATCTGATGTGGATGCCGACTGCAAAACTTTTACATCCCAGCCGAACAGGCTTTTTGATTCCTGCAAACCTTTGAAAATCGTTTGATTGAACGCATTGTCGTATAAACCGCCGGTGTTTGTCACCTGACATACACGACCTTGATCGGTGGCTGGAATGGCGGTCGTTGTTGGGATAACATTCGCTGGCGCACAGGCAGACCGCTCCAGGTGCAGGTATTTCTGGCATTCATCGCTGGTTAGCTCCCTTTTTGCCCGGGTGTGAGCCAGACCAACCAAATCTTCTATCTTCAGAAGATATACCCTTACACCGTTATCTCCACCTGTGGCAAGCAGTTTGCCATCGGGACTGAAGATAACGTCGTTTAGGACCGAGCCGTCGCCTTCAAAGGTGAGTAGTTCATTTCCGATTGTTGCATCCCAGAGTTTGGTCATGCCGTCATGACCAACGGTCGCGACACGGGTTCCATCGGGATTGAATGCGATTGAGGTGATGATATTTGTGTGACCAAGTAATTCCAATATATTCTCGCCTGTGGATGCGTTCCAGATCTTTGCCGTTCCATCTGCACTGGCTGTAGCAACACGAGTTCCATCGGGGCTGAATGCCACAGCAGATACAACATCTGTGTGTCCGCGCAAAATCAGGATCTCTTTACCAGTGGCTGTGTCCCATATTCTTGCCGTCGAATCCTGAACACCTGTAATTAGCTTTGAACCATTCCTGCTGAAGGCAAGGGAATACACAGCGCCGGGATGCCCCAAGGTTAGAAGAGGTTCATTGCCGATTTTGCCGGATGAAATATCCCAGACCTTTGCCTTGTAATCGTCGCTGGCAGTGGCAAGACGCGTACCATCTTCGCTGACCGCAATTCCATTCACAGCCCCGGAGTGTGCATCGATGACGTTCAGTTCTTTGCCTGTCGTTGTATCCCAGGCTCTTAGCTTTGAGTCGGCCCCGGCTGAGAAAAGACGCGTCCCATCCGTAAAGGCAATGTCTTTGATGTCAGACCCCGAGCCGGGGATGTTGAGCAATTCCCTTCCTGTTTGTCCATTCAATATCTTGAATGTTCCATTCTGGTCAGTCGCGGACAATAATGTTCCGACCTTGTTGTAGGCAACCTGTCCGCTCGAATTTTGCATGGTGATTGTGATGAATTCGTGACTCGGAGAGACATCCCAAATCCGTACCGTGCCATCTTCGCTGATCGAAGCCAGAAGCGTTCCGTCTGGACTGAAGGAAATTCCTTGGATTGCACCTGTGTGACCAGCGAGTGAGAACAGTTCATTACCCGTTGCCGCATCCCAGATTTTTATTTTACGGTCCGAACTGCCTGTGGCAATGTGAGCACCATCCAGACTGAATACGACAGCATAGACATCGTTTTTATGCCCTGCCATCGTGAGTAATTTTTTGCCGGTTTCCGCATCCCATGTGTATGCTTCATTGCTGCTGGTGGTGGCAATGAACTTTCCATCCGGGCTGTATGCCGCAGACCAGACGAAACCAGGGTGACCTGCCAACTCGAGAAGTTGTTCGCCAGTCCCTGCATCCCATACACGTGCTGTTCCGTCATCGCTGGCTGTAAGGATGCGCGAGCCATCAGGACTGAATACAACATTGCTGACGAAATCAGTATGCCCAGGGAATGCCATCATTTCCATCCCTGATCTTAAATTCCAGATTTTTGGGAGATTGCCGTACGCGGTAGTAACCAGACGTGTTCCATCCGGGCTAAAAGCCACACTTAACTTCGCATCGATCTGACCCTGTACCTGCATCTGCTTTCCAGTGACAGGATCGAACACCTTGACTGTTCCATCTGCGGAGGCGACTGCCAACTGTTTTCCATCCGGTTTATATGTGGCATAGTAGCCAGCCACTTTCAATAATCTTTCACCTGTTGCCACACTCCATACCTTGACAGTTTCATCCGATGAAGCAGTGAGGATCTGGCCACCGTCCGGGCTGAAGGCGATCATGCCCATTGCGCCTGGTTCCTGTGCCTGGATGATCATTTGCAAGCGAGAAGCCTGCACTGCACGATGCAGGGCCTCCTCTGCCTCGGTGGTATGACTTGTGTTCACCGCCTTCAATGCCAGCAGGATGCTTAGTTCAGGATCAATATTTAGATTGCTGATGGAGGCTGCCGCCAATTCACGCGATGTGGCAAGTTGGCTGGCGGTCCGTGCCTGGCTGCCGAACAAGATCGCTGTAAAAGCCATAAGGATGGCAACAACGAGAGCGCCGATCAGATATGTTGCGCGTTTCCGGAGCTGACCAGCGGAATGGGCTTGTTCTTCAGCACGTTGTCTTTCGGTTTCGGCGAGTTTTTGTGCGGCTTCCAACTCGCGTTGTTGCCTCGAACGCTCCTCCGATTCCCTTTGATCGCGTTCGACAATGCTTGCATTCAGGAATGAAAGTTCATCCTGTGTGAGAACAAGGGATGTGTTTGCCGCCCAACCCTCGAATTGTTCCAGCCGCGCTCCTGTGAGCAGGAAACTTGAATCACGGTTCGCTCCGTCCCATTCCTGTGCGGCATGCGCGAGTTGCCGCTGGTTGCGGATATCGGCGCGGCTTTCCGTCAGCCACTCACGCAGGCGTTCCCATTCACGGATCAACGCCTCATGCGCCACCTCAACTGTCGCGCCGCGTGTGATGGGATCGTGATCAAAGGTCAACAGGCGGGCTTTGCTGAAACGGTCGATGACCAGCGACCATGGATCGTGGACCATGGTCAACCCCTCCAGTTCCTCGCGTAAGACGCGGCGGCGGGTGTCTTCCGTCCCTTCGCCGAGGGTGACGAGGCGCAAGAACAACTGTCGCGCCGCGGAGCGTTCCGCTTCGTTCAGGTCTGAGAATATCGTCTCCGCGCTCCTGCCCAACGCGCCCAGCACACCGCCGATTTCGCGGTAGGCTTTGTTGGTGAGCGTGCGTCCCTCGCGTTTTTCGTACAATTCGGAGAGTGCATATTGCAGCAACGGCAGAGTGCCGGGTTGGTTCCCGGCTTCGCGAATGATTGTCGAAACAAGTCCCTTTTCCAGTTTAAGTCCAACGCGTTGTGCGGGACCGGCAACTGCCCGTTCAATCTCATCCGGTGTCAATGGCAGGATGAATTCGAATCGTCGGTTCATCATCTCGCCGAAATCCACATAGCGCAGGGGTTTGTCGGTGAAGTCTGCCCGCAGGGTGACGATCACGCGCAGGCGGCTGCGTTCGTCCATGACGGCGTTGGCGATGCTTTCCAGCAGGAGGGCGCGCTCAGCTTCGTCTTCGACCAGCGTGAAGACCTCCTCGAACTGGTCAATGACCAGCACCAGTTCCACTGAATCATCGGCAGGCAGGATGCGGTGCACGGCGCGCAGCAGGCCGCGGCTGCCATCCTTCAACTGAGAGAGCAGACTAACCGGCGGGTTGACCGCCACTCGCAGCAGCGCCGCTTCGAGTTCCTCGAATGGATGTTTGCCCGGCAGCATGTCCACGATGAACCAGTTTTCGGAGCCGGGCAGACCACCACGCCGCAAGGCAGGAATCAAACCGGCTCGGACAACCGAGGACTTGCCGCTGCCACTTGGACCAACCACTGCCAGAAAGCGGCTCAGGTCACCTCCTTCGCCAAGGCGCGCCAGCAATTGTTGGATAAGCGTCTCGCGACCAAAGAAATTCCCCGCATCCGATTCGTTGAAGGCGCGCAAGCCTTTGAAAGGATTGCTAACCTCAACTTCAGTTTCTTCCTCTTCGTAGACGATCTTCGCAGGGTGCGAATCTGCAATTCTGCCGATCGCAAGGCGAAAGTCGTTGAAGAGCGATGTTGCGTCCGCGTAGCGTTTTTCGGGGTCTTTTTCCGTTGCCCGCGTGATGACCGCGTCCAATGCGGCGGGCAGTCCGGCGCGGCGGGCGGAGAGCGGAGGCATGGGCGTGTTGATGTGATGCTGGATCAGGTCGAAGGGAGTCGGACCCGTGAACGGGACTGTCCCGGTCAGCATCTCGTAGAGCATCACGCCGAGGCAGTAGATGTCGGTCTGCGGTCTGATGGATGAGGATTGGATCTGCTCCGGCGACATGTACTGCGGCGAGCCGATCATCGCGTCCACGCTGGTGTGATTCTCGAAATCAGGGTTGCCGAGGTTCTTGGCGATGCCAAAGTCGGCGAGGTAGGTGTTGGAATCTTCGTCCAGCAGGACGTTGGCAGGCTTCAGGTCGCGGTGGATGATGCCGATGCGGTGGGCGGCGTTCAGCGCGGAACAGATCTGTTCAAGGATCTTCAGGGTGGTTTCGATGGGGAGGGGACCCTGTCCTAGCAAAGTTTGAATGTTCCCCCCGCGCAGCAGCCGCATGACCAGGTACGCCACGCCCGGCTCGCGCCAGTAATCGTACAACGGGACGATATGCGGATGCTCGAGCCGCGCCACAAGCTGCGCCTCCGCTTCGAAACGACGGATGAAATCCGGGTGGTTGGCAAAGGCGGGCAGGATAATCTTGACCGCAACCTCGCGCTCCACGTTAGGCTGCACCGCGCGATAGACCGAGCCGAATCCGCCCATGCCGATGCGTTCCGCCAGCGCATAGCCGCGGATGGCGCGTCCGGTCAGGTCTTCGCGCCCGATCTCCTCCAGCGCGGGAGGGGGAGTGACTGGATGCAGTTCCGAAGCAGCAGGCCGCACGGAACGCGCCCAGCGGACAAATTCTGCGCGTTCCTCCAAGGGAATCGCCAGTGCCATGGCAAGTCGCTCCGCGATCTGCACGGAGGCGCGCAGATCGTCCGCTTCGATCTTGCGCAGCGTGATTGCCGCGCATCCGACGCGCCGCGCCAGTTCCTCCTGCGTCAGGTCCATTTCGCGGCGTCGCTGCCGGACGTAGGCTCCGAATGATTGTTCCAGGCTCATGTCTCTTCCTCTATTGACTGGGGAGTATAGCCCAGTGACAGGTTAGGTTCAAGACGGAAAACCGTTTATATCGCTTTTTGTATCGGTCATGGAATTGGTCAAAAATTATATAAAAAACGATAAGAACGCTTAAAAACCCTTGAAATTGGAATACCAAAATGCTACAGTGCAACCATCGAACCAGCGCCCGAGGGGCGCGGATTTTTTACCAAAGGAGATCAACATGTCGAGGAAAGTTCAAATAGCAGTGCTCGTTTCGGTTCTATTGCTCGGGATCTTTGCAGGCGTCGTCTATGCCGCCGGAGGACAGTCTGACCTGGCGGAGGTGCGGGCAGCCACTGCCCAATTCCAACAGTCCGCAGTTGCCGAAGCGGCCGGTTATGTCAACGTGAATGCGGAATGTGTGGCACATCCTGAATTGGGCGCCATGGGCTACCATTTTGTCAACTTCGGATTGGTTGACTTGGAACTGGATGCACTGCAGCCAGAGATTTTGGTCTATGCCCCCAGCCCCAGCGGCAAAATGAAGTTGGTGGCAGTGGAATACGCCGTTCCCATCGAGCCGTGGGATGCAACCCATAACCATCCGCCGATGGTGTTAGGTCAGCACCTTCATGCTAATCCGATTCTGGGTCTTTACGTTCTGCATGCATGGATCTGGCAGAACAACCCGGCTGGAATTTTCGAGGACTGGAACCCGAACGTAAGTTGTGATTAATTGAAAACCACATAAGGAGAAAAATCATGAAAAAGAGTTTGCTATTGCTTGTCATTAGCTTGATGCTGGCTTCGCTGGTCCTGTCGGCATGCGGTTCCTCGGATAAGTCGGGTTTCCCCACCGGCAAGTTCCTGGACCCCAACAGTGATATCGGAGCAGGTATGGAGTTCAAAGAAGATGGAACATGGAGGGCCTTCAACAGCGGTTACACGCTGGCACGAGGCACATACAGTGTGACTGGCGATACTTACATCGAGGAGTCAAACAATGCGAACTGCCCGGCGCCCATGCAGTACAAATTCTCATTTGACGGCACCAACCTGAAATTCGACCTCACCGACCAGAGCCGGAATGATTCTTGCGGGGAAAGGAAGATGGGCTTTGACGGGATGACTTACGTGTTGTCAAAGTAGCCTGGGATATGGAGGAATCACCCCGCCTCGCGGACCTTCATCCGCGAGGCGGGGTGATTGAGCAATCATTTTATTTTGATATTTCTCAGGGAGTCTTAATCTCAAGTGTCTATCCTGATGGGTATTCACGAGAGCCATGGAAAGAGGTAATGTTATGTTCCCGCGCATCGTTTTATCAGCAGTTCTGTCTGCACTACTATTGGTCTCATGCGCCACATCGACTGAGACCGAGACCGCATTACAACCCACCGCCTCCTCGGGCGGCATGCCGGGTTCAACACCGGTGGCAACCGGGGAGCCAATCAATGAGGCCGATGTGTCAGAGACTCCTGTGTCATACGCTCCGATCCACTTGATGAGACCGGAAGATCTTGTGCCGGTTCCTGGAGGACTTGTGGATGATGCGGAATCCTCGGGAACCGGAGCGGAAGGACGTGTTCCCTATGGCGATTCGTACAGAATCAATCGCTTTGAGCGCCCGTTTCTGGAAGACATGACCTACCTCCCCGATCTGGATATCCACAAGTTTGGCATCAGCCAGGATAACGACTGGTATTATATTTCCATTGGGTTGATTGGGAATGATCCCAACAACCCGGTTGGCATCAATTATGGCGTTGAAATCGACTTGAATGCGGATGGTTTTGGCGATTACATAATCTGGGCGCACCCGCCTTACACACCAGCGTGGGATACTGGCACTGTTCAGGTGTACGAGGATTCAGACCACGATTCGGGCGGTGTCTCTTCCAAGGAATCGGATGCGGTCTTCAATGGGAATGGGTACGATACATTGCTCTTCGACGGTGGGAATCAGCAGAACGCCGACCCCGACTTAGCCTGGGTGCGCCTGTTTGAAGGACAGAATGCAACAATTCAATTTGCATTCAAGAAGTCTCTGTCAGGTTCTTCCTTTATGTTTGGCGTTGTATCCGATGCAGGTTTGCGGGATGTCTCTCGGTTCGATTACAGCGACTATTTCACAGAGGCTGAGGCCGGGTCTCCTGTCCGCGGGAAAGCCAACTTCCCTTTGGGGTCGCTATATGCCGTGGATAATACCTGTTGGGAAGTGAATGGCTTCACGTCCACAGGTTTTGAACCCAAAGTCTGCCCGGTGATTTTGCAACCAGTGATTAAGCCATCAGGTAATGACGATCCCTCAGATTGTAACCCGCCTCCTAATTGTGGCGGAGGACCCTACAACCCTGTGACTTGTGAGTGCCAATAAATAAACCGGTGGGAGGTTCGGATATTCTCACTTCCCCACTGGCCATTGAGGGCAGGTTAACTCTTCAGATGGATATGGCTGGTCATTGAAATATTGTGACCACTCAGCCTGGGTGAAATTGCGGCCGACTCTTTGGCATGTCTCATCAATCCATGCCTGAGGATCGAGATTCCATAGGATTACAGTGTTGTCAATGCTCCCAGATGCCAGGGTATTGCCATCCGGTCGAAAAGCCACAGCGAATACTGAGCCTGTATGTTTGACCAACGGCTGACCGATGGGTTGTTGTGTCATGACATCCCAGAGGATGATGGTGCTGTCAAATCCCCCGGATGCCAGGGTTTGCCCATCGGGGCTAAAGGAGAGGGTCTTGACCAAACCGGCATGCCCAAGCAGCGGCTGACCCACTGGCTTGTTTTCGAACATATCCCATAAAAGGATCGTGCCGTCCGTTGCGGCAGACGCGAGGATTTTTCCATTCGGGCTGAAGGCAACACTGTTTACGGACGCTGATCGACGCGTCATGACCTGACCTGTTGGCGGGCGCGCAGTCAAATTCCAGAGCATGATCGTCCCATCAGCGTGGGCTGAAGCAAGAACACTGCCTTCTGGCTGAAAAGCCAGGCTATTGACCGGGCTGGGATTCCCAGCCAGGGGCGGTCCAGCGGGTTGAAGCGTGTCAACATCCCACAGAATGACCGATGCGTCGGCGCTTCCCGAGGCAAGAAGCAGTCCGTCTGGGCTGAAGGCAAGGCTGTTGACTGCGGCTGAGTGACCGATGAGAGGCGGACCAGCGGGTTGAAGCGTGTCAATGTTCCACAAGATGATTGTAGCGTTGGCACTGGCGGATGCCAGAAAAGCTCCATCCGGGCTGAATGCCACACTATTGATCGAGCCTGATTGCATTGATAATGGCGGACCGATGGGCTGCAGAGTGTCGGCATCCCATAGAATTGCCGAGTTATTTAATGCCCCTGCCGCAAGAATTGTTCCCGCCGGATTGAAGGCAACCGTATTGATTCGTCTTGATTGCGGTCTCAAAACGCGTGCAATGGATTGATTCCCGGTCAGGTCCCAAACGATCAAATTGGAATCGGATCCACCCGAGATAAGGGACTTGCCATCTGAATTAAACGCAAGGCTCCTGACCGGACCTGTATGCCCCGCCTCGAATTTCTCCACTGCCTTCTGCGTTTCCACATCCCAAATGATGATGGTATTGTCGTAACTCCCGGATGCGAAGGATTTTCCGTCAGGGTTGAAGATGACGCTGGTGACGCGGTTCGCATGCTCGGTCAGTGGTGAGGCGATGGCAGTCTGAGAGGCAACATCCCAAAGAATAATATTGGTATCGTCGCCTCCCGAAAGGAGGAGTTTCCCGTCCGGGCTGAAAGCCAGGCAGTTGACCAAGCCTGTGTGTCCCTGCATTGGGGCGCCGATTGGCTGGCGCGTTTTCAGATCCCACAAAATGATCGTTCTGTCCGAACTGCCGGAGGCAAGGGTTTTCCCATCCGGGCTGATGGCGATGCTCAGAACTGGACCTGCGTGTGCGGTGAGGGGCGGTCCCGTCCTCTCGAACAGATCCGTATCCCACAACAGGATCGCGCCATCGCCGCCAGCGGAGGCGAGGATTCTCCCATTCGGGCTAAAGGCCAGGCTGTTGAACGGACCCAGGTGTCCCGTCAGAGGGGGACCGATGCGTTCACGTGTCGCCACGTCCCAGAGGAGGATGGAGCCGTCGGCGCCGGCAGAGGCGAGAATCCCGCCATCCGGGCTGAAGACAAGGCTGTTCACAACATCGGTGTGACCCATCAGAGGCGGACCGAGGGGTTGATTCGTCGCCGCATCCCACAATATGACCGTGTTGTCGTCACTGCCCGAAGCGATGCTCCTTCCATCCGAGCTGACGGCAATGCTGTTTACTGCGCCTGTGTGCCCGACCAGATATTGTTTCAAGTGAGGGTGACTCTGCACATTGTCGAGCAACAGCCCCAGGGTTTGAGGATTACTGCCGAGTTGGCGGAATACCTCCAGCCCCAGGATGAGTGATGTTTGCGGTCGTTGATCGCGAAGCACGGCGGATTGGGCGGCTAATTCCCGTAAGTGTGCGCGCCGCGCCTGTTCCTGTGCAAGGTTTGCCTGAATAAAACCATAAATTGCCAATGCAGCCATCAGGATGGCAGTCGCAATGGAAACGATTGTTATATTTCTTCGTTGACCGTCAGCCGCCTGCCGGCTTTTCAACACGAATTCGTGTTGCAGGACAGTCGGGCGGGGTTCCTTGGATGTGTTTCTGGCAATGTTGGATTCGGCATCCAGCAATTCCCTGCCGCGCAGCAGGAAACTATTTTCGTGGTTGTTCCTCTCCCACTCCAGCGCCTTGACCTGTAATTGGCGGTGAGCCTTGGCCCACTCATAGTCCGTGTTGATTGCAGTGACTAGTCTTTCCAGGCTTTGATCGAAGTCATCCTGCTCCCGGAAGAATATCCAGTTCAGCGAACCGAGATGAGGCGGCGCTTCACTGGCTTTGATGTCGCGGACGACGATGGGGATCAGCCGTTTACCGTTCTTTGAGGCGCATTCGAGTTCCTCCCCGCAGACCTTCGAAACGACCGAGTCCGGGCTGATCAGGAAGACGAAAATATCCGCCTCTTCGATGCCTTTTTCGATCTCCTTCCACCAGTCCACAGTGGGAGGAATGCCTTCCCAATCGATCCAAAAATCCAGGTCGCGGCTCTTTAAGGCTTCCGTCAGCCGATGGGCCATTTCGACGTCTTTGCGCGAATACGAAATGAACAGGCTAGCCATTTGTATTACCGCACGTGACTGGATCTTTCCGCTTAGCAATTGCCATCCATGCTCCGCCAATAACTACTTTCGTCGCCAAGGTGAACTCAGGCGACTCCAGGAGTTTACCCTCCGCCTTTGAGGTAGATTCCGGTTGGGTCGAGTTCTTCGCGCAGGATCTGCAATTCCTTCTCTGAAACGAGTTCTGTGGTTTTAAGTTCAGGCGCGACCTTCAATTCCCAGCCCGTGTTGGCTTTTGCCTCCTCAACGGTCTTGCCGGGGTGCAGTGCAGTCAGGACCATCTCGCCGTTCTCGTCGGGTACAAGGATGCCGATGTCTGTCACAACTGCCAGCATCCCGCCGCCGCGCAGCCCCGCCTTCTCGCGGTCACCTTTGCCGTTGATGAATCCAGCCGACGTCATGAATTCCACTTTTTCAGGGAAGCGTCTTTTTTGATGTGGGGTCATGATGTAACAGCGGTTTGCCCACGCCGCGATCTCCTGTGAGCCGCCGGAGCCGGGCAAACGCACTTTGGGGTGGTCGTATCCGCCGATGACGGTGGCGTTGATGTTGCCGTATTTAT
The DNA here is from genome assembly GCA_964436455.1 of uncultured Anaerolinea sp. Taxonomy (GTDB): domain Bacteria; phylum Chloroflexota; class Anaerolineae; order Anaerolineales; family Villigracilaceae; genus Defluviilinea. The sequence continues at coordinate 8,206 of CAYTDB010000093.1, read as the reverse complement.
CGATCTGCGCGCCGCCCATGAAGCCCACATCCACGTTGCCGCGCTGCAGGTAGTTGGCGAAGATGTCGTACATACTGACCACCGAAAGCGATCCGCTCACGAGTGTGGGGTCACCGATGGATAGCGGCAGGCGTTCAGGCTCGGCACCGATCACTCCCGCTTCGTAGATCATCACCAGGTTGGGAGCGTGTGTCCGCTTTGCGAGATTGCATGCCAGATTGGGCTGGCCGACACCGACGAACACCACGTCGCCATCGCACAATAAACGCGCGGCGTTAATGATCATCAATTCGGCGGATGAATATTTGATTTCGCTCATCGAATACTCCTTATGGAATCAGGGAGCTTGTTCCCGTTAGTTCGCCAGCGAGCTGGCGGATTCCAAAGATTTTAAGAAAGATTGTATTATTTCACAGACTTCCTTCGGACGTTCCAATGGAAGGATATGTGTGGATTTTTCCAGCGATTCGATCTTAACTTTTGGCTGTTTCCGTTTCACGAGCCTTGCGGCGCTCTCGAGAAATGTATTTGTTTCCTTGCCGCGGATGATGAGCGTTGGCACTTCGAGATTTGGCAGTCCGCGCCAGAGATCGGAGTCGCGCAGCCATGTGCGGTACAACTGTGCCTCCCATTCAGGAGGGTAAACCAGTTTATAGCCGCCGTTCTCTGATGGTTTTGTGATCCCTTTGATATAGATCCGCAAATTGTCATCGCTCATATATCGGAAGATCTTTCGCTGACGGTAGCCGCGAAAGACCGTTTCCAGATCGTCGAATGTACGCCGCCGCTTCTGTGCTCCAATGACCAGCGGGTGGATTTTATCTCCCAAGCCAATGCCGCGAGTGAAATTCCAAAATGCAAGCAGGGACGGAACGAACAACACAGGGTCGATCAACACCAAGGCGCCGAACTTTTCCGGGGCACTTAGCGCCGCACGCAGGGTGACGATCGCTCCAAGCGAATGACCAACTCCAATTATGGGACCAGTTTCAAGATCCGATAAGAAGCGTAGCAAGTCATCAGATAGTGGATGCCAGTCATCGATGTCTTCCGGTTTCGCATCATCCCAAAGCGGACGGAGATACATTCCGAAGATGCGGTATTCCGTCTTTAAAAGTTCCAACAAAGGTTTATAACATTCAGGCGGATAACCGTTTGCATGAAGGAAGTGAAGGGGCAAACCGTTACCGCCGAATTCAAAACTCTTCATCTATTAATATTTCCCGTAATTGACCGGTTGGCTCATCAGTGCTTCGATCTTCAACTGATCGCGCTTCTCCTTCCCAAGTTTTTCCAGGTATTCCGCGCGGTCCTTCACACCAAAGACCCATTCATCGAGCCATGCTTTGACGCTTTCCACCGACTCGCTGACCTTGTCCCACGCGAGATAGAACTCGTTGTCGCGGTCGTAATATCCCTGCGCATAGGATGGATGACAGGCGAACGGTACGTGACACACTGCGCTGACCACGATGCCGGGGATCATCGTCCGGTTCGGGTCGGACCGGATAACTGATTCATCCACAATTTCCTCTGCCGTCAGAATGACCTTTTTCGCCGCAAACGCGGCTTCTTTTTGTTCGCCGATGATTCCCCACAGATGTGCGTTACCGTTCTCGTCAGCACGCTGCACATGGACTATTGCCACATCAGGATTCAACGCCGGCACGACGATCACATCCTTGCCGCCGTATGGGTCAGGGATGTGTTTGATGTTGGGGTTGGCATTTTCGAGGTCGGTTGCGCCGGTCTGGTTCATGGGCAGGAAGGGCAGACCCGATGCGCCTGCTTGCAAACGGGTGATCATGCCGAAATGGGAATACTCGTCCCATTCCAGTTCGCCCTTCTCGATGGCAGAACGGACAATGCGCAGCGATCCAACTCCGGGATTTCCCATATAGGAAAAGATCACTTTCTTCGCACATCCTGCTGCGACCATCATATCGTAGATCAGATCCGGGGTGGCGCGCGCAAGGGTGAGGCCTTTCTTTCCCTGGCGGATGATCTCATGTCCAGCTGCGAACGGGATCAGATGTGTGAACCCCGCCGCGTAGACGGTATCGCCATCATCCACGTATTTCGAAATGGCTTCTGAGAGGGGAATTATTTTTGGCATTATTTCTTCTCTTCTTTTGGTTTTCGTTTAAATCTTTTCAGTACGCTGAAACGCCCACTGGAGGGAGGTGCTGATCTTTTGTATCTTGAGCGGAAGACGAATCCGACGATGAAAAGGATCACGCTCCAGCAAAAATAACTGAAGGCGGTTTGTTGTGCAGACTCGGACAGCATGAAAATGACGAACAGTCCGATGCTGAGCAGGATGAAGTACGTCCCAATGCGGTATAAAAAATCCTTGTGGTCGTATCCTTCGGGTTCGCCCATAATAAATACTAACCTAACAGGTCTGGAAGACCTGTTAGGTTTTCGGCTTCCTCGCTGAGAATAATATCCTGCGGAATGGATAAAAGACGGGACTATCCGGCATGGCAGCACGCATCTTTTCGTGGATGGATTGAATGAATTTATCCTGGTATTCACCAAGTCGTTCAAAATAGGGAACCAGTGCTGTGCCATAAATCCATTCCACCACAGCATCCGCGTTCTCCAAAACATGTGGATAAATTTTCTCAAAGATATTGATCTCTTCCGCTCCGCAATTGAAGAGAATACGGGAATAGTTTTCGATGGTGAGAACTGGTGAATATCGTTGAAATCCCTGCAGGATGAATTTGAACATATCCTCTTCAGCAGTCTCGCGATAGATTTGGTGCGAGATGTGATTGTGATTGGACGGAACCTGCACGGCGATCTGCCCGCCGGGAGCAAGTTTGTTGAAGAGGCAGGGGATCAGTTCGGCGTGGTTCTCGCTCCATTGCAAGGCGGCATTACTGAAGATCAAGTCCCACTCACCTGTCAGCGTGGATTGATCTCCTTGTTGAAAGACCAAGCTTGGGCGCGCGAATGAAGCGGCTTTGTCCAGCATTTGCGGAGAACTATCCAGGCCGGTCACATGGCTGTTTGGAAGTTTGTCCGCCAGTTGACGCGTCAGTTCACCGCTGCCGCATCCCAGGTCAATGACCTTGAGATTGGGGCGCACATCCACGAGCGCAAGCAAATCATAAAACGGAGCAGAGCGCTCGGCTTGGAATTTGTGATAGAGGTCAGGGTTCCAGGGCATGGGAATTAAATACCCCTCTCCCTTAGGGAGAGGGGTTAGGGGTGAGGATTATTTGCGCTTGGTTGCCTTGTTTGTAACTTTTTTCTTCGCCGCTTTTACAGGTGCGGGCTTGATCAAGGTCTGGATCTGCTCGTGCATGTAAAGCTGGACATAGTAGTAACCGCCGCCGTTCTTGCCGCTTGCGCCGGACCCTTTCCAGCCGCCGAACGGTTGGAAGCCGGGCCACGCACCGGTCGTTGCGCCTTGCGGACGGTTGGCGTACGTGACGCCTGCTTCGATGTTGTCGAAGAACCATTTGGTTTCTTTTGCTGAGCCATAGAAGCCAGCGGTGAGACCGTAGTTTACGCTGTTGGCGATCTTCATGGCTTCATCAAGATTGCTGACCTTGCCGATGGTGGTAATGGGCAGGAACATCTCGTACTGCCACAAGCGATGACTGAACGGCAGATCAGTGACGAGAGTGGGTTCACAGTAATAACCCTTGTCGAACATGCCGCCTGTCTTGACGTTGCCGCCGGTCTGGAACTTGCCGCCTGCGCCGTTGATCTCTTCACAGAAGTTCTTGAAATCACCATAGGAACTGTTGTTGATTACGGGTCCGAGATAGGTGGCGCGGTCGGTGGGGTCACCGATGACGAATTTCTCTGTCAATGCCTTGAGTTTGGCGACCAGTTCATCATAGACAGGTTCTTCCACAATAACGCGTGATGCGGCGGAGCATTTCTGTCCCTGCAAACCGAATGCCGAGCGGACGATGCCCACTGCTGCATCGTCAAGGTTGGCGTTGCGCGAGACAATGGCGGGATTCTTTCCGCCGAGTTCCAACACGATCGGGCGGACGTAATTGCGATTGGCGAAATCACGGAACATCTTCATGCCCACGTCGAACGAGCCGGTGAATGTGGCGCCGTCCACTTCGGGGCTGTCCACGAGTGCCTGCCCGAGAGTGGAGCCGGGACCGGTCACAAAGTTGAAGACGCCGGGCGGGAAGCCTGCGTCGCGCAAGCATTCAGCGTAGAGTCTCACGATCCAGGCTGTATCCGTTGCCGGTTTAATGACGACCGTGTTTCCAGCTACGAGGGCGGCTCCGGTGGGACCTCCCGTCAGCGCGAAGGGGAAGTTGAACGGTGATACCACAAGCCACACGCCGTAAGGCTTGAGCACAGAGGTGTTGGTTGCATCGTATCCAACGAGCGGATCCTTGCCCATCGGTTTGGCGAATCCGTTGTTCTCTTCCACCATTTGGGCAGACCAATACATAAGGTCGGCAGTTTCCTGCACATCGCCGAGCGATTCCATGCGGTTCTTGCCGACCTCAAGCGCCATTGCCGCGCCGAGTTCGAAGATGCGCTTCTCGATCAGAGCCGAAGCCTTGCGCACCAATTGCACGCGTTTCTTCCAGGGTGTGCGGCTCCAGGCGGGGAACGCCTTGCGTGCCGCGTCGATCGCCATCTTTGCATGTGAGGCATTGCCTTTCTGCATGACCGCCAGCACCCAATCGGTATTCACGGGTGAGCGGTCTTCGAATTTCTCATCCGCAAAGACTTCCTTGCCGTCAATGATCATCCCGTATTCCTTGCCGAGGTTTGCCTTGAGTTTGGCAACTGCCTTATCAAAGCCCGTGTGCAGTTCCTCGGGCGGGTTGAACATCGTGGCGTACGTTAGTTTGAAAGCCATGCTTCCTCCTGGGGTAAATTTGAATGATTTTTGGGTTGTTTGGTTCGCAAATCGAACCAAACTGAGTATAGTCTAGGATTTCACAACCGTCAAAGATAAGCATCGGGATTTACAGTGACGAACATCCGTTAATGGTTTGGTAAGGAATTTATGATACAAAATGTCTTATACCTAAATTTGTAAAGGATTTGATGATGCCAGGCAATTTAATGACAAAACGCCTCATTCCGACCCTCAGCCTGTTAGCCCTTCTTTTGGCTTCATGCGCCCCGGCGGCGATCACCGAATCGCCGCCCCAACCTGCTCCGCCAGTGGCTGTCGAGCCGAGTGCAACACCGCTTCCCGAGTCTTCAGCCGAATCAGGGATGCCAGCGACCGATGTCGTTGCCGCCCCCACCAAAGCTGCTGATCCTGCTCCGCTCCCGATTGCCACCTCGCGCGGACCAGACCTTCACGCCACAGACCCGGGCACGGTCAGCCTTGCCTCCGGGGGATTACAGTTCGTGGAGTTCTTCCGTTTCACCTGAGGCACCTGCCGCGCGATGGCGCCCATGGTGCATGGGCTCGAAGCAAAGTATTTTGGCAAAATCCAATTCACCTATTTGGATGCCGATGACCCGAACACAAGATCTTTCCAGCAGGCACTTGGTTTCTATTACCAACCTGAAATCTATCTGCTGGATGGGGACGGGGAGGTTCTAAAGAAATGGGTGGGCTTCACCTCTGAAGAGGAATTAGAAGCGGAATTTGCAAAGTATTTGCAATGAAATTTTCGGTACAGTCACCCAGACAGGTGACTGTACCTTTTTTTACAGGGTGTTTCGTGCGATTTCCTCATCGGGTAAGCCTTTGCTTTCCCGCCATTCAAGACAAAGTTTGCCAACGTATTCTGCCGAAAGGTAGTAATCCGTGGTGTTGCGCAGAACACGGACGTGTAAAACGTATGGTCCCATTCTTCTCCATATCTTGGCGATGGGAGCACTGATCCAGTCCAGTGAGTCTGCTTCGACCTCCCAATAGTGGCTGGCAATAAATCCTATGTAATCGAAACAATTCAATGTCAATTTGACTGCATGTTGTCCCTCGGGCAATCCGGTGGTGCTGCCAACTGAACCAGACATGATGGTCGCTTGGGTTCTCTCGTACCAATCTTCGATATCTTCATCAATCTTTTTAATATCGATGTTCATCAATATCCAACGCCGCGCCGCTTCTTGTGCCGGGTCGGTAAGTTTGTTATAGATCGCTGTATAAATCTCATAGGACAGCTTGTTTTTTTCACGATCTTCTGCGATTTTTTCTTTCAACTTCGTGGTTTCTGCATTGGTATATTCGACAACCGCAAAGATCAGACCTCCAACCAGCAAAGCCAGGGAAACCGCACTTGCAAACCCCTCGAGGAGACTCCAATTCTTTTCTCCTGACACACTCTGGGAAAATAGCGGGAACCCTACATAAACGATCAGGAAGAAACCCAACAAAGCAAGCAGGACCGAACTTATCCCGACACGTATCATCTTTGGGACGATATTTTGGCTGTCATTTTTTGATTGGTTGTTATTCATTGATTGCCTCCGTGTAATAAACCTATCTTACCCTAGAAGATTCGCTTGAGGTATGGATTTTATTGCATGCCAATCGGAAGAACTTTATAGCAAAGATAATCCCCATGCGGTCCCATGGGTTCATCGTAAACAAACATTGCCAATTCCCTCACTGTGTAGCGCATATTAACTTTTTTATGTTCGAATTCATCCTCATATTTCCGGCATATCTCCATGAGTTGCCCGCACATCATCACGGTCATGTGGAAATGATAGGTCTCTCTATCGAAGTCGGCTGAAGTGTTTCCAAAACGCAGGTTCAAGTCGCCGTTGAGGCGATCATGAAGTTCTCTCAATATTTTGTTCTCTTCAATTTCCACCCAAAGTATGCCGTATTCAATTCCGTCATAGAAAACAGAGACGGTTTGTAATTCAGTCATGGTTACTTCGAAGGGCTGGATGGACTTTGTCAATTCATCCATGTACTGTTCGAGAGCTATAAGATCTAGGATTCTGAAGGGTTGCTTGAGTGAAATATGTGGAGCAAGGGATGCATGATGCGTTCCCGTGCGGTATTTTTGATGGATATCCCATGATAGTTTTCGTATGAAATTGTGGACTTCTGGATTTGCGAGCAAGGCAAAGGTTGCTTTCATGACTCTCTCCCAGTCATAAAATTTCTGCTATTTCAGTATAGCACGCCTGTCAAGCCTTTTTTGTTGTGGAGTTATAATTTTCGCTCATGGAAACTCTCTTTCAATTTCTGGTCTTCCTGGCGGGTTTGGTGACTGTCGTTTTCACCCTGTTCTCCGCACTGTCATCTTTTGTTCTTCCTCGTGCTGCACGCAGTCAGTTGAATCGTATTGTTTTTGGAGTACTGCGGCGAATATTTGAAATCATCCTGTATTTTGCAAGGACCTATGAGCAGCGGGATGGCATCATGGCGTATTACGCGCCTATTGGATTGATGATGCTTGTCCCAACCTGGTATATGTTGATCTCTATTGGCTTTGCCGCCATGTACTGGGGGATGGGGGTGGGGGATTGGTTCGAGGTCTTTCAATTGAGCGGATCATCCATCTTTACGCTGGGATTTGCCACGGAAAACACTTTCCTCATCACCGCTTTTGAGTTTGTTGAAGCCATGCTGGGGTTAATTCTGGTTGCTCTCCTCATTGCCTATCTGCCAACCATGTATGCCGCGTTCTCGCGGCGCGAACAGGTTGTGAACATGCACGAAGTCCGCGCGGGGAGTCCGCCTTCAGCATTGGAAATGCTTATGCGATTTAATCGTATTCATGGGTTTTCCAGGCTTTCCGAATATTGGCGTATATGGGAGGCTTGGTTTGCCGATGTGGATGAGAGTCACACCACCTTGCCAGCATTGGTCTTTTTTCGTTCACCACGTTCTGAGACTTCATGGGTAACCGCAGCCGGGTCTGTTTTGGATGCTGCTTCCCTTACTCTTTCAGCTGTCGATGTCCCGTTTGAAGCGTCCGCTGCCCTTTGCATCCGGGCGGGATTTTTGGCGTTTCGGCGTATCTCCCATTATTTTGACATTCCACTTCCAAATGATCCGCAATACCCCAGGGATCCGATCAATGTGACGCGGGAAGAGTTCGACACTGTGTTGGATCAACTCGCTAGCGCCGGTGTTCCCATAAAATCCGACCGCGAGCAGGCTTGGATGGATTTCGCAGGATGGCGTGTGAACTATGACAGATCATTGCTTGTCTTGTGCAGCCTGGTCATGGCTCCCCATGCGATTTGGTCCAGTGACCGCGCACCGAAGATGAGACTTCCGCCG
>CAYTDB010000092.1:0-19771 GCA_964436455.1 uncultured Anaerolinea sp. | reverse complement strand
CATCGAGAGGGCTTTCTTGAGCACGAAGCGGGTCTGCGGCATGGGACCTTCCGCCGCGTCGACGAGCAGGAGCACACCATCCACCATGTTCATGACGCGTTCCACTTCACCGCCAAAATCGGCGTGACCGGGCGTATCCACGATATTGATCTTGATTGTATTTCCAGTTGCAGGGTCAGGGACGGTAATGGCAGTGTTCTTGGCAAGGATTGTAATGCCGCGTTCGCGTTCGAGGTCATTGGAATCCATCACGCGCTCGGCAACCTGCTGGTTGTCACGGAAGGTGTGCGACTGGCGTAGGAGACCATCCACGAGCGTGGTTTTGCCGTGGTCAACGTGGGCGATGATGGCGATATTTCGGAGGTCGGTTCGTTCGGTAATCATAATATTCCTTGTTAACCCTCACCCCCGCCCCTCTCCCACGGGAGAGGGGTGTCCGTAGAACGGGGTGAGGGGGTATACACACACAAAAACCCCCGGGCGGGGTGCCGAGGGTTTTTCTTGAAAGACAACGGGTCGGCTTGCAGACAGTATTGTATCAGATGGATGAGGTTTGAGGAAGGGCGTTATAGAAATCGCAGCGGTGAAGAACCCAAGAATTTTCGCATAATGGGGTACGGTTGGGGGATGCGCAAACCAAATGGACAACAGGCATACTTGCTTGACGAAGCAGAACAAGATCAAGAGTTGGATGAGCAAAAGGTCTTGCTGAAAGCCTTTTGCGGCATACTGTATCATTACTTTGGAGGCTGGCAGAAACTATTTCTGGGGGGCAGGGATGGGCGTAATCGCGAGTTGATCAGGTATCCCCTGAAAAGCTTACTGAGCGCAGGGGTGCTGATGTTTCTGTTTCGGTTGGGAGCGCGGCGGCAAATCAACTACCAGTTGCGGGGGAGTACACCTTCGCAAACCAAATTTGTAGCTTGGTTTGAAGTAGAGGAAGTGCCTCATGGAGACACGCTCAACTATGCTTTCAAGAAAGTAGCACCAGCAGAGATGCAAGAAGTCGTTTGCCGCATGGTGGAGAACCTGATCCGCAAGAAAGTCTTGTAACGCTGGCGTGCCAAAACATATCTTACCCAAGTTACTACCAATCACCGAATATGTCATGTTGAGGGGTGCCCTTTGCCCCGAAGCATCTCTGTTGAGCCATTCCGAGACCCTTCGGTTGCGAAAAACACGCTCCCTCACATCAACCGGGTAGCTTACGGAGTATAAGGAGTATAAGAACACGCGCAATGGGGGTCGGGCCACCAATTGGGTGCATCGGGCGGACAACCACCCGGAGGAGGCTGGCAACCGGAAGGGGCGGTTGAACCTCCATCAGAGCCGCCTGAACCCGATCCACCTGAAACAGGCAATATGATCGTCGGACAAACACGCGGCTCATATCCTGTTGAGGAGAATCCCACCGCGCTGCGGCACGTGGTATCCACCGCATAAAGAGATTGAAGCGGATAAAATTTATTGCTTCGGACCGGCGAACCAGCCTCGGCTACAGTAAACCTGTCGGTGTAATCGAATTTGGTCACATCTTTCAAACCCGCATCGGCTAAAACGCCAAACATGAACGATTCACCTGCCCACGATCGTTTGAATGCGATCTGGATCGTGTGCTCTCCCGTGAATCGCGCCCAGGCAAGATCCAGATCATCACCAAAACTCTGGGTCCCATCAAAAAGCAGGGTTTCATAGCCATCACCAGGAAACGGTGCATCCGACTTTTTAGCAGAGTCGCCCGCAGTGTCGTGGTTCTCATCGGCAAATGCCTGGACGCCATCCGTGCTCCACTCGGTGGAATAGGGCGGATTTGCCAGAACAAGGAAATCACCGAAGCCATCTTTATCCAAGTCCAGTTCCACACCATACCTGATCCCCAGTGAATTATTCGGATCAACGCCAACGATATCAAGCAAAACGTAATACCAATCATCCGTTTGCTTAATGTTGAACGTGGAAATGTCCAGGTCAGGGACATAGGTCATATCCTGCAAAAAGGGACGCTCGAGCAGGTTGATATCATATGAGTCGCCATACGGAGCGCGTTTCTCGGGAGCTGTATCCACCGACTCGACATCATAGATGATGGTCCCCGCGTCCACGCCTGTGGATGGGAGTAGAAGGTGACTGACTTCGATGACACTTTCTATTGTTGGAGACGAGACTGCAGTCGGCTTTGGGGGTTTTGTCGCTTCGATCACAGACGGAAGGACTGTTTCGAGCACAGTTTCCTCGGTCAACGCGGGAGCATTTCGCGCCGAAATATTCCGGAAGATCACCGTCCCTGCAACCGCGCAAAGCAACAAAGCGACCGCACCGCTGGCAAGCAGGTAACGCATCATATTTGACTTAGGCTTGGACTGGGCAATCCGGGCTGAGTCAGGTTTCAGCTGGGTACTGCTCTGGGATGCAGCAACAGGTTCGGGTCGTGTCTGAAGCGGTCCTTTATCCATAACTGTGGTTATTGCTTCCGGTTTCGGTACAGTCTTTTTCACAGCAACCATGGTGGACTTCTCATCCAGAATTGCAAGTGTTTGTTTCAATTCCGCAGAGAGTTCCGCGGCGGATTGATATCTTTCGTCACGATTTTTCATGAGACATTTCTCGATTATGGCAACAATGTCGGGGTGGATGTCCGGGCGAAAGCCACGCACATCCGGCACGGGATCATTGAGATGCATCATCATCAGGGTCATGGCAGAATCGGCAACGAAGGGAGTGCGGCCGCTGAACATTTCATACAGGGCGACACCAAGTGAATAAATATCGGAACGATGATCCGCAACTTCGCCGCGAATAGACTCGGGTGACATATATCGCGCCGTTCCAACAACAGCACCGGTGGAGGTATGACTATCACCACCAAGGATTTTGACGATACCGAAGTCCATCAGGATCGCCTGTCCCTGCGTATCAAGCATGATGTTGGCTGGCTTGATATCGCGATGTACCATGCCACGTTGATGGGCATACCCCATCGCATCAGAGATGTTGAGAGTAAATTTTAGCGCCTCTTCGAGAGATAACTTGCGATTGTTGTCAGCCAGTCGTTTCAAACGGTCTTGCAGTGTTTCCCCCGGAATAAACTCGAGCACCATGTAATAGGTGCTATTATCGTCATTGAAATCAAAGACCTGAACAATATTGGGATGGCGCAAACTCGCCACCGCAGACGCTTCACTTTCAAAACGCTGGACAAAGGAAGGATCAAAAGAAAGATGGGAATGAATCAGCTTGATGGCAACAACGCGTTTGAGGTTAGGGTCTGTTGCCTTATAGACCGCCGACATGCCCCCCTGCCCCAGCAAATCATCAATTCGATAACGACCACCCAAAGTCCGACCAATCCAGGTTGGTTGATCCATACGTTCTCTCCTCAGTTCCTAAGACATCTATTCAGTCATTCAATAATTCAGATAGATTATACCCAATTAGGTCATTTTAGATAATACCGAACTACGACTGTGAACCTGTGATACAATCCCATCCGTTATGAGATACGAACGCTCTGACAAAGTCTTCCTGTGTATCGGTGTGCGTGGATTTATCTGCGCGGGGTTCCTCGAATCGCGCCTGTTGCCTGGATGATCTAGTCCGTTTTGTTGTCATGTCACGCCGCAGTCGCCTGCGGCGTTTTTGTTTTAATTTACAATGGAGTACACATGATCTCGATCACAGTTTCGAATGCCACTTTAATCCTCGGCGCTCACACTATTTTCCGTGACCTGAGTTGGGAGATCCAGCATGACCAAAAGATCGGTCTCATCGGTCCCAACGGCGCAGGGAAATCGTCCCTGTTCAAGTTGATCATGGAGGAGCATTTCCCCGAAAAAGGCGGGACAGTCATCCGCGCCAAGGGAGTGACGGTTGGATATCTGCCACAGCATCCCGAATTTGACCCAGATCGCACTGCTATTTCGCTTGCGCTGGAGGGAAATCCACGCGTCAGAGAAATTGACGATGAACTGAAGCACATCGAAAAGAAATTGGGCAACCCTGACGTTTATAACAACCCAAAATCGCTCGAACGGACTCTGGATGCACAAAACAAATTTCTGGAGGAGTTCGAGTCGCTGGGCGGATTGAATTACGAGTCACGCGTCCATGAGTTGTTACGCGGGCTTGGCTTGCCAGAATCGGATTCCGAGAAACCAATCCGTGCACTGAGTGGCGGGCAGAAGAAATTGATCGGGCTGGCACGCCTGATGCTGTTGCGTCCGTCTGTGCTGCTACTGGATGAACCCGACAACCACCTCGACATGCCCGGCAAGGAATACCTTGAGAAGTTGATCAATGACTATCCAGGCGCGGTGGTCATCATTTCACATGACCGTTACATTCTTGACGCGATCGCCACCCACATTGCCGAGATCGAAGACGGCAAGATCACAACCTTCATCGGCAACTACACCGAATACATTGTAGACAAAGAAGAACGATTGGCGCGTCAGGAAGAGCTGTTCCAGATCCAACGACGCGAAATACGCCGTCTCGAAATGGCATTGAAGCGATACAAGCAATGGGTCATCGTCAGTGACAAATTTGCAAGCCGTGTCCATGCCATGGAGGCACGGATTGACCGCATTGAGAAGATGGATCGTCCCATACTCGAACGTCGCAAATTGGATCTGTCACTAAACGGCTGGCGCGGGTCGAATCAGGTTTTGGAGTTTGAGAATGTTTCAAAGGAATTCTCTCACCGAAGAGTTCTGAATGACCTCAATTTTCTTATCCGGCATGGAGAGCGCGTGGGGTTGATCGGCGCGAATGGAACGGGCAAATCTGTTTTATTGCGCCTAATACTTGGAAAAGAACAAACCACATTCGGCGAAATAAAGATTGGTCCCAGTGTGAAGGTTGGCTACTATGCGCAAGAGCATGAAACATTAGACTTTGACCAGACCGTGATCGATACAGTCAGACTTGCAGGCAACATGAGCGAGTCGCATGCTGTTTCGCTCTTGATCCGCTTTCTGTTTACCTACCGTCAAGCGACTCAAAAAGTTGGGTCGCTTTCGGGCGGCGAACGGAGTCGGCTGCAACTGGCGTTGTTAGTTTTATCGGGAGCTAATTTCCTATTGCTCGATGAGCCCACTAACAATCTCGATATTGCATCCGCTGAGGTGCTTGAGAACGCGTTAGAGGAGTTCAACGGGACAGTCCTTGTCATTTCGCATGACAGGTATTTTCTTGACCGGACAGTCAGTCGCATTTTCGAGCTTAAGGATTCGATCATCACAGAGTACATTGGCGGATATAGCGACTACGCGGCCAAGGTTGGGATAAACTCCCTCGAAGCAAAGCAAATAAAGGAATAGAAAAGAAGCGTTTGGATGGTTTGGAAGCCCTTCGAGGCATCCGAACCATCCAAAATATTCAAATGGGTTAGATGGTATAATTCCCGCCCGTATGATTCAGGAACCTTCCTCTTCACAAAAAACAAAGGTCTGCCCAACCTGTGGAACCCGCCTGAGCGAAAACGCCACGCGATGTCTCGTATGCGGGACGGAGTTGACAGCGAAAGCCGCTCCAAAATCGAAAAAAGCGGAAACCGGGATGCAGGCAAGCCGTATGCCCGAAATCACGCTCAGCCTGCCGGCGGCGCTTGGCGCGCTCGTGATCATTTTGCTGATCGGCGCAGCGGTCGTTTACTTTAGTTTGAGCGCAGGCATCGGCGGGCAACAACTCACTGAACCGACCGCCGAAGGCACCACCACCCCAACCCCAACAATGACACTCACACCGACCGCGACTCTGCCGCCAACAGCCATCCCAACTGAAACACCTCTCCCGCCAATCGATTACGTAGTGCGTTCTGGCGATACATGTGGAGGCATTGCCGTCTTTTTCAGTGTGTCGGTACAAAGCATCGTTATTTTGAATAACCTGCCTTCCAGCTGTATCATTTCAGAAGGACAAACGCTGAAGATCCCCTATCCAACACCAACCCCTGCGCCGCCTCCAACATCCATCCCAAACGAAGCCACGCAGACTGCACAGGCTTGTGAAAAGATCTCCTACACAGTACAGGCAAACGATACGCTTTCGAGCATCGCGGCAAATTACAACGTTCCACAGGATGCGATCAAGTTCTATAACGGACTATCCACGGATAATGTCTTCGTTGGAGTACCCATCATCATCCCGTTGTGCGAGCGATTTGCCACACCGGGACCCACTCCCACGCCGACACTCCCGCCTCCGTACCAGGCTCCGAACCTGCTTCTGCCTGCGGACGGCGCCGCCTTCACCCTGGCAAATGACGTGGTAACGCTGCAGTGGGCATCCATTGGCACATTGCGCGATAATGAGGCATATCAGATCACGATTGAAGATGTGACATCTGGTCAGGGATTGCGCATCACAGATTATGTAACCGACACAAAGTACATCGTGCCGAGCTCCTTCCGCCCGAACGATAACCTGGCACACGTTATCCGCTGGTGGGTCACCACGGTCCGCCAGAACGGTGTGGATGAGCAGGGCCAACCCATCTACGACTCGGCGGGTGCGATCAGCGAGAAACGAGTCTTTACGTGGGTTGGCGTAGCTGTCGAAGGCACATCAAGTCCATAAGCAAAACAGGTTCTAAAAACGAACAAGCCGCCATATCTGAAAACAAGGAAGAAGAGATATGGCGGCTTTCAATTTATATAAATGGAGAAATGATATGGATGTCCACTCATATAACAAAGAAGCCTGGAACCGCGAAGTGGAAGGCGGCGAGAACCGCTGGACAAAGCCTGTTGATTCAGAAACCATTGCCAGGGCACGAAAAGGTGAGTTCGGAGTCCTTCTTACTGAAAATATCCCTACACCGAAGCGTTGGTTTCCTGCACTCCAAGGCACGGACGTGTTATGTCTCGCCTCAGGTGGCGGGCAACAGGGACCAATCCTCGCAGCGGTCGGAGCAAATGTCACGGTCTTCGATAACTCCCCCGCTCAACTCAAACAAGATCAACTTGTTGCAGAGCGAGAAGGATTAACCATCAAAACCGTTGAAGGTGACGCAGCAGATTTATCCGCATTCGAAGATGGATCATTCGACTTGATCTTCAATCCTGTTTCGACTGTATTCATGAAGGATGTCCGCGCGGTGTGGCGGGAATGCTATCGCGTGCTTCGGCATGGAGGGGTTTTGCTGACAGGTGTTATGAATCCCGTTCACTACATCTTCGACCTCTTCAAAATGGATGAGGGCATTCTCGAAGTTGCACATTCCATCCCTTATGCTGATGTCACCAGTTTGCCGAAAGAGGATTTGGATGAATATCTAGCAAAAGGTTTGCCCCTTGAATACGGACATTCATTGACAGACCTGCTCGGGGGTCAGTGCGCGGCAGGGTTTGTTATTACCGATTTATATGAGGATGTGATGACCGATTCACCATTGGGGAAGTATCATCCCAATTACATCGCCATAAGAGCGATGAAGACACGATATGGGTAGGAGCGGTGTTTATTATCCAGAATTGGATGGCCTTCGATTTCTGGCTTTTCTCCTTGTTCTGTTTCATCACTCAGCATATATTGCAAGCATTCCAATTTGGGTAACCCTATATAACTATGGCTGGATGGGTGTGGATCTTTTTTTGTGTCTTTCCGCCTTTTTATTCGCAAAGTTGTTGTTTATCGAGCACCAGGACAAGGGAGATATCAATATTAAGTTCTTCTATTTTCGCAGGGCACTCAGAATATGGCCTCTATATTTCTTCTTTTTTGGCGCAATGCTTGCCTACTCTGTGTATATCAATGGGTGGCAAACGCAAATGTTGATACGCTCCCTGGGTATGGTGACCTTTACAGACAATTTCTTGAGTATGTGGGGAGAATATAACACTGCCATAGCTTTTTCCGCACATCTGTGGACGATATCATATGAGGAGCAAATCTACCTGGTAATTCCATGGGCTTTGCGAAGGTTTTATCGTTTGAATAGCATAACCAATATTTACATATTGGGATCAATTGCATTGTTCGGGATGTCAATCAGGGCAACTTATATTGCATATAAAATTGGATACCTGGGTATCTGGGCTTTTCCACTTACTCACTTTGAGTCCATTTTAGGCGGTCTTGCATTTGGATTGGGTCTATTTGACAAAGCAATAAAAAAAATCCCAGGCTGGATTTTGGCTGTTGCCGGTCTTGTTTCACTATGGCTGGTTACGACCCTGCCAAACATCACTGAAGTCCAATGGAAACTCATGCTCACCTATCCATTGGTCGGGATTGGCATGTCCCTCATCCTGGCTGCCGCGACCAGGGGCAGCTATGGGTTTACTTCAATGCTATTAAAAAACGAGACGCTCGGCTATCTCGGGAAAATTTCTTATGGTTTATACATCTATCATCTTGTCGCGCAAAGGCTGTCATTGAACATCATAAACGGATTTGTATCACCGGACCACCCTTTCGCCTATCCTATTATCTCCGTAATAACCACTTTGATAGTGACAATCCTGATTTCTGGACTTTCGTATCAATTACTCGAAAAACCTTTCCTAAGGATTAAATATCGTTTCACCATCATCCATTCGCGTCCAATGTAGAGAAGTTCCTTTGTGGTGGTCAGTTGGATGCGATATTCGTCATCACAGATATGGATGAAGACTACATGGTGGAACCACCACCCGCATAGTTTCCATACCAATTTTATTGCGAAGCGGACAGTAAAAAAAAATGCCTTATAAACGAAACACATTAAGTCCCCACAATCCAATCTTTTGTGTACGCGGAAGATCGGCTTTCTATTGTGCAAAATCGAACTGATTAGCTCAGTAGAATCAAAACACAGGGCTGGTATCAGCCCTGTGTTTGTACATATAATTTTCACTAAATTGTTACGGAACAACCGTAATGCGACTTTGCGGACCCGGGGCAACTGGCGAGTTCGCTACAAAATACTTCTCGAAGGCATCGGTATCCACATCGCCACCAAGACGGTCTGTGCCATCCTTGAGCACCAGGAAGTTGTCACCGCCATCGGCCAGGAACGAGTTGACTGTCACACGGTAGAAAGCGGCAGGGTCAACTGTCACGCCATTGATCCTGATCGTGGCTGGATCAACCTTGTTGCATGCTGGAGCAGAAGCGCTCCATAAATAGGTAAAGCCTGCCGACACCTGCAAAACACGATTCGCGTTTTGCGTGCCACAACCGTTGAACTGCTGTTCAAGCAATGTATCGATTTGCGCGCCCGTGAGAGACAGTGTAACCAGACTATTGCCAAATGGCTGGACAGTGAATATTTCTCCATAAGTCACATTGCCATCACCTTCGCCTGCAACACTGCTGGCATATGTGAGATCGGCACGAATGCCGCCGGGATTCATAAAGGCAACAACCGCCCCTCCAAAAGCCGGATCAGCTGTCGCCGCAAGCTGACCGTCTGCGATCACGTCACCCAATGCGGATTCACCCGCCGCATTCGTCGCGCGGGTAATATCCGTAGTAATGGATCCAATCACGCGGTTTGCAAGTGGCGCAGCAATGGCGTTGTACTTTGCGATCAAAGCCGTGATGAAATCATCCTTGGGGACATCGCGGGTGACAATGTTATTATTCGCGGTCTTGCCAATAACATCGCCAGTGTTGCGGTCAATTACCAGATCTACATCGGTCACAATACGTCCAAAAGATGACGCGCTGGTAACCAGCATGTCATTGATGACACAGTTATAGGCATTGTGGGTATGGCCGCTGATCACCACATCCACGGCGGGGTCGAAGCGTTTGACTATATCCACGATAGCACCGGAAATGCCAACACAGCCATTATATGGAGCAGGGGCAACTTGCGCGCCGCCTTCATGGATCAACACAACTATGGATTCAATTCCCCTTTGCTTAAGTTCAGGGATGAGCGCATTGACCGTATCAGCTTCATCATGGAAGTTCAGCATTGATATGCCGGACGGGGTCACAATGGTGGGCGTACCTTCGAGCGTCATCCCAACGAAAGCAACCTGAACACCATTGAAGGCGCGGATCTTGTATGCCGGGAAAATGGTCTTGTCGTTTTTCGCCCATGTGACATTCGCTGCCAGATAACGAAAATTAGCCCCGCCAAATTCATCTCCATCGAGGCATCCATCCACAGGATGACAACCACCCTCCTGCATACGGATCAACTCATAAACGCCTTCATCAAATTCATGATTGCCCACCGCGTTGAAATCGAGACCGATCTGATTGAAAGCTTCAATTGTGGGTTCATCATGGAATAAAGCTGAGAGCAACGGACTGGCACCGATCATGTCACCTGCCGAAACAACCACCGTATTCGGGTTGGTCGCGCGCAGATTCGCGATATGGGTCGCCAGGTATTCCGCGCCTCCTGCATTCACTGTCCCAATGCGGCCAGAGGAACCTCCAGGTGGTTCAAGGTTGCCATGGAAGTCATTCACTGCCAGGATCTGAACATCCACGGTGCCGGAAGGCTTTGCACCTGCAGAAACAATCACCGCAGAAAACAGAAGGATCAGCACGGCTAAAACCGAAAACAAACGAACAAATTTTTTCATACATCTCTCCTCTATCTAAAATGTGAATATTGTCGGAACGCTTGGGCTGAATGATTTGTATTCCCAGTCAGACACCTCCTTTATTTACGACAATTAAGAGACGGTATATCTAATTATACTCACAAGCTGAAAAATGATGTACCTATCATGCCATGAAAAGGCTACAGTATGTGTACCGCACAGCGGGACTCACAACACCGCCAACGTCTCCAGCAAGCGGACATTCCAATTCTCCCCGAACAAACACCAATAGGAGGACTTCCCGCCTCGCACTCCTGGACCTAAATCTGCCAGCCGTTTCCCATCCTTCTCCTCCCCTGATGACGGATACCGCAACACGATCTGTCCGTTCTCCCAACTAATAGATGACAACCCCGCCTTTTCCGCTCGCAACTTGACCCGCATCTGATAGAACAGGTTCTGCACCATCTCAGGCAATTGACCGAAACGATCCCTGAACTCGGATGCCAACGCATCGATCTCCGTTTCGTCACGTAAATCCGCTATGCGACGGTACAACCGCAGGCGCAAATCCTGATCACCAATGTAACCCGCGGGGATTCCAACGGCAAGCGGCAAATCAACATTCACAGGCATTGACATCGGTTGAAGGTTGAAGGATGAAGGGTGAAAAATTGGGACTTCATATGGTTGTGAACCTTCAACCTGCAATTGGGAACTCGCAATTCGCAAACGTCTCACCGCATCTGCCAGCAAGCGCGTGTACAGATGAAAACCAACCGCTTGAATATGTCCGCTTTGACGTGTACCAAGCAATTCACCCGCACCACGTATCTCAAGATCACGCATGGCAATCGAATAGCCCGCGCCAAGTTGTGTGTTCTCAGCGATGACTTCGAGTCGTTGCTGCCCTTCGAGTGTGGGAGTCAGCTTATTGTGGCGGAAAAAGTAGGAGTAGGCGCGCGCAGCCCCACGCCCGACCCTGCCGCGCAGTTGATAGAGTTGAGCTAAGCCGAAGGTGTCGGCGCGGTCCACGATGAGCGTGTTCGCGTTCGGGATGTCCAATCCAGATTCGATGATGGTCGTCGATAGCAGGATATCCGTCTCGCCTGCGTTGAAGCGATGCATCACAGTTGCGAGTTGCGTTTCAGGCATCTGACCGTGCCCGACATCCACAACTGCTTCAGGCACGAGTTGGTTGAGATGCGTCTTCATCGCGTCGATGGTTTGCACACGATTATGCACAAAGAAAATTTGCCCGCCGCGTT
Source organism: uncultured Anaerolinea sp. (assembly GCA_964436455.1). Classification (GTDB taxonomy): domain Bacteria; phylum Chloroflexota; class Anaerolineae; order Anaerolineales; family Villigracilaceae; genus Defluviilinea. The sequence continues at coordinate 8,016 of CAYTDB010000092.1, read as the reverse complement.
CAAGCTCGCGCAGGATCGCCTGACGCACCAGCTTCGGAGAATACGGACCTACATGCGTGACAATGGGCAGACGCTCCTCGGGCGGTGTGTTGAGGTTCGAAATATCGCGCACACCTGTCAGTGCCATGTAAAGGGTGCGCGGAATAGGTGTAGCTGTGAGTGTGAGCACATCCACCTCGGTGCGGAGTTTCTTGAGGTGCTCCTTGTGCGTCACACCAAAGCGCTGCTCTTCATCGATGACAACCAAACCAAGATCCTTGAACTGCACATCGCCAGAGATGAGACGATGCGTACCTACAACAATATCGATCTCGCCCGTGGCAAGCCCATACACAATGCTTGTCTGTTCTCGCTGAGTGCGAAAACGTGAAAGCATTTCCACCTTCACAGGGAAGGCGGCAAGACGCTGCAAAAAGGTTTCATAGTGTTGCTGCGCCAACACTGTTGTTGGAACCAATATCGCAACCTGCTTGCCGTCCATTACAGCCTTGAATGCGGCGCGCAAAGCTACTTCTGTTTTGCCATAGCCTACATCGCCGCACAACAAACGATCCATCGGGCGCGTCGCTTCCATATCGCGCTTGATGTCTATCAATGCACGCTTTTGATCATCAGTCTCCACATACGGGAACGAATCTTCCAACTCCTTTTGCCAGGCGGTATCCTCCTTGAAAGAATAGCCCTGAACCACATTACGCCGCGCGTACAAGTCCAACATCTCCTGCGCAACTTCCAGCACCGCCTGCTTGACGCGCCCCTTCTTCTCGTGCCAATCCTGCCCACCCAAACGATCCAACGCAGGCACTGCGCCTTCCGCGCCTACATAACGTGTCAACCGATCCGCTTGATGCACCGGCACGAACAACTGTCCGCCGCCTGCATACTCCACCGCCAAAAACTCGCGCACATGATTATCCAGCTCACGCTGCACCAACCCCACGAACCGCCCAACACCGTGATCGATGTGCACGACATAATCGTCCACCTGCAAGTCGGCATAGATCGACTCAGGCGTTTCCGCAACCTGTCTCTGACGCGTGCGCGGCTGCGGTCGCTCCCATCCGAACACTTCCGAGTCCGTGATAAGATGCAAGCCATCCAGCACAAAGCCTTCCGATAAAGATGCTTCAACAAACTCGACCGTGGACGATAGACCTTTGACCATTTCATCGTCCATCGTCCGAGGTCTATCGTCCTGATTTTCCAACCACATCTCTTGTAAACGGTTCGACTGACGCGACACCAGGACAATCTGCCCGCCTCCATCCACGACGGAAGTTGCATACTCCACAAATTGCTTGAGTCTCCCCCCAAACCTTTCATCGTGACCGAATTGCGAAGCAAGCGATGTATCGCTGATCTCCTCGGTTGAGTGACCCAACTCCACCGATAACTTTCCATGCAACCCATCATGCAACTCAGACCAGGGGATGTATGGCAACGGGAAGTCTGCGGATAGTGTTTCTTCGGCAATGCTATCCTGCCTGAACTTGACCGCCTGTTCCTCTATCTCAGCCGCCATGCTTTCCACAATGGACAGGTCATCGATCAGTACAACCGTTTTCTGTGGAAGGTAATCAAGCAGGCTCGCAGGCTGCTGATGCAACAACGGGATATGAAACTCAGACAATTCCGTTTCCTGCTCACCCGAAGCAATAAACTCACGCGCAGGGGTGATGAGAATTGAATCCAGTTTTTCAACTGTCCGCTGGGAAGCAGGGTCGAACTTACGGATGGTTTCGATCTCATCCCCAAAGAAATCCAAACGGACGGGCAGGGTCTCGGCAGGTGCCCAGATGTCCATGATGCCGCCGCGCTTCGAGAACTGACCAGGCTCGAGCACGGTGTTGACGCGCTGGTATCCGATCTCGGTCCAGTTATGGGAAAGAGAGTCGGGTTGAACTGTTTGACTAACTGATAACTTCTTGCATGCCTTGAGATAGTCCCGCCGCGGCACCGTCCGCGTCATCAGGGATCGCACGGAGGTGACAAGGATGGGTGCCGTTTCAGGTTTTTGAGCAAACGGAAGATGATAGTCAGAAAGGGCAATCAACGACTGCAAACGCTCGCGTCGTGTGGCAACACCCCAAGCAGCCTGCTCATAAAACAACGGGTTCGGCTCTGCAAAATGATAACGCGGCGACTTGACCCAGAACCCTAGTTCATCGAACTGCGACAAGGCATGATTCGCGCGGTTTGTGATGAGCAGTACGGGCAAGTTCAAATCCTGATGCAACGAAGACAGGAACGGTAAACGCGCTGAACGGGGCAACCCCAGTCCAGGTTGTTCCTTGGCGGATTGCAGAGTATTCAGCAAATGCTGATATTGAGGAAGCGAACGGATTTTATCAAGGATGAGTTGCATGTTTCATTACGCGTTGCTGTTTGAGTAGCCTGAGGCGAAAGTCGAAGGCGTATCGAAACCAGAAAGTAAGCAAAAACATTTTGGTTATTAGTGGTCTCGATACGGGCTCCGCCCACTCGACCACCGATATTCACTCTTTCACGCCGCCATTGAAATCGTTCATTGCCTTGTTCAAGCCATGATCCACAAAAGCGAAGACCGCATCTGCACCGTGATCGAGGATGCTTGAAAGTTCTTTCAATTCGTCACGCGAGAAATCCTGTAAGACGTACGCGGCAGGATCCATGCGCCCAGGCGGACGCCCGATGCCAAGTCGCAAGCGGGGGATATCTTTCGTGCCGAGCCTTTCGAGAATGGAACCCAACCCGCGCTGACCACCAGGACCGCCCGAGGCGCGGATGCGGATGGTGCCAAAGGGAAGATCGAGATCGTCAGAGAGGATCATCAGGTTCTCATTAGGGATCTTGTAGAAGTGTGCTAATCCCTGCACGGACTGACCTGAGAGGTTCATGTAAGTCTGCGGCTTGACAAGGATGAGTTTCTTATCTTCGTGACGCGCGTCCATGACGATGGCTTTCGATTGCACTTTCATCCCGCGCGCGTTCAGGCGGACAGCAATACGGTCAATGAGCATGAATCCAAAGTTGTGACGATTGTCTTTGTATTCGCGACCTGGGTTACCCAAGCCAATGAGGAGGAAGGTGTTGTCGATGGTCATGTTTCGGGTTTCAGGTTACAAGTTTCAGATTGATGACAGGTGATGCCATTTCGCCAGCGAGCTGGCTGATTCCATATCAGTAGCGACGAATGCGAAGGATAAGTCCAACAAAGGCGAATAAGCCGATGATGACCAATGCACCGCGACCGAGGCTGGTGTAGATGGCGATTCGGTTCATGGACACGGCGTTGGCTGGGAGCGGAGTCGGGGTTGGACGCGGCGTCAGCGTGGGTGTGGGCGATGATGCAACAAGGAAAGGTGTGGGCAGTCCCACATTGAGTTTGTTGGGCGTGGGCGTGACCACGGGGGGCGGAGTAATGACGGGTGTATCGTTTTGCACCTTCACGGGAACTGTGATCTCTTGCAATGTGCCGTCTACCACAAAGACGCGTAACCGTAATATGTACTCGCCGTCGCTGATGATTGTCGTGTCCCAGACAGCTAAAGCAGAGTCAGCTACGGGCTGGGTGGAGGTTTGGAGGGCGAACCAGGTATCAGTCGGGTTGGAAGCGTATGAAAAATCCAGTTGGGAGGAGGTGAATCCTAAAACATCCGTTGTGCCAGTGATCGTCACTTCGCCACGGATGGCATCCCCAGAGACGGGAAAGGTGATCGCTATCTGAGGGGCGTCCTGTGCGACAAGCAGGAGCAAAACCAGGAGTGAAAGGATTGGGATTTTCATCAAATTGACGGATAAGTCTAACATGAAAGATGGGAGGCAGTCAAATTTTACGCACATAAAACCTCGGAAGTCTTTCTTGTTTTCTATGAAGCGGTCTTGAACCTTGCAAAAGACTTCCGAAGTCTGAACTCCCATTCTCCTGGATTTTGAAGTATGGTAAACTGTGGCTGACTTTCCCGCTAATAGCGGGACAATGCATTCAGGAGAACATTATGTCAAAATCACGCGCTGACCAAATGGTGGAAAGACTGCGAAACATGCAAGCCGCTGCCCCCGATATCGAAGCCTCTGCGGTCGTCTCGGTGGACGGCTTGATCATGGCATCCGCCCTGCAACAGGGCGTGGAGGAAGACCGTGTTTCGGCGATGTCTGCGGCAATGCTTTCACTCGGCGAGCGCATTTCTAATGAACTTGGTCGCGCAGGCTTGGAGCAGGTTTACATCAAGGGTGACGCGGGGTCCATTGTATTGACATCGGTCGGTGAAGAAGCGGTTCTGACTGCAATGGCGCGTCATGATGCCAAACTGGGTTTGATCTTCCTCGAGATGCGCCGTGCCGCCGAGGATCTCACCAAACTGGTCGGATGAGTCACAAGCTATACCAGCTACCTTCAGAAAGTAATCCCCGATGGGGAGGGCTTCAACGCCCTCCCCATCTACTTTAACCCTCACCCCTACCCCTCTCCCAAAGGGAGAGGGGTGTTTCGTGAAAGGAAGTGTATGACTACAAAATATTTATTTTATACAGGCGGTGTTGTTTCGTCGGTGGGTAAAGGTGTGACCGCCGCGGCAACGGGACTCCTGCTGAAGGAGCGCGGCTTCAAGGTGGCTGTGCAGAAATTGGACCCATACATCAATGTGGACCCCGGCACGATGAGTCCCTACCAGCACGGAGAGGTCTACGTCCTCGATGACGGCGCAGAAACGGATCTGGATCTTGGTCACTACGAAAGATTCATTGACATCCGCCTCAGCCGTTCCTCCAACTTTACGAGCGGACAGGTGTACGCCGAAATCATCAGCAAGGAACGGCGCGGCGATTTTCTCGGCGGGACGATCCAGGTCATTCCGCATATTACGAACGAGATCAAACGACGCGTAGCTTCGATTGGCAAAGAGACGAACGCAGATGTCGTCATCGTTGAGATCGGCGGGACGGTCGGTGACATCGAGTCGCAACCGTTCCTTGAGGCATTGAGGCAACTCCGTAACGAGGTCGGGCGCGATAACGTGTACTTCATTCACGTGACGTGGCTTCCCTACATTGGCGCAACAGGCGAGATAAAAACCAAGCCCACGCAACATTCCGTGGCGGCGTTGCGCTCCATCGGTATTTCGCCGAACATGATCATCGCCCGCTCCGACTACCCCATAGACCGCGAACTGTGCGACAAGATCGCCACCTTCTGCGATGTGGAAAAGGAAGCGGTCGTGTCGATGGTGACCAGCGATGTACTGTACGAAGTGCCGCTGTTATTGGAACGCGCGGGAGTTGGCGATTACCTCGTCGAAAAGTTGAACATGAAAGCCACGAGCACACCCGATATGAAGCCCTGGGAAAAACTCGTGGAACGTGTACGAAAAGAAAAACCAACCGTGAAAGTGGCTCTGGTCGGGAAGTACGTTGAGTTGCAGGACGCGTACATGTCCGTGCGGGAGGCGTTGAAGCACGCCGCGCTCGCCAATGATGTGGAAGTGGAGATCGGTTGGGTACACTCCGCCGACCTGGAAAAGGACAAAGGTTGGGACATCATCCAAAGTTCGGATGCAATCCTTGTTCCGGGTGGGTTCGGCTCACGCGGTATCGAAGGCAAGGTCATGGCGGCACGCTATGCGCGCGAGAAAAAAGTCCCGTATCTGGGTCTGTGTTTGGGGATGCAGGTCATGTGCATTGACTTCGCACGCGGAGTGCTCGGTCATGAAGACGCCAACTCATCAGAGTTCGATCGAGCCACAGAATACCCCATCATTGACCTGATGCTCGACCAGCGTTCCATCACTGATATGGGCGGTACGATGAGATTAGGTTTATATCCATGTGTATTACAAAAGGGAAGTAAAGCCGCCGAAGCCTATGGCGAAGAAGAGGTGCAGGAACGTCATCGTCACCGTTTCGAGTTCAATAATAGGTATAAAGATGAATTCGAAAAAGGCGGCATGGTCTTCTCGGGTATGTCACCCGACGGCAAACTGGTGGAGATCGCCGAGATCAAGGACCACCCGTTCATGGTGGCAAGCCAGTTCCACCCTGAGTTCCTGTCGCGCCCGATGAAGCCGCATCCGTTGTTTGCGGGACTCATCAAGGCGGCAAAGGGGAAAAATAGAAAGAATAAGTAGAGAGTGAACAGTGAACAGTCAGCAGTTGAGGCTATAATCGCGCTACCGATCACTATTCACCGATTACCAACTCACTCCCATGCCTCTCACCACCCTCTCTCAATCCTCCCTGCAAGATTATGTGGACTGCACAAAGCGGTTCCAACTGCGTTATCTGGAGCGGCTGTCGTATCCCGCCGTTGAGTCCGAGCCAGCGTTGGAGAACGAAAAGCATCAGCAGGAGGGCGAGTATTTTCATCGGCTGGTACAGCAGTATCTGATCGGCATTCCAAACGAGCAGATCGCGAAGCTGGCAAATACCCCTAACCTGCAGAGGTGGTGGGAGAATTTTCTGGCAGATCCAGATCTCCGAGTTCTCAGAGACCTCGGAGATCTACTCTACCCCGAAGCAACCCTCTCCGCGCCACTCGGCAATTACCGCCTCGTTGCCAAGTACGATCTCATTGCCATCGAGAACGGCAAAGCCACCATCCACGATTGGAAGACCTACCGCAAACGTCCCCGCAATGAATGGCTCTCGGCACGGATGCAGACACGTATTTATCGCGCGCTACTCGTCTATGCGGGGGCACATCTCAATAATGGACAGCCATTTGATCCAGAACAAATCGAGATGGTCTACTGGTTTGCGGATTTCCCAAACGAACCGGCACGATTCACATACACGTCCACGCAATACAAACGAGATTGGGATATGCTGGTCAAACTTGCGGATGAGATTGCATCCGCCTCTTCCTATTCGCTCACTGATGACCGCACGAAATGCAGCTACTGTCCCTTTAGATCGTACTGCGACCGCGGCGTCCGCGCGGGAGATGCAGACGATGCCGAAACAGAGATGGAAGCAGAAGAGTTATTTGATGTCAACTTCGAGCAGATCGGCGAGATTTCGTTCTAACTACGTCATTGCAATTTTCGGGAAGCAATCTCATCATATTGGGAATCGCCAGACGGACGATCACGGATTCACATACACCCCAAAATGATTTGCCACAGGGCGTTCTCGTCCGGGAATATAACTGTCTATCGGGGAATTCAGAACAACCGGTTTGCCATTTTTTTCGATCACTATGGTGGATGAACCGCCACCATCCAGGCTCATGGCGAAGAATGCACCGTGCTCCAACATTAGCTCAGCCAGTTCATGAAAGGTCGCGCCATCGCTGTAAAAAGGCTGACGCCCATCTACAACAACAAGATACACATATCGACTGTTATTATTAAGACCAATGGCAGTACGCGGCTCAAGGGTGGAATCATCAAGCCCGTTTTCCACTTTCCCACTGTTGATCAGCATTCGGTCACCTGAGATCGCAGACCACACGTTATCAGGTCTTCTTCGGCGAAAGGATGGGTAATTCTGCGCAGTAATAAATAAAGTGGGTTCAACACCAACAGTATTGACGCGGCCCAATCGATACACGAAGCCTTCAGATGCTGTATACCCAAGCGGTGTGACTGGGTCCCCGGCGTGCGGATAATAATCCACGGGGCTGCGTGACCACCACGGCTCAAACCCGTCCCCATTGATGGCGATTTGCAGGTTGTGTTCAGCCATAAACTGTGAGGTGGTCCTTGCGTCCAGCGGCAAGTCGTCTTCTTTGCGGTCGGGAGGTGTGATGAGGAAGGCAACATTGGCGGTCTTGCGGTCGATCTCGATAATATGCGCGATCATCGGGTGCGGGACAAAGCGCACAATCCTTCGGTAGACGACTCCCTCATATAGGATACGTTTCGTTGGGACGGGTGCAGGGCGTCCGTGGTCGTAGAGCAAATATCCGCCAATGCACATAACAATAATGAGCAATACCCACAAAAATAGTCTTTTGTTTTTCATGCGATTTAGAATATATAACTCATTTTAAGACTATTGTGTTCCAATCAAAAACACGGACAGGTGTGATGCCTGTCCGTG
>CAYTDB010000091.1:0-20112 GCA_964436455.1 uncultured Anaerolinea sp. | reverse complement strand
CTCGGAATAAGCTCGCTTTTTCTATATACCATTGGGAAGGTTAGAAAGGTAAATTGGCACATAATAGTTTTCCTATTAAGGTAATGGATATCCCAACAACGATCCATCCCATCCAGGAACACGCGTAAGCTTTTTATAATGTAACCTAAAAAGTTCTGTTTCGTTGTCTCTCATCTTCTGCATTGTGCATAGTGCATAATCCGGTCCATGCCGCACAGTGAATCCGGATCATGCCGCACACCGAATCCGGTTTATGTCGCACACTGAATCCGGGGCATGTCGCACACCGAATTCGGTCCATGCCGCACAGTGAATATCATCACGGTGAAACACCCGGCCAGCCCACCTGACCCTGCGCTTCACGCACGGCCCAATACCAGTATGGCCCAGGCCAGCTATACGAGTGCGCCCATTCGGGGTTATCAACATTGCCGGCATCATCCATACGACGCACAAACGTTGTGCGGCCCCAATACGCATCGGGCACACCATCCCCATTGAGGTCGGCAAGAAGGCTTGCAGGAGCGTCCACTCGCGCGGCAGCAGGAGGAATGGGTATAGTTTGAGAATGTCGTTTCCAGCCCCATTCCCTGTGGCCTGTGAAATAACCATTCGAGTCGCGCCGGCAGTTGGTGTTGCCATTCTCGTCAGGACCGCCTACGCAGCTTGACTCCCACTGGTAATATTCCATAGTGCAATACACCATGTAAGGTGCTCGAGTCCAGTTGGAATAGAGTGGAGTATCCGGCTCCAGTTCTTCAAGCTGTCCGACTTCTCCAGCAAGAGGTCCGCCACCGGCTGCAGGATGGGACGGCAAGTTCCACTGGAATGTATGCAGTTGACCAACAGGCATACGGATAAGTCCAATGTTCTCCAGAAAAACATCCGCCCAACTGGTAAGCGGCTTGATTTCCAGGCGCAGGACAACATCCCTCCAATCTCCAGCAGCGGGAGATCCATTACTTCCCCCACCCCATGGAGCATACGCGAGGCGACCCGATCCACTCGAAGATCCCAGTCCTGCCACACGCATCACAGTATCCCAATCTACAAGTGTTGGGGGGTATGGTCTCGTGTGTATCTCGATCCCTGGCCATCCCGCGTGTGCTCGCACCTCCCAACTTGAACCCGCCGAACCTTCGTCGGTTAGATCAGAGACACAGGTAACACCGCCGCCTGAAACGACGAATTCATCGCACGGGTGGTCCGGAATGTTATAGGACGTGGGGCATTCAGTGACATGAAACTGACCGTCGTTCGAGGCAATCGGTCCATCAGATGACCCCAGACTTTCGCCAGTGCAAGAGTCTATCCAAGCCGAAGTGGTTGCACACATATTCCCTGGGATTTGATCACCAGTCAGCGAGGTGCCGTCAGGCAATGTGAAACTTACGCTCTCGACTGGGATACCCAGGGAACCAACAGGTGTGTACACATTCAACTCTGAGAAATCAGTTCCTGAGGTACAGGACACTCCGCCATTGCCGTTGTTGTCATTGTTATTATTGCTATCGTTGGTATTGTAGCCTGAGTTGCCAGGCTGGCCGTTGTCGCTATCCTCTCCACTTTCTCCGGGGGAACCAGGGGCGCTACCCTCAAAACCACAATCAGCACCTCCAACACCCACACCTGTTTCGCCACAGTCCGCATGGACGGTCAACACACCTGAACGGCTCAACATCAGTACAGCCATCAAGAATGATCCAACTAACAAAAAGAAATTACGCTTCATTTGCTTCTCCTGAAACTTCTCTTAATTCGATCCCCTTAGCTCCTTCAAAAAGGCATCGGAAAATTCCTCCCCAGTGAATGAAGTCCAACTCTCTGGCAATGGTAGAACGCTGATACCATACTTGTCAGCCATTACTGTTGGGTTAATGATGGAAGTCCCGCGGTCTTGAAACTGAGAGAGATCATATTCCCAATCTTTTGCCAAACCCAGAAAAGCCCAGTTCCCGTGACCGTCATACCCAAACCACATGAAGCGTCTTACGTTCTCGAAACCACTAGCAGTCACGACTTTGCCGTTGACGCTCCCAACATAATGCCTGGTCCGAAAATCCCCCGAATACTGGCAAACAACCGCATAACCATCACCCCACGAAACAACCTCCCCGCCACTCATCGATGATGTGCGAAAACAACCGTCAAAAGCAAACTGGACGGCGGGGTATCCATTCGCATCAGTCCGCCACTCAGATAGCCCTGTATTGTTGCTTGGAAAGCGAAGATCAACTTTCTGGGGCTCGTCCTTGTAATCCGTTACCACTGAAGTCCGACCTACCCCAAACGAATAGGAAATCGGCAGATTGGAAAAGCCTAGCAGATTCGCGGCATCCTTGCGGCTGTAACCCAACACATACGTCGCATAAAACCAAGCCGCCGTCTTATCAACTTCATCATAGACGCATTGAGGGGACAATCCCTTGAGATTGCTGCCAGGTGCAGTTGTATTCTCGGTCAAAGTCCAATCAGCAGGATTGGAAGGGCATTCTTCGACCGGGGCAACTGGTGCGGCAACCTGTTCGGTCGGGGCAGGAATCAGATCGGCATCCAAAGGACGCGGCGCTGCCATCACCTCCGATACCATTTGATAACGGTTGTACGCATTGATACCAAACAAGGCAGCCAGAATTACGAACAGGCCCAAGGCGACTTTCATGTAGCCGCGCAATTGTGTTTTTCCGGAAGCAGTCGTAAATGTCAGTAGATTTTTCATATCATATCTTTCATTAAATCGGAATTTCTGTGAACAAAAAAACAGGGGTACGCAATCACGCCCGCAGGATCGGAGGGCAACGTTCTGCCTGAAGGCGCTATGAAGGGTTCATTGCTCTTCGCGGGTTACTCCCCAGGCAAGATAGCCAACTGCGTGAACTGTGATCGGGCGGGGCGGGAAAAGATAGCCAGCCGACCTGACACGCGCTGTCACACGACAAAACGGTCTTTCCGATGTATCTCCGCAAACCACACTCACAAACTGGACATACGCCGGGGCCTGCATCCGGAAATAATCCGCGGCAACCCGCTCTGCAGAAGGAACATCAGAAAGTATCTTCCCGTTGGGTAATAGGCGGATCTCCTGAGCGCCAGCATGCGCCGACAAGTCTGCAACAGCCACTGCTTCCATCGTTTGCGCATTGGTCACCATATAGTCAAACAACCCAAGAATGAACACCGCCATCAAAGGCAGCATCAGGGCAAACAGGGTGATGGATTGTCCTTTTTCAGAAATCTTGTTTCTTATTCTCACGGCCATCTCGCCTTCCATGCCTCCGAGCGGGAAACGAAGACCTCGCTGCTTGGCGCACCGGCTTTTAGTTCCAGCAACCCGCTAAAGAGAACGGGAGCAGACCACAGCACTTCACATCTGCCCGGCTGTCCGCGCCCGGCAGGTGGATACACCCGAACCTGATAACTTGCGCCAAAGGTGGCGCTCCAATCTCCATCCAAAGTATTCTCTGCGATCTTGCGGGCGTTATAAGCGGCCTTGGAAGGATCCGGGGACTGGCTCAGGAACTGGGCGCACGCGTAGGAGGCGGAAATCGCCGCGGTCCTTGTGCGGTGAAAGGGAATGAGGGCCAGGATCCCAAATATGACGATCACAGCAAGAACAGCAAAGATCGCCGTTTCCGGCAAAGCCTGGCCTTGCTCGCCACGTTTCCGGATCACATGGATTTTCTTCATCACTCATTTACTCCTGGAGGCGGCGGGCCGGGATAGAAGCGCCACAGTCTGAAATTGGTTTTTCCCCGCTGCGCCTCGATCAGGTTGACCCCAAACGCCCATGGATGACTGTCCTCAATCGCGATCGTAGAACGGACCTGCCGCGGCAGGCTCGTGCCAGCATTGATCCGTTCTCGAATATCGGGCCACAGAACATTTTTTCGTGCCAATTCGCTGGCAGGCGTGTTATATGTACCTGCTCCCACCCCCACAATGAACACCCCCCAATCAGCGGCAGCCGCGCGGAATGCATACATGCCAGCCATGATCATGCCTGCCATCAGAAGAACAAGGATCGGCATGACCAACGCAAACTCAGACATGGCCTGTCCTTTCTCGTTGATCAGCATCCGATGGCAGGAAGACATTCTCATCCTCATCCGCCGCGTGCCGCGCGCAGGGCTTCGATACCCTGGTTGAAGGAAGCGATCAACTCGGTGCGATAGCGGACGATCACGGCAATCGCAACGACGCCGACCGCGCCCAGGATCAGGGCGTACTCGGCGAAATCCTGACCTTCCTCGTCAACCAAAAATGCGAATGCCTGCTTTGCTGCTTTCTTTAGTGCGTCCATTATGAAGAGATCTCCTTTACTGAAATTGAATGGCATGTCAGCCTGATCAAAGGATACATGACTTGCCTGGGGGGTCCCCCCTCGAGTGGGCGTCCTAAAAACCAACCGCCATATAAGGTGCGATAAGAGCAAGTAGCAGCCCAAGCACTGAAAAGATGCCGAACAGGTTGGCGCGCTGGCGGACCAGGGCTGCCCGTTCTTCCGTGGCATCCAAAACAAGCCTATGCACAGACTCGCGTAATGCAGAGACACTGGATAGTATGGGCCGCATTTCCTTGTAATACGCCAGAACATCCGCAAGGAACAAGTTGGCTTCAATATCGTTTGGGTTGGGCAAATGAGCCGTCACCGCCTCCACCGCCCTGTCCGGGCCACCTTTCTCGATTTGCACAGATAGCAAAGCCAAAAGATTGCAGAACGGTCCGCCGATCTTGGCTGTTTCAGCGAATGCAGTTTGCGATCCTGTACTGACCGTCAAAAGGGATTCCAGAACAGACAATCCCAAAAGCATGTTGTTCTTCATTGCAAACTCGCGTTTTTTCGCAGCCGTCTTCAATCGTGCATACGGCCGGCGAAGTCCCAAAATAATGTAAATTGCCAGGATCGGCACAGCGGCGACAGGCATATCCAGAATGACCAACCCCACAGCAAGGATCATGCCGACCAGCAAAAATTGGGAGAAATCCCTGATAGCAGCCGCGTAAAACTCGCCGGGTGTGGCATATACATATCCGGACCGGCGTAACAGACCAACAATGTCCGTGATATTGGTTGCCTGGCGTTCGTCAAAACGTTTGGGGAAGACAGCCAACAAAATTGCTTCCAGCGTGGTACCGCGCCTCTTACCGGGAAGATCTGAGTGTGTCAAAACCGGGGTGTGTAGCGGGTTGTTCCAACGGCCGACAACGGCGGCTTGAATCGCTGAAACTATTTCGTGTACGAGAATAGTCAGTGCCAAGGCTGCCAAAAAAGCAAAGAACGTCATTAAAGTTTCTCCTGTACTAGACTTAATGGCAGTCTAGCACAGGAGACATAGGGGTCCCCCCTCGAGTCGGCAAGTTCTACTTATCTATGGGCTGATATTGAAGGACGAAATCATACACCCCCGCATCCCTCAGAAAAGTTATTTGCTCCTTCGTGCGCTTCACATCCCGCGGCCAGAGAGGCGCGACATGTTTTACTGCACCGGAACCGGTCTCCCAGGTATCCCCACCAAACGATCTCGGCCATAAGGGAAAATCACTTTTATTCCAATCGTTGGGCAGTCTTCTCCCTCCCTGAACCTCCGCTGCATACCATCGATCAAGCGCCTCAAAACGAGCACCCCAGAAAGAGCGCGCCAGGTTATAGCGGATATCCGGCTTCTTGGTGAGTTTGAATCGCTTCACACAGCAGGAGCAAAGCGGAATGTTGTTTTCTGGGCGCAAAAGACGCCAGGATTTTTCGACGGGCAGATTCGCATCCCCGGGGATGACGGGCCTCCATGATCCACCCTGACCACATCCAATGCAAACCGGCTGCAGCTGCGCTTTCCAGGACGGCACAACGGCATGCGACGCTGCAAGAAGTTCGTCGGCATGTTGATTTTCGTATTTCAGCACATCCGCCGAAAGCGGGATGGCACCTTGTGGTATGAGCCAGTCTGTTTCACCGGAAAAATCAAGAACAAAACCGGCAGACGCAAGTATCCTCCCCCTCTCCCATGGAGAGTAACGCTTTACCAACTTGGCAGGGTCGAGCAATCCATTTTCGTTCAAGCACGTATTCTTCACACTGCGCAAATCACGTAACGATTCTGCAAACATGGCGAACAACAATTGACCAACTGAAACATTTGAGTCGGTTCCCCCAACCAGTAAGCTGCTATCTATCTTCTGCACAGCACCGATCGTCGCGAGGATTTCTGGCAAAATGTCCTTGTAGTCATCGTCCGGATCCATTTCCAGAACGATTCTGCCCGCAGGCAGATTGACAAAACGCCAGGGTTGTACGATCTGGTCAAACAGAACCCCTTGACGTACCTCGTCGATAGTCAGGACAACGATCCTGAGCGGTGGGCACCACATGGTATGAAAAAGCCTTTTTGCCGGATGTGGGTAGTGAAATACAAAGATCTCCTTTCCGAGGCTTGTTCTAAACTGGGCACCCATCATTCGTTTAAAATGAGTGTCCATCCATTGAAATCGAGTTTTCATAAATACACCTACAGAAGCGTGTCAGCAGGCACGCCGCCTCCTTTTCTACCTGTTATCTGCCGCCTGGAAGTAGGGAAATATCAGATGTCTGTATTCCCTTCCAGAACAAAAACCGTCAGCATTCACTAAACTGTACTGGGCTTGCAAAGCGTTTTCCTTTTGCTTGACAGCAATCTCTCGCCAGGAGTTGAAAAACCACGGCGCAAAAAGATTTTCCGTCTTACCCCCACCAGCGATTCAGGCTAAACAACAGGCTGCATTGATTGGATCATAGATACAAGCTTGCTCACAGTAAGACGCGGTGTCAGTTCTCTTATACAAAGCGGCTTAGGTTACCTGACCTTTAATTAAGGGTCAATATTTAGAAATTACGCTTTTGTAATTAATTCCACAATTAAAACAATTTAGGAACAATGACACGAATCATGTGTGACATCCTGCATGGCAGGCAACATCATCAGAAAAAGCACAGCCAGGATAGGCCATCCAAAGGAAGAACTGAACCACCGGATACTCCAATTGACTTCTGTCGCTCTATAGCTGGTACAGCCGCAGCCAAAGAGCGCCTCGCGGCTCGGCGCATCCAGAAATGAGAACCTCGAGATGCTATAAACTCGAGGTTCTGTTTTATTTCCCGTTTATCCTATCTTCCATTGGCCTGGAACCATCTCGTCCTTTTGCGTCTCACTTCACCGCAAACAGGAATACACCTTTTCCTTTGCTTTTCTTCTCCCATAATTCACCAATGTTGATTTTTTCTTTTGAATCATCCCTGGTTTCGTATGGCCTGCCTTTGTACTCGATCACTCAAGTGCGCCCATCATTGCGCAAGGCGACAAGATCAGGATAAAAAATAATCGCGGGAAGTTGGCAGTTTGAAAGAATTGTCCAGCCTTGAACTATTCCTTTACAGCGGCAAGAAGAAAATCCACAGTGCCAGGAATGTTGTGATCGCGGCTTCCAGGAAAAAACGAGTATCCTTTCTCAGCCAGACCCATCCTGGAAAAACACACGACAAGAATGTGGCAGACATGGAGAACATCTCTTATCCTGAACACATCCGCCTACACAAGGACACGGGCGTTCAAGGATATGAGCCCAAGGTCAGTACATTGCTTCAGCCGAAAAAAAACCGCGCAAGAAAGAACTGACTGCCAAAGAGAAAGAAAGCAATCGCATGATATCCAAAGTCCGTGTTCGGGTTGAACATGCCATTGCGGGTATCAGGCGTTCACGAGCCGTGAAGGATACTTTGAGAAACACGAAGGATGATTTTTCAGACTTGGGCATGGAGATCGCCTGCCGTTTGCACAGCCTTCGTGCCGAGCATAGACCCAAGCCGCTCAGATTATGACGATATCTAATTCCCGATAAAGTCTCATGAACAACAGCTTGTCTTCATCTGTACGCACCTTTTAGTGATTTTGACCTTTTTTAATTTTGGACAACCAAGGATCATTCCAAACGCTTTGTTCTTTTTGTCGTTCGGATCACCACTTCCCCTGGATGCTTCTCGGGAAATTCAATGCCGAATAAAGCGGTAAGAAGTTTCTCCCGATATTCCAAGCTGTCACCCATCAACCGGTTCCACTCAGTTTCAGATGCGAATCGTCCTCGGTCCCCTCCAACCAGGTGCGCAAAAATTTCCTTGGCTGGCAGCCTGGCCAAAGCAAGGTACTCATCCGGCACCTCCGTCGTCAGATCGGACAGCGAGTAACTGTAGGGGTTTTGAACTCCTCGCATCTGTCCGGCAATCCCTCCCCAATAAAGGGTGGATGCCAGTAATCCTTCGAAGGTTATCTGCAGGGTGCGTATTTCCTTTCGCTTGACCTGGGACGTTCGATTTCGTTTGAGCAATCCTTCCAAAGACCAATCAAAAGAGGAAAAATCCGGTTCCCCCACCCCCTTGGCACGCAGCATCGCCAGTGAATTTTTAGTGGGCTTCGTGGTGGGGGTGGAACGGGTCATTTCACCTTTTGAAGCTGGAGTGGGGTTAAGTTGAGGTTTAATGTAGCTATTTAATGTAGTCCGAATTTTTCCATCCGATAGTCCGAAGTTTTCCATGAGGTCATCCACGCTTTTCCGGGTGGTAGTCCATGTTTTTCCATCAGATAGTCCACGTTTTTCTTTTTCGTAGTCCACGTTTTTCCGCGAGGTAGTCCACGTTTTTCCGTTGTTTTGGGCCAGTTTTCCCTCAATTTTTGCATGGAGAGCGCTGATTCGCCGCCCCAGTTTTTCCTTTTCACGGGCCGGCAAATCCTGTTCCTGCCGGGATTCCAGTCGCATCACTTCAAGCACAGCTTCGCGAACATCCCATCGCCAGGGTTTGCCTCCAAACACCTCCCCCAACATCGGCTCAAGGTGATTGACAACGAAGAATGTATTCTTTTCATCGGGGGAATACTCCGGGTCGACCATGGCGACAAAGCACCTAAAGTGCTTATCCTCCCCCAGCCACTTCCTGACAATTTTAGGCGTAACGCCAACCCAGCCAGCCAGATCAGCGATCCCTTTGGGGGCAATCACATAGTCCTTCTGTGTCATGGTCTTGTAGTCAAACCATGCGCGATCGCGCGCGAAGGCAATCGCCCAGGACTGTGCGATGGAAAAACGCAAAGTCGGCACAACGACACGGATGTAATAGTGAGTCAACTTGATCATTCCAAAGGCGTTTATGATCTTTTCGTGAAGCAGGTCGGAGGCCCTGTTCAGATCCTCATCCAGGCTTTCGCCAAGCACCTTCTCAACGACCCCGGCTACTGTGCGAGGCGTGGAAACATCCACGTTGCTTTCCCCCGCAGTTTCAACCAGCCATTTCCCAATATCGCTATTCAATAAATCATACAGTGCGTTCAGCGTCTCCCGTCTTGCCTCACCCTTGTCGACTGTATGAGCGACGCGCTCGTGAATCACGTTCCCAACAGCGGTCGCATCCACGCGCGCCAACAGCGGGCGCATACGCACCAGATACGTATTGGTATCGACGAACTTTTCCTTCGTCGAGGCGCGCGTTTCCTTGATCTCCACATGGCCACCCGCGATCACCTTGTTCGTACTGCCGATCTTTTTTCCCGGCAGGAGTTCAAAGAACTTGCTTCTGCCAATGCACATCGCGAACTCAAGGATCTTCCGCACCGATACCGTTCTCACCAGCTCCACTGGCTCCCCCGCCCTTTTCCAGTCCGGAAAGACAGCCTGCCGGAAGCCCACATAAAGCGACAGATCTGTCAGGGTTTCATCGCCCATCTCACAAAGTCGTTGGTGATAGCCTGCGATCATGACACAGTGATCAGGACGGACCTCCATGAAGTAATCCGAAGATGGATCCGCCTCGAGCTGCAGTGTGACACCGTTATCCTGCTCGTCACTATCGTCACCGTTCGAATCATCGTCCACTTCCACGATATCGTCGTTTTGCTCGGCAACAACAAAATGCACTACAACGCTGTCGTTCAAGATGCCCACCAGCAAACGGTTGATCGTGCTTGCGAGCCTGTTGTCCAGCCAGTCACGCGCGTAGGCGTTGCGCACGCCGACCGTTAGCGTGCCATCCTCGAGAGACAGCGCGCGGGTATCCCGCACCCAGGTATCGAACGAGGCGCGCGGCATCTCCATCTGGAGCTGCCCTAATACGGACTGCCAGGCCTGTTCAAAGGTCATCGGGACCTCGAATGTCAGGCTTGACGCCGTCATGGATGACTTCACGAGCATCTGGTGGTTCGTTCTCCGTTTCGTTGTTGCTGAGCATGAATTCTGGAGCCGCTGTGCGTGAAAGCGGTGGCGGCTGCGCATTCAGCTTCAGACAATTATCAGCGACAAACGTGAACCGTCCCCCATCGAGTGGTACGGACAGCAGGCTGTGTGCCAGGCGTTGGAATGGATCCGCGGCCGGAGCGCGATGAAACAGGCCCGTGATCGTGGACCTGCTGTCATCGTGATTGCTGCTAAATTGGCCTGGATGAGTCCGTAACTTTGATGAAGCCATTTCTGGTTATCCAATGTTTCCCCTCCATGGGCACCGGCGAGCAGGTACGCCAACCAGAGACGACTTGACAAATACAGTGAAGTGCTTATAATCACTGTAAGAAATCGTTCTTGTCTGCGACCTGCTCCCTGTCCGGCGGCCAACCTGAAGGGAGTTTCGCTTTAAATCAGGGTCCACCTCTTTGAGGTGGGCATCTTTGTTTAATGAAGGCAATTCGTTTTTACGGTGACATCGCTGCTCCTGATACGGAATGGTCTTGAAAAAGAAGAGAAAAAAAACAGGTGGTTTTGGGAGTAAAAAAGTAAATTAGTAAATTAGTAAATAAGTAAAAAAGGATATAAGTGAAATCCTAAAATAAGAAATTAGTCTGCCCTGGCGGGCTACGCCTCCCCATCAAACAAGGATTGGATCACCTGGTCCCAGCTGGCTACATGCTCGGGCATTTGTTCCATGCGGTGATCCAGCAGTCTCACGGCCAGGCCATAGACCTGACTCTTTGTCACCGATCCCGGCCGCATCGCCTGGCGGATCAAGTAGGTAATTTTTTCCAACGCCGCCTGTTCTTCGTCAGACAGCATCACGGATGTTTTCCGTCGAGGGTAGACCCTGGAGGGTCGTCCAGTTTTTCCCGAGCGGACCGCAGTGGCGCTGGACACACGCGATTCCATATCATACAACTCCGCCCACGGATAATTGGGTTTGTTTTTTCCCGAAGTATTTTTATTATTCATCATCACTCCTCAAGCGTTGGTTGTAGATTTTAATGGCTTGACTGACTTCAGCCTCGTCTGCCTCAAACCGCCCGGTTTCGGCCAGGATGTGGAGTGTCTCA
Source organism: uncultured Anaerolinea sp. (assembly GCA_964436455.1). Taxonomy (GTDB): domain Bacteria; phylum Chloroflexota; class Anaerolineae; order Anaerolineales; family Villigracilaceae; genus Defluviilinea. The sequence continues at coordinate 8,800 of CAYTDB010000091.1, read as the reverse complement.
TTGCATATGATCATGAGGGGGCGAGGCACGCCTTTGGAGGCCTCGTACAGAAGCTCCAGGGCACGGTCGGAAAAAAGCGGCTTGAAGCGGCCGGCGACTGTCAGCCGAAACTGAATCATCCGTAGCGTTTCCGCATAGGTCAGGGGGCCTAATCGATGCCAGAATACGACACGATCCAACAGGGCGGGCTTTCTGGAAAAGTTCCTGTGAATCTCCTGCTGTCCGAACAAGATGATCTGAATCAGCTTGGATGACACATCGAAGTTCAGAAAATCCTGGATGGGTTGCAGGCTGTTGGCAGCCATCAATTGAGCATCATCGATGATCAGGACGGGATTCTTGTCTTGTTTTCGGAGACTGATCAGATACTTTTCGAAATCGCGCAACTTGTCCAGGTAGGCCCGGCGGGTATCCTGCCGAAAGTGATTTACAATATCGCGCAGGGCTGCCGCGGGAGTTGGATAACTGGCTGTGTGAATATAGACAGGCTCCAGTAAAGGATTTTGCATGCAGAGTTCATACAGACGCCGTGCCAGGGTGGTCTTTCCAGCGCCAATCGGTCCCTCGATCACCGACAGACCTTCCCGCCAGTCGATGGTATTTTCGAGACGTGACAGCGCGGACTTGTGTTGTTCGGTCAGATACAAGAATCGTGGATCCGCGGAAATATGGAAAGGATGCTCGTTCAAATCAAGCAAACCCAACTCGCGCACCGTCAGTTTGATCATTTTGTCATAGGCTGCCATGGGAGCCGCCTTGGGAAATTTTATTTTCCTCTGAGCCATATCTGTAATCCATTCTAAACAATAGCCATTTTCCTTTATGGTATTGTACATCATGGTCAGAACCAATGCAATAGCGGTGAAAATGGTCACTAGAGGCACTTTAACCTTGTTATTTACTGTTTTCGTGGCTATAATTAGAATAATTCGGCTGTACACACCTGTACCTGGGAAAACAGTCTAACAATCGGAAATACCATGTTTGTTCGAAGGAAGGCAGCATGAAAGTCCTGTCGGTGTTCAACCAGAAGGGCGGCGTGGGCAAGACCACAACCACCATTAACCTTGGTGCAGCGTTTGCATTGATGATGGCGCATGAGAACGGGGCCAATGAAGCGCCCGGGCGTGTTTTGATCATTGACCTGGACCAGCAGACTCACTCCGAGATCACGCTTTCGGGAGGTTTCTTCGGAAAACGCCGGGGAGCCGGCTTGGGTCCCTATGACAATATCGCCGGGTTGCTGATGCTGGAAACGGGACGCCCGGTGACCGAGCTTATTCTCACGGCGGAAATCCCAATCAACGCCCGCCGTAACATGGACTACATCCCCTCCTCCAAGGAAAAAATGTTGATGGTTGATTCTGTCCTGCGGGCTGATCCGGTCGATGGATTGTTCCGTTTGCGGGAGATCCTTGAGACCATTGAACCGCTGTACCGCTACGTCATTATTGATAATCCACCTGGCTTGAGTTATCTCTCGGTCAACAGTTTGGTGGGCTCCACGCACGTAATCATCCCGATCCAATTGGAAGCGCCGAGCATCGAGGGTCTGGCGAACGCCCTCAAGACGATCCAAAGCGTCCAGCGCCAGCAGAACCCCGGTCTGCAGTTGGTGGGCATACTGCCTTCCATGTGCGACTTTCGCCTGCAGGAACAAAAAGAGTTTTACGATGGGCTGTGTAATCAGTACGGGGAAATGATCCTGCCCCCTATTGGGCGACGCGCAGAGGTGACCTACTCCAACAGCGAGGGCCTGGATATCTTCAGTTTCAAGCCGGCGCGCCAGTCCGGGGAGATCGTGTCCTCCAGCACGGCGACGCGCGAGTTCGCTGTGGCAGCCGAAGAGATCCGCCGGCGCATGGAGCGCTGAAGCGTGCCCATGGGCACGCTTTGCTTGAGGAGATTGTAGATGCCGAAACGAACCCACAAAGACCTGAAACAACTGAGACAAGCCGAGGAACCACAAGTTAACGCCTTGCTGCCAAGCACGCCTGCAAAGGAACAATCCCAGCGGCCAGCGCGGGTGGTTTCCGTGCCGCTTAGCCAGGTTCTTCCGGATCGATATCAGGCGCGTGTGATCTTGCCTCCAGACCTCAAAGCAGCTTTCTTTATGGGTGAGATTGACTGCTACAGCGCGGCCCGTTTGTTGGTGGTCGCCGCTGACGGAGATGCAGGGCTTCGCCGCCAGGTTGATGAGCTGCTTTTTCTTGGAGAATCGATCCTGCGCGAAGGCCAGATCGAGCCGGCCACCGGAGCATGGGTACAGACTCAAGTCGGATCCCGTTTCCTGCTGGAGTCCGGTGAGCGACGTTATTGGTCTTTGGCGCTCAAGTCCATTGAGCGTGAATGGCCGGAAGAACCCCGGCTGCAGGTCATCGAGCAAAAGGAGACCAGTCGCTTGCGGCAGGTGGCCGAGAACATGCAGCGCGAAGATATTTCGGCGATCGATCTGGCCAAGTCCACTGCTTCGTTGATTTTGATCCTGCTTGACAACCACCCGGAGCCGGATGGAGCCAGCGAATTGGATTACTATCGGCAGGCGTTGCAGATCAAGCGCTTACCCTCGGGCACCTGGCCCACGGTCGAGCGGATCGTCGGACTCTCCCGACCCTACCTGCACCGGCACCTGCAAATTCTGGCCCTGGATGATGAGTTGTTATATCTGGCAAGCTTATATCGGCTGGAGGAACGTCGTCTGCGGGAGATCGTGGCTGCCCCAAAGAAACAACAGCGCGGCCTGGTGCTTGCGGCTATTGAGGAGCAGCTATCCTCAGCCGATCTGGAACGAGCCGTGCAGGAATCGGAGGTCGCCACGGGGAGCCGGGGACCACGCACCTCACCCGGCCCCCATCGCCAGGCAGCGAATCGAATCAAGGCTTGGCTACAGATGATCCGCCAATCAGAATTCGATATGGATTATGACCACGTGGCTGGAGAACTTTCCGCCATGCTGCGGGACCCGCAGGACCTCGAGATTGCCGCTGATAGCCTGGAAGCCCTGGCGGACAGCCTGCGCAGGATTCGCGAGCGCCGCCGTTGATCAACCTCGCCAAAAGATAGATGGACGTCACGCTCATCTATCGCAATCAAAGGAAAAAGATAGAATCACATCATGTGATTCTATGTCCGTGAGCTGCCCCACGCGAAAAGCGTTTGGGCTTCTGGTTTCTGCGAGAGTCGAGACAAAGCACCTGGGGTCTGCACCCTACTTTCTAAATAAGGAATGCCATCCATGCCCGAAATCGCCAATACCTTTTCGTTTGAATTCTACGGAACCCAAATCGAAATTTTCCTCGCCGACAACAATCATTGGTATATCCGATTGGATCACATGTGCGAACATGTAGGAATTTCTGTGTCCGGACAACGGCGCAGAATATTGGAAAATCAGGCAATTTCGGACCGCTACGTGCCAATGCGGATCGATACACCATACCAGGACACGACCCGGGAGCGGGAGGTTGGATTTCTGGACCTTGAAGTACTGCATTTTTGGCTGGGAACCCTGGATGTTTCACGTGTGCGTGCAGATCTGCAAGACAGGCTTATTTTGTTTCAGCGCGATCTGGTACGTTCGATCTGGTTGACCTATCGCGGCGAAACCTTCCCGAGAGAAATCCTGGACGAGATGAACGCCTCCACGCAAGCTCATGAGCGCGAGATCTTCGAGTTGTTTGAGCAGACTCAAACACTCCGCCGGAAAATGGAAGTTCTTTCTGGACGTTTGGATGAGGAATTGGGCAAGCTCGGGCTGACCATCAGCGACCTGGGCAATCGTCTCGGCGCAGTGGAGACAAAGGTTATTGGCGAGCAGACCATAAACTCCCAGCAAGCTAAACAGATCCAGGACATGGTCAGTGTGGTGGCTGATGCCCTGCACCTGTCCAATAAATCCAAATACTCCAGATCGACTGCTCACGCCACCGTACACAATGAATTCAAACAACAGTTTCAGGTTCATGTCTACAGCGCACTGCCGGCGGGCCGCTTCGCTGATGCGCGTGACTTCCTCGCAAATTGGTGGCAAAGGTTGTCAAAACACGGGGCTCTGCGCCCGTCCATCTTCGAGGGGCGCCAGGACTCTTTGTTTTAGCTGAATGAGGTTTCATACAACCATTGGTAATCAATGCTTATCTTTCAAAAGTGTACCCGCGGGTACACTTTTTTTTCTGAGCAGACCAACCAGCCGAAGGGTAGCCAGCCTGCGGAAGATCCGGGCGCGTCGCCGGCGGGTTTTATGCAAATTTCCGCCATTGCCACCATGGCAGCGGTGGAGCATCCAAACGAACATGGTGTGTCACAAACTCACTAAACAGGCTGGGAAATATTCCTGAGGCTCACAACTCGAGAGCTGGAAGTTCATGACAGTATTCCATCTTTTGCACCTGTCAAAAAGATAGTTATCCATCATGGATAACCAAGTCTGAAGAAACCTGGATATATAAAGGCATCCGCTCAAATCTCTCTTGTTCAGAGTGATGAGTCAAGTGAACACCGGACGTAGCGGCGTCGCCAGACGGAGTCTCTCGTCAGATTCGACGGACACAAGAATTTTGTCCCGAAACCACGAAAGATCATCTTCGGAGGGGCAGGGGAGGATCAGATGTGATGCCTCTCCAAGAAATAGCCCCTTGTAGAAATTGCGTGTAGTCGAATATAGTGCAGAAGCCAGGCGTCAAACTATAGGAATCGACGGTCGCGGACCATGATCTCCTGGAGCGAGCACCAGTCGAACTCAGTCAGCGTAATCCGGATTAGTCTAATCCGGATTACGCTAATGGGGATGTGCCATGGACTTGCCCCAATTCAGAGCGACAACCTCAGCCCGCCTCAATCCACTATCAGCCATGAACAGCGTGAGCGCCTTGTCGCGCGGGTTTTGACATGCTGCAATCACTTTGCTCCATTCATCCGCTGAGAGACACGGGAGTCTTTTCTTTGCTGCCTTTGGCATGGAAAAAGTAACAAGTGTAGGGAGGTAATTCTCTTCATTCGAAAAACGGAGTAAAGTCTTTATCGCTCTTGCATTGTCGTGTACAGTATTATCTGATTTCCCATTCCCTATTAGTTCTGCGAGGTATTCACGGACATGCCTTGCCTGTACATCATGGGGTGATGCTATCCCTCTTTCTTCCAACCACGATAAGAACTTCCCCGCTGTGTTCTTATAGAACTCAAGCGTTGCAGGTGTGCATTGCCTGCCGGCTTAGAACAAAGTCGGTATAGGCGTCTCTTAGTGCTGCGGAGGCAAGAGACCATTCTTGTTTTACTTTCACTGTTGTGGATATAAAACACCGACATGGCATTTCAAGGGCATAGCCCTATCTGTCGGGGCGCCGGGATTTGAACCCGGGGCCTCTTGCTCCCAAAGCAAGAACAAACCGGTGGTCAATCTGAGGGACTCGCGCGCCGAAGCCTTTGCTCGTAACGAGATTGGCCGCGCGCCAGGTCAGATGCTGGATGAGCTGCCGAAAGGAACGAACGTGGCGTTGAAGCGCCTGTCGGTACAGGATATGCGATTCAAGTCGAAACAAAGGAACCGGGCATTGCGTGTCTCACCCTTAGGCTATGGGCGTGATAAACTTAAGTTCAAGTTGGACGGGCGCGGCATTCGCTATCGCCCGGTTCAACCAGCCTGTTCCAGCCAGCAATGCTCGCTTTGTGGTGGCACCTTTTCAATGAACCGCCGTTTACAGGCTGTGTTTTAATGCTTGTGGTGCGGTTTGGAGGCAAATGCAGATGAGAATGCCGCTCATCCCATTGCCGAACGTTGCGGTGAGGATGAGCTCAATGCGCTCTCATTTCGCGCGGTGGAGAGGGTGTTAGCGTTGCGGTTCATGCGCCGTCTCCCGTTTGACCGTAGTGCAACCGCCAGGCAGAACTGCATAGTGCCTTTGGTGCCATGCCGGGAGGCACGGTGGTTGTTCAAGAGTCACCACCCACAGTCAATCCGCCCGGTCAGCACTCGTATCATACCCCCGTCTCTGCGGGATAATGGTCCATAAAACGGGCAACGATCATGCTGGCGCTGCGGCAATTGTTGTTGCAAGCAGCTCCTCTGGATTTGTCAATACACTGCAACTCATTCATCACAGGTCTGAAACATGGAGAACCAAAGCGAAAAAATAGTGGATGCGCTGCCATCCGGCCTCGTGCTTATCAGCAGCGACAATTGTATTCTGCAAACGAACAGGGCTTTTGTTGCCCTGTTTCCGCACGCACAAGAGGGGAGTGATATCAAGCGCGTTTTCCAGGACGCGGCCATCAATGGGGAAAACCGCAAGAGACTCCTGGAAATCATGGAAGCCCAGAAAGCGGATTATGTAGATATCCTGGGCAAGCCCTTTGTTGTAACCTGCCTGCCGACTGCTTCACCCCGTGAAAAACTGATTGCATTCCGTGACATTACGATGAACGAGGAGTCCCAACGGCTGAGTGATACAACACTTGCCGCGGTGGCCCACGAATTACGCACACCACTGGCCGCCATTCGTGGGGATGCTGAAATTGCCATCCAGGATCCGGAAAACGCGCTTGCAAACCTGACCCGCATCATCACCAATTCGCAGCGTCTTCTCATGATGGCGGAAAACCTGCTGAATCGCGCAAGGCTGCAGACAGGGCGATTGGTAAACCGCCCCTCGGCAACGAAAATTGAGACCATTTTCAGCATTGTGCGCTCGATGATGGCTTTTGATGCCAGGGAGAAGGGTCTGGAAATTTCAGTAATGATTGAAGAAAATGTGCCAGACCTGGTCGAACTGGACAAGATACTTTTACAGGAGATACTTACCAACCTGGTCAGCAATGCCGTTAAAAACACAGTCAAAGGCAACATCACAATGAGGGCATTTGTCCACGAAAACCAGTTGGGCTTCTCTGTAAAAGATACAGGCTGCGGTATTCCAGCATCCAAAAGTGATCTGATTTTCACGGAATTTCATCACGCCATATCTGATCAAACACATGGCCAGCAACGTGGAACCGGTATTGGTCTTTCGATTGTGAAAGGTCTCGTTGACCTCATGGGTGGTACACTAACATTGCAAAGCGAGGAAGGCAGGGGCAGTGAATTTATTGTCACATTCCCCCTGATTATTTCGGAATTGGCAAGGAGAAAAAACGCAAAATGACAGTTAAACCAAATCTGGCTTTCGTGATTGAAGACGACGCCACTTTTGCTGAAACATGCGAGCGCGCATTGAAGTCGGCTGGTTTTGAAGTTGAAATGTTCTCCGATGGAAGAACGGCGTATGACAGACTGGCAGTCGAACCGGCTCCCAGGCTGGTCCTACTGGACATGCACCTTCCAGAAGTGAGCGGGAATGAAATTACATGGGAAATGTGGTTCAGCCGGGACGATTCCAGCATCATCATCATTACAGCCGATACAGAAATGGCCGCCATCTACCAAAACAAGGAAGGGGTGGATAATGTTTTGATAAAGCCAGTTCCCCTGGATGTTCTGAGAGAGCTTGTAAGGCCATACCTAAGCCCTGTTCGTTAGGGTCAATTGCCGACTTTGCAATGCATCCTAACAGGTTGACAATACATAACAATCGCGATGAGAGGAAGTCAGCCGTCACGAGTGCATAGATGACGGTTGGGAATTGACAGGGGAGAGTAGTGTTTTAAAAATGAGACTAAAACTACTGATCAATAGGTACCCTCACCCTGTTGGTCAGTAGTTTTTCATCTTTCATGGTCAGCCTCCATTGTTGTCTTTTCCCACTTTACTCCCCTCAACCGCTCTCCAAAACCTATGCAAATCTGTACATGGCAGATTGCTGGTTGGTTCCTGCTTCTTCGAGCGTTGCCTGAAATCAGGTCTTACCTGCTCTCCGCAGGCGTGACTTTCCGTAGCCCGCTTTTGTCTGGAAAATCTATCCATGCATTCACCATTGATCTATTTGAGGGCAGTAAAGATCAATTCTTTGCTGTCCAGTGTGGCCGGTTCATCAGTAAAGTCACCTCGAACACTGATCTGACGAAAACCCGCAACCTGTAACATGAGGAGTATCTCGTTCTTCATGTACATATCACCACGCAGGGTATCCTCTTGAGAAGCAACCAACTGGCCCGCGACCCACTTTTCAACACGCATTTGACGGATGTAACTCTGCTCCAGTACATTGGCGCTGACCAGGCGAAAACTCTCAACATATTCACTGCCATCATTGGCGGCTCGGCGCCTACCTTCTTCTGGCCAAGGCTCGGGCAGAGTCTTGCACTTTGCGGGTTCCCATTGCTCCCACCACTCCGGTACTGTGTAATCGGGTTCATTGGTGATCAAAAGCGCGCCTCCCTCTTGCAGGTGGGCAAAGCAGCGCCGGAGCGTTTCCAAACCTCTATCTCGGCCCCCAGCCAGATTGAAAGCGTCGCATATGTAAATAGTCCGATATTGACGGGGTAGGTCAAAGACGTGCATGGACTGCTGATACAGACGCGGCTCAAGGCCCTGACTGACTGCCTTGTTGCGGCAATAGTGCAGCATATCGCCCGAAATATCGCAGCCATCAATATCAATACCTGCGGACAGCAGTGGCAAAAGCAAGCGTCCCACGCCACAGCCCAGATCTAGGACTGGTTGGCCAAAGCGTTTGATTTCGCGTTGGAAGAATGGCATATCACGCGCATCGGGAGTGAACTCAGCAATCCGCTCAGCCATCAAACCATAGAACCAGTTAACAGACTCATCATTCATCATACCAACCTCACCTTCCCATCTGCCGCGGCGGGCTAACGGGTTGTGTACCCGCAAGTGGGCGGGCGTGGACTCTGCTTGGGAGCAGGAAAA
>CAYTDB010000090.1:0-20147 GCA_964436455.1 uncultured Anaerolinea sp. | reverse complement strand
TATCTCCTTGAGTTTCAATGCGCCTTCGTAGGCGATGGGCATGTTGATGCCGCGTCCGAGATATAGGCAATCACGGATATCCTTCAACCGTTGCGCAACGATCTCGATCTCACTTTCACGTTCGAGGGTGCGCCCAACCAGGTCAGGGATGAGGCGCAGGTCAGCGACAAGTTCCCTGCGGGTCTTATCGTCAATCACGCCGCGCAGGTCGGCGAGCAGGATTGCCAGCATGTATTGGTCCACCAGGGGGGCGGTAAAGGCTTTGGTCGAAGCAACACCGATCTCAGGTCCGGTTTGCATCGAGATGTATCCATCCGCCACACGCATGGCTTGCGAGCCAATGGCGTTGACGATGCTCCAGATGACAGCGCCTTTCCGTCTGCCCTCCTCCATTGCTGCGAGGGTATCCGCTGTTTCACCGGATTGTGAGATGGCAAGCACCACGGTTCGGTCGTTCAGGATCGGGTCACTGTATCGGAACTCGGAGCCAATTACCACTTCGACCGGGATGCGCGCGATCTTTTCGATCAGGTATTTTCCCACCATGCCGGCGTATGCGGCGGTGCCGCAGGCGGTGATATAAATTTTCTCGATCTTGCTGGCGAATTCTTCTGTCAGCTTCAGGTCGGGCAGGCGGATCTTTCCTTTTGCAAAATCCACGCGTCCTGCCAATGTATCGGTCAATGCCCGTACCTGCTCATGGATTTCCTTCTGCATGAAGTGGCGATACTCGCCCTTTTCTGCCGCAATCGGGTCCCACGAAACAGAATGCACTTTGGGCTTGATTTTTGCCCCGTCCAGCGTTTCAATCGTGACCGTGTTACGCGTCACCACTGCCATCTGGCGCGATTCCAAAAAGATCACTTCGCGCGTGTGTTCCATGATGGCGGGTATGTCGCTGGCGATGAAGTTCTCGTCCTTGCCCATCCCGATCACAACGCCACCCGCGTTGCCGATCCGTGCCGTCACGATCTTGTCCGGTTCATCGGCAGACATCAGCACAACCACATTCGCACCTTGAATATCGCTAAAGGTTTTGCGTGCGGCTTCCACCAGACCAATTCCAGTGGAGAGATAATGTTCCACTAGGTGGACGATGGTCTCGGTATCCGTATCCGATTGGAATTCGACACCCTCTGCCATCAACTCATCCTTGAGTTCCAGGAAGTTTTCGACAATGCCGTTCTGTACTACCACTACACGCTTTGTCTGTCCAAGATGCGGATGGGCATTGCGGGCGGATGGCGCTCCGTGTGTTGCCCAGCGTGTATGACCGATACCAGGCGCACCCTGGATGGGTGATTTTGCCACGAGATCAATTAATTGGGATAACTTGCCCGCGTCTCTCCGGACCTCGATCTGGTCCGCGTTCCAAACCGCGACTCCAGCCGAATCATAGCCGCGATACTCGAGTCGCTTCAAGCCATTGATAATTACCGGCACCGCGTCTCGCGGACCGATATATCCTACGATTCCACACATTTTGGGTTCCTCCGAATTAAGTTTCAAGTGTCAGGATCCATGCGCCATGTGATATCTGGCACTTGAAACCTGATACATTGCTATTGCCATTCCCAACAATCTCTGTCCACACAATTACTCGCGCGGTGTTTTATGGCTGGGTTGCTATGATCGGAGGGAAAGATGAAACGGGGGATGGCACACCCGAAGGGCTTCCGCTGATTTATCGATTTTCCCGTTTCGTTGGTTGAGTAGCGCTCTATGGCGTATCGAAACCAGTGAATCGGTTAGCTCCATCCCGCGATGGAGAACCCTTATCCTCGTCATCCCGCTCCAGGATGCGGGACCATGCGCTGTCTTTCCCGGGAATTGTGCCGGTTCACCTCCTTGATAGAAACAATTACGGGCGGGATTATACCTGATGAAAATGGGTCAGGTAATCATCCCGCCCGAGGCGAGTATTGGATACCAAAAATCAGCAACCCGAATTTTCTGATTTTAGAATGGTATCTGTCACCTCTGCGCCAAGGTTAATGGTAGTGGATCCGCCTGTGAACAGGGTTGCGAATGGCATAAAGATTTTATGTGGGTATTCCACGCGAACAGTAAGCGCATCTGCAACGCAGGCGGAACCTGTCCATGTGATCTGGACATCAACATCTGGATCGCCTGCAAGGTCTATCGGTGAATTCGATGCTGCTTTCACTCGGGCTACGATGTTTTGATAATTGGCATCACCCGCACTGGCTGGGGGATTGATGGAACCATATAATGCGCCTTCCTGTGCCGCGTCGCGTAATTGGATGTACTGGAAGAGTGCAATGCCGAATTCAACCGCTCCCGCCAGGAGCCAGAGAATGACCACCAGGCTGATGGCGAATTCGACAAGACTTTGTCCACGTTCAAATTTGATCTTTTTCATGTTTTCCTCGCTCTCTTCCTAGTGTTGGTTCTGGAATAGACCAGCACAACCAGGGTTTGTAAAATTGATTTGCACGAATTCTGTATCATCCCACCTGTCAAATGCCTGGTGGAAGGTAAAGGTGATCGTGGTTGTACCGACCGAATTGGGTTGAACGCTTATCGCAGGGTTCGGGGTGATTGTATAATTGTCTCCAAGTTCGTTGCCTGAGAAGAATACTGTTCCATTAAGGTTGGCATACTGCAATCTTAGCGTCTTGTCATCACCTGTTTGATGACCTTTGTCATGGTTCCACCGGACTGTAATTGTGGCGATCTGCAATGGGACTGCGAGAGGATTGTTTATTGTCATTGTCATGGCACCATTCGTTTGTTGGAGCAGACCAGCTGTCACAAGGTTGCAATTTTCAATTGCAGCTTCTGAAACGACATGGGTTTCGGTATCGTTACTGGCTGCATGTAAGGTGTCCCCTCCATAATTTGCCGTCAATGTTTTTGAGCCTGAAGAATTGAATACCACATTGCAACTGCCGGTACCACTGACCAGAGTAATATTACAAATTGAATCTGCGCCGGTGATGTCTACCGTACCTGTGGGGGTTGTCGAACCACCGGTTACCGTTACAGTGATAGCAACCGATTGTCCAATTTCTGATGGTGAAGGGGTGTGGGCTGTGATGGTAGTGGTTGTGGCTGGCAGTTGCACTGTGTGACTTACACTGTCGCTGCTGCCTGTCTGACCAGGATCGCTGCTGGTAAAGGTTGCTGTAATGGTTTTGTTGCCGGTGGAAGTGAAAGTGACCACGCAGCTTGTAGCTGGCAGGGTGAACGAACAGCTCGTGTTTGCACCATCGATTTTTACAGTTCCACTGGGCGGTGTAATGCCTCCCACGCTGACAAAGACAGTAACAGACTGCCCAATTTCAGATGGATCCGGTGAGTGGGCTTGGATGATGGTGACCGTTTCAGTGGGCAGGATCACATCGTGACGTTCAGTGTCTGTACCTGAAGCGTAGATAGCGTTGCCGCTGTAGGAAGCAGTGAGGGTCTTCTTCCCGGTGGATGCAAAGTTCACACTACAGTTGCCTTCGCCGTTAGTGTCAAGATCAATTGGAGCACTACACCCCCCGCTTTGACCGGTAATGGTCATAGTGCCCGTTGGAACTCCAAAAGCGCCTGTCACTTTGAAACTGACAGTGACGCTATCTGCTACAAGCGATGGATCCGGTGTATCAGATGTGATTGTAACTACTGCAGGAGCGTAATTCACTGTGTGATTCTCTGTATCACTGCTCGTATCATGATCGGTATCTCCTTCATATGTGGCAGTGATCACTTTCGGAGGGCTAACGGCACCGGTTAAGAATCTTATTTGACAACTCCCTATACCCCCTGATAATGTTATTGTGCAGTTCTCTTCCGCTCCAGTAATAAATACTTTCCCGGTGGGGGAGGTAGTCGCACTATTGGAAGTCACTCTGACTTTGACCGTCACATAATCCCCAACTTGGGATGGGTCTGGATCGTCTGATAGGATTTCAGTAATCGTTGGTTCCTTTGGCGGCGCGATGTCAAGCTTGAGCAGCAGGGTGCGGGAACTCTCAACGATGATCGGATTGCCGCCAGCAGCTGTGCGGGAGAGGAAGGGGAGAAACTTGGGAAAAATGGGGACAAAGTTTGAATTGACAGTTACGATGACGCGGTCACCGGTCACTGCGTTCACGTTTGAGTCTGTATTGCCATCACAGACGCCGTCAAAACTGACCGAGCCAGTGTCGGGATTGTCGTATGTGATCGCGATATTGGTGTCGGCAAATGAGTTTAGAAAATCCACTCTTTCTGCTTCGGCTTTAATACCGACACAATCCTGGTAGCGCGGCACGCCGTTAGCTCCCACGCCGGAAGTCGAACCATAGCGTACAGCCTGGCGGGTGGCGTTGCTCACAAAGGCATAGGTGAATATGAACCTGCCTGTTTCGATCAAACCGTAAACCACCAAAAGCAGGATCGGCAACACGATCGCGAACTCGACCATCGCCTGCGCTTTGCCTTTATGGGGGGGGACTTTCATTGTTTTCATAAGTCTTTCCTGTTCTCTTTGTCTATTAGTCCTAATTCTTAGTTTAATATACTGGTTGTTCAGTCCAATAAGACATTCGTACTAACTGTAACAAATATCAACCAACACTTTTGTTATTTAGAAAAAAAATAAGATGTAAAACGCCCCAAGCACCAGCGAGGGACCATATGGAATAAAAATCATCAGGCTGTTTTCCGCATAGCGCCTTTTGACAAAATACTGTGCAAGCGCCAGCAGGGCAACCACGCCTCCGATCAATGCCCCGGCTGTGATGCCAAGCACGATATTGGGCCATCCGAGCATGAGCCCCAGAACACCGGTCAGGAACACGTCCCCGCCGCCAAGCGCCTCTTCATCGTCCTCTGCCTGACCTGCCGCACGCATCTTTCTGGACCGGATGCGGGCTACGAGCGCCCCAAGTTGATACAACCCGAACATGATGCCGAACCCGGCAATCCCACCCAAAACCGAGGTGAGCAAGCCGGAAAGAACATCACCGTTTTTACTGTATAGATAGGTTCCAACGACCAACCCCAAAACAGCACCAAATATACTGGTGGGATGCAGGATCAGGCGATGTTCAAGATCAATCACGATGATGACGCCGAAATAAGTGAGTACGATCAGGCTGAGGGGCAGACCAAGCCCAAGGGGTGGGAACAGCCAGAAGTATGTAAATGAAGCGATGGACACAATCAGCACGATCCATGTCCGCAGGCTGCGGCGAGTCCTGCAAGTGCGGCAGGTGCGCAGAGTCAAATAATCCAGCCATGAAAACGCGAACTGGCAGTTGGGGCAGTTAGGTTGGCTGAAACGCCGCGTGACAGGCAAAACATCCGAGGCGTAGTTCACAAAAAGACCGGCAAGCCAGCCCAATAGGATTGGGAAGAGTATGGTGAAGTCCATTTCTTTCATTATAGTCCAAAGGGTGGGATGTTTTTATGGGATGCCATCGTGTAAGTTATCTGTAATGTGCTTGCACGACTTTGTGAAGTGCCTTACAATCTTCCCGAAATTCCCTCCAGGAGATGAACATGGACAAATTCATAATCGAGGGCGGGACACCGCTAAACGGCGAGGTGGTCCCCGCAGGAAACAAGAATGCCGCGCTGCCCCTGCTCGCCGCCTGTCTGTTGACCGAAGAACCTGTCATTTTACGCAATGTTCCGCGCATTAAGGATGTGTCTGTGATGCGGCACCTGATCGAAAGCCTCGGTGCACGGGTGGAGGAATTGGACGCCACGTCGTGGCGCATCACCGCCCGGGAGCTGAGACCTGCCGACCTCGACCCGGACCTTTGCCGCCGCATTCGCGCTTCCATCCTCGTGGCGGGACCAATGTCGGCACGGGTGGGGGAGTTCAAATTGCCGCCTCCCGGTGGTGACGTGATCGGACGCCGCCGCCTCGATACGCATATCCTTGCCCTGAAAGCTCTTGGCTCAGATGTCAAATATGACCGCGGTTTTACCTTCAAATCAGATGGCTTGCGCGGCGCGGATTTCCTCATGGACGAAGCCAGCGTGACCGCGACAGAAAATGCCATCATGGCGGCGGTGATGGCAAAAGGGGATACGATCATCCGCAATGCTGCCTCTGAGCCACATGTGCAGGAGCTGTGCCACTTCCTGAATGGACTCGGCGCACAGATCGAAGAGATCGGTTCGAACACGCTTCATATTCATGGCGTTCCCAAATTGCATGGCGGTGAATTCACGATCGGACCGGATTACCTGGAGGTGATCAGTTTTGTCGGCGCTGCGGCAGTAACGCATGGATCCGTGCGCGTGAAAAACGCCGGTGTGAATAACCTCGGCATGGTCAGCCATGTGTTTGAACGCATGGGCGTACATTGGGAAGTTGACGGTGACGATCTGGTTGTCCCCGCAAATCAGGAACTTAAGATCACCCCGGATATGGACGGTGCCATTCCCGAAGTCAAAACCAATGTCTGGCCCGCCTTCCCTACTGACTTGATCAGCATTGCCATCACTGTTGCCACACAAGCCAGCGGCTCGATCATGTTCCATGACTGGATGTTCTCCGGGCGTATGTACTTCACGGACAAACTGGTCGGCATGGGCGCAAGGATCATCTTATGTGACCCGTATCGCTGTCTCGTTCAGGGACCAAATCAACTGTATGCCGAGAACCTGGAGAGTCCGGATATTCGAGCAGGCATGTCCATGTTGATCGCGGCACTCGCGGCAAAAGGGACATCCACTGTCCGTAACATCGGTCAGATCGAACGCGGGTATCAGGACGTGGATAAGAAGTTTTTGGCGTTAGGTGCAAAACTGGAGAGGGTGAAAGAATAATTTAGTCTGGATAAAAGAGAAGGACAGCTCAATCATTCGAGTTGTCCTTCTTTGATTCAACCTTTGATCACTGCCACAGGCTTCAGTCTTGCCACCTTCCTTGCAATTCCCGCCTGACTGACGGTTTCCACTACCATGTCTACGTCTTTATAGGCAGACGGTGCTTCCTCTGCCAAGCCAGGCATTGACCCTGCTCGGACTTTGATTCCGCGTTCCTCCAATTCCCGTTTCAAGGCGTCCCCGCGCACTTCGCGTTTTGCCTTTGACCTCGACATGACTCTACCTGCTCCATGACAGGATGAACCAAACGAACGAGTCATGCTGTCTTCCGTGCCGACCAGTACCCAGGATGCCGTTCCCATCGAACCGGGGATGATAACAGGCTGACCGATCTTTTTATATTCCGGCGGCAAGCCAGGCGAACCGGGACCGAATGCACGCGTAGCTCCCTTGCGGTGTACGCACACTTTCATTTCCTTGCCGTTCACAATATGCGTTTCGATCTTGCCCATGTTGTGAGCGATATCGTAAACCTGATACAGGTGCCAGTTTTTCGTCCTGCCTGCAAACGTCTCTTCGAAGGCGCGGCGGGCATTGTGAGCCAGCAATTGACGGTTGGCGAAAGCGAAGTTTGCCGCGGCGCGCATCGCTCCCAAATAGGATTTACCCTCTGGCGAATCCATAGGGGCACAAACCAATTCGCGGTCTGGCAGGTTGATCCCATACTTGCGGATCGCACCCTGGAAGTGTTGAACGTAGTCAGTGCAGACCTGATGTCCCAACCCGCGCGAGCCGCAATGGATTTGGACCGTCAGGCAGCCTTTGTAAATTCCCATGACGTTGGCGGCATCTTCATCAAAGACCTCGTCCACTACCTCCACTTCAATGAAGTGATTGCCCGCGCCCAATGAACCAACCTGTTCGCGTCCGCGCTTTTTGGCGCGCTCAGAGACCATGTCAGGATCGGCTCCCTGCATGGAACCCGATTCCTCAGTCCGTGCGAGATCGGCTTCGGTGGCATATCCATTTTTGAGAGCCCAGCGCGAACCATCCCGAAGGATCTGATCCAGTTCTTGAATGCTGACTTTCTTGATGCCTTCCTTGCCGACGCCGCTCGGACAATATGTATTCAACAATGTGGCAAGCCTGTCCATGTCACCTTGCACAGACTCAAACTCAATCCTTGATCCAAGCAAACGGACGCCGCAGTTAATGTCATAACCAATCGCGCCGGGTGAAATGACACCACTGGGATACTCCGTCGCCGCAACGCCGCCAATCGGAAAGCCATACCCCTGATGCATATCCGGCATCACGATCACATGCCCGACCAAGCCAGGTAACGTCGCGGCATTGACCGCTTGATCCAACGACCTGTCATCCATGATCTGCTCGAGCAGTTCACGCGTGGCAAACAACCGCACCGGCACGCGCATGTCAGTACGAATATGGGTTGGGATCTCCCATTCGGTTTCGCTGATCTGGATCAAATTCTCAATATTCATCTTTCGCTCCTACACATCAAACACAATCGTCACTTCGACCTCGCGTTCTGTTGCTTCAACCTTTAAGCCATGATAAGTTACCGCCTTGATGGCTTTATCCACAGAGGTGATTTCAGCTCCTTCCATTTCAACCTTCAATTTATGACCTTCAATCTGCACCTCAAACTGATCGAACGCCAGATTTTCCTGCTCCTGATAGTAAACCAATTCAGACAGGAAAGCGACCAGCAGACTCTCGGCATCAATCCCCACAGACTCGAACATCCGCTCTACAGGGGTACCTGAACCTGTCTCCACCCCCGCTAGCGAATTCATCGCCCGGGCCGACTCTGCAAACAGCAGCGGCAAATCCTCCGCCCACACGCGGACAGACCAATCAGCAGTATGAGAAATTTCCTCGAAGCCCATGAACGTCTTCCTGAGCGTATTGTACCCTTTGCTGTCTGGGTGTTCCGGTGCAACTTTTCACGATTGTCAGCATCTAACAAGAGTAGCACGGTAAAATAGAGACGAAACAAAGCGTCTTGAACACGGAAATAAAGAAATCACAATAGAGGAATGTAATTACATCATGTCTTCAAACGGAAATGCAAAACACGTAAAAGTTTTGGTGCTGGGGTCGGGACCGACAGGTTATGCTGCCGCGTTGTATGCCGCACGTGCCGAGTTGCAGCCAGTGGTGCTGACCGGCATGCAGTTGGGTGGGCAGGCTGCTTTGACCTACACGATCGAGAACTATCCGGGTTTCCCCGAAGGAGTTGGTGGGGCGCAGTTGGGTGAGTTGTTCCAGAAGCAGGCGGAGCATTTCGGCACCGTCACCGAGTTTGATATGGCGAATTCGGTGGATTTGTCTAAGCGTCCGTTCAAGGTGACGACTGACAGCGGCGAATATCTTGCTGATGTACTCATTGTTGGCACCGGCGCCAGCCCGAACCATCTCGAAATCCCTGGCGAAGTGGAATTGACCGGGCGCGGTGTTTCATACTGTGCCACTTGTGATGGCTGGTTCTTCAAAGACAAGAAAGTTGTTGTGGTGGGAGGCGGTGATAGCGCTTTGGAAGAAGCATTGTTCATCACGCGTTACGCCTCCTCCGTGACCATTGTCCATCGCCGCGACGAGTTGCGCGCGGGAGCCATTTTGCAGAAACGTGCCAAGGAACATCCCAAGATCAACTTCATCTGGGATACAGTTGTCACGGAAGTGGTTGGGTCGGAGAAGCTCGACGCGTTGAAGCTCAAGAATGTGAAAACGGGTGAAGAATCGACTCTCGAAACAGATGGTCTCTTCATCTTTATCGGGCATACGCCGAACACGCAGATGTTCAAAGGTCAGCTGGAAATGAGCGACCTTGGCTACATCAAGGTCAATGACAGGATGGAAACCAGCGTCCCCGGCGTCTTCGCGGCAGGTGAGGCGGCGGATCCGCATTTTCGGCAGGTGGTCACCTCGGCAGGCATGGGAGCCGCAGCTGCCATTTCGGCGACAAGGTTCCTCGAGGCAGAATCAGAATAGAGTTAAGAATGAAGCGGACAGTGGCGTCCAAGGCGCCACTGTTTTCTTATCTATTGTCAGTCACGCGAAAAGAATGACATATTGTACTAATTGGTCATAATCTTTTCGGATAAAATCTACTAACATCGTATACTCTGGAGGATCAATGAATAAAATTTCCATTATCGGCGCTGGGATGACCGGCGCTACGACTGCACATTGGCTTGCAGAACGTGAACTTGCCGATCTCGTCCTCGTGGACGTGGTTGAGGGCATGCCGCAGGGCAAGGCGCTTGACATGCTGGAAGCGATGCCAATTATTGGTAAGGATGTTGAGATCGTAGGTTCGAATGATTATGCTGCGACCAAGGGTTCAGACATTATCATCATCACGGCAGGCTTGCCGCGCAAGCCGGGGATGAGCCGTGATGATCTGTTGTCTGCGAATGCTGAGATCGTGGGGAAAGCCGCCACCGAAACATTGAAGCACTCACCGGATGCCTTCTTTATCGTGTTGACGAATCCGCTTGACACCATGGCGTATCTGACCATGAAGAAGACCGGTCTGCCACGCAACCGTGTCATTGGTCAGGCTGGTATCTTGGATTCAGCCCGTATGCGTGCCTTCGTCGCGATGGAAACTGGCGTCAGCGTTGAGAACATTAGTTGCTACGTGTTGGGTGGACATGGCGATGAGATGGTTCCGCTCACTCATCATTCCAATATTGCTGGCATTCCGTTGCGGGAGTACATCCCCGCCGACAAATTGGAAGCGATCGTTAATCGCACCCGCAAAGGCGGCGGCGAGATCGTGAATCTTTTGAAGACTGGTTCTGCATTCTATGCACCTTCTGCCGCATGTGCCCAGATGGCGGAAGCCATTCTTAAGAACAAGAATTTAATCGTTCCCTGTGCAGCGCACATGGAAGGCGAATACGGCTTGAACGATATGTTCTTCGGTGTGCCTGTCATGCTGGGAGCGAATGGCATCGAGAAGGTCATCGAGTACAAACTGGATGATGAAGAAAAAGCAATGTTCGATAAGTCGGCCGCGGCTGTGAAGGAAACGCACGACGCGTTGAAGAAATTGGTAACGTTGTAAAAGTTCAAAGTCAGAGGTCGAACGTTTAGAGGGAGATTGACGTTTGACCTCTGTAATGTTTATTAATTTCAAGGAGAAACCCCAATGATTTTGCACGAAAAGATGGAAGCACAACTGCCCCAGTGGCGTGAAAGAATTAAAGCACTTGCAAAGGACCATGCTGAAGTGAAAGTTGCCGATGTGACCGTTGGACAGGTGGTTGGTGGCATGCGTGATGTCAAAGCACTCTTGACCGATGTTTCATTTGTTGACCCTGCCGAGGGCATTCGCTTCCGCGGGATGTCCATCCCTGAGACGCTGAAGGCTTTGCCCAAGGCGCGTGGCGGCAAGATGCCTTTGGTTGGCGGCCTGTATTATTTGCTCATGATCGGTGAAGTTCCCACCAAGGAACAGGCAATGGAAGTGGAAGCCGAGTGGGCGAAGCGCGCGGACATCCCTGATTATGTATACAAGATGCTCAAGTCCATGCCCAAGGACACACACCCGATGACCCTCTTCTCGCAGGCAACACTTGCCCTGCAGAACGGCTCTGAGTTCGTGAAGAGATATAACGAAGGTATGAAGAAGGATGCCTATTGGGAAGCTGCCCTCGAAGACAGCCTGAACCTGACTGCCAAACTTCCTCTCGTTGCTGCCTTCATCTATCGTATGAAGTATTTCAACGAGACCAAGAAACTGAAATACAACGCCAAGCAGGATTACGGCATGAACTTCGCCCGCATGATGAAAGTGGAAGACAAGAAGGGATATGCTGAACTTGCCCGCCTGTACTTCATCCTGCACTCCGATCATGAATCTGGAAACGCATCGGCTCATGCCATGCATCTGGCTGGATCCACCTTATCAGACGCCTACTACGCCTTCTCAGCCGCATTGAACGCGCTCGCTGGTCCACTGCATGGGCTTGCGAACCAGGAATGTCTTGGCTGGCTGCTCGGTGTCCACAAGCAGTTCGGTGGGGTTCCTTCACGCGATGACCTTTACAAGTTCGCCTGGGATACACTGAACAGCGGCAAGGTCATCCCTGGTTATGGTCATGCCGTTTTGCGTGTACCTGATCCTCGCTTTACCGCTCAGATGGAATTCGCCAAGAAGCACTTCCCGCAGGACGATCTTATCCGTCTCGCGGATATGGTCTTCGATGTGGTGCCGACCGTTCTGCGCGAACAGGGCAAAGCCAAGAATCCCGCCCCGAACGTTGACGCGATCAGCGGCACATTGCAGTATTACTACGGCGTGCGCGATTTCGACTTCTACACCGTGTTGTTCGGTGTAGGTCGCGCCCTTGGTGTGACTGCCAACTACGTCTGGGCACGTGCGCTGGGTCAACCCATCGAACGGCCCAAGTCTTTGACTACAAAGATGTTGGAAGATGTTGTGGCAAAGGCAAACCAGCCTGCGTAACGTATAACCAGTTGAATAACAATGCCGCCTTCGAGCATGCTCGAAGGCGGCATTGTTATTTTACGTAGAGATGGTTGGTTATCAGTAGAAAAATTCGTTTTTAACCGATTCCCAATTTATCGATAATAAACGCGTAATCCGATGCTACTTCCTTTAGGTAATCGTACCGTCCCGAAGCGCCAGCGTGACCGGCGGCAAAATTTGTTCGTAAGATCAATGTGTTGTTATCCGTTTTGAGTTCGCGGAGTTTGGCGACGAATTTGGCTGGCTCCCAATAGGCCACGCGCGGATCATTGAGTCCGGTTGTGATGAGGATATGTGGATAGTCCGCAGCGCGGATGTTATCGTAGGGTGAATACGACATGATGTAATCAAAGTATTCCTTATCATCCGGATTGCCCCATTGATCGTATTCAAGTGTGGTCAATGGAATGGACGCATCACTCATGGTGTTGATCACATCCACGAACGGAACCTGGGCGA
Organism: uncultured Anaerolinea sp.; assembly: GCA_964436455.1. Lineage (GTDB taxonomy): Bacteria > Chloroflexota > Anaerolineae > Anaerolineales > Villigracilaceae > Defluviilinea. The sequence continues at coordinate 7,384 of CAYTDB010000090.1, read as the reverse complement.
CGACCGCACCGAACAGATCAGGTCGCATTGACACACATGCGCCAACAAGCAAGCCGCCAGCCGAACCGCCCATGATGACAAGCTTTTCCCTGCGGGTGTATTTTTCGTCGATAAGGTGTTCGGCACAGGCGATGAAATCGGTGAAGGTGTTGCGCTTGTTGAGCATCTTGCCGTTCTCGTACCAGGCGCGTCCCATTTCGGAGCCGCCGCGAATGTGTCCAATGGCGAAGACAAATCCACGGTCCAGAAGGCTGAGGCGGTTGGCGTTGAAGGATGGATCCATGGTGGCGCCGTAGGAGCCGTATCCATAAAGCAGGGTCGGATTATTGCTGTTCTTCTCCAATCCCTTTTTGTAGACGAGGGAGATGGGAACTTGTGTGCCGTCCGGGGCAGTAGCATACGTGCGCTCCGACTCGTATTGGCTTGCATCGTACCCGCTGGGAATTTCATCCTGCTTGACGACGGTCCACGTTTTCTTGTTTACATCGAAATCAATTACAGACTTGGGAGTAACAAGCGATGTGTATGCAAAGCGCAGGTTTTTTGTTTTGTGTTCAGGATTGCGCATGGGCATGATGTTGTAAACCGGTTCAGGGAATGGAACGTAGTGAACATTGTTCAGGGCGTCAGTGGCGGAGATGCGAATCTGTTTGAAGCCGCCCTTTCGTTCGTAGAGAATGAGAAAGTCCGCAAAGACATCCATGCCCGTGAGATAGGTGTCGGGTCGGTGGGGGATAACCTCCTGCCAGTTGTCCTTTGTGGTTTTATCGAGCGGGGTTTGCATGAGCTTGAAGTTCTGTGCATTTTCATTGGTAATGACATAGAAATACTCACCCGCATGTTCCACCCGGTACTCGATACCCCTGGTGCGCGGTTGAAAGACTTTGAATTCATCCGTTGTGCCGTCGTTGGGCAGGTAGATCCATTCGTCTGTTGTAAAGGAGTGAAGATTTACCAGAATATAATCTTTGCTTCTTGATTGTATGAGCGACAGATAGAACGTGTCATCCTTTTCTTCGTAGAGCAGTTTGTCTTCAGCAGGATCCGTTCCCAAAACATGACGGTGAACGCGATATGGCTGGAGCATGGGGTTGAGTGTGGCGTAAAAGAAACTCTTTCCGTCTTTTGCCCATTCCACGCCGCTATGCTCGTATACGCTTCCAAAGGTGTTGGTGAGTGTTTCGGGAAGCAATTCGCCTGTAACGAGATCTTTGATGTAAAGCGTGCAAACTTCGCTTCCGTCTGCATCCACAGAATATGCCAGTTTGGTCGCATCTGGACTGACGGAGAACGCGCCGATACGGCAGAAGTTGTTATCACCCGTTAGCAAGTTTTGGTCGAGCAATAATTCTTCAGTTGAATCGGGCAATCCCTTTTTGCGGCAGTAGAGCGGATATTGTTTTCCGGGTTCATAGTGCGTGTAATAGAAATGATCACCATCCTTTTCGGGTGCGGACTCGTCGTCCTCCTTGATGCGCCCCTTCATCTCCTGAAAGAGGGTCTCCTCCAAAGGTTTTGTATGTTGTGTGACCTCTTCCAGATAATCCTGTTCGGCGCGCAGGTATTTGAGGACTTCGGGGTCTTCCTTGTATCGCATCCAGAAGTAGTTGTCGATACGGGTCTGACCCTGCTGCGTGATCTCTTTTGGTTGTTTGGGTGCAAGCGGAAAGGATGGCATGTGTGCTCTCCAGATTGAAAGGGTTAATTTGATTCCTGTAGTGAGTGTATCAAAAACGCATACTCGAATGCAACTTCTTTTAGAAAATCATACCGCCCGGATGAACCTGCATGTCCCGCATGGAAGTTGGTTTTCAGCAGGAGCAGGTTGTCGTCCGTTTTGAGTTCGCGCAGTTTGGCTGCGAATTTTGCCGGTTCCCAATACATCACGCGTGGATCGTTGTACCCGGCGGATAATAACAGGCTCGGGTAGCCGGTTTTCTTCAGGTTATCATATGGTGAGTAGGACATCATGTAATCGAATTGTTCCTTGATGGCAGGGTTGCCCCATTCGTCATATTCGTGCGTCGTCAACGGGATGGTCGGGTCGCTCATGGAGTTGATCACATCCACGAACGGAACTTTGGCAATGACCGCTTTGAACAAGTCAGGTCGCACCACCGTGGAAGCGGTTACGAGCAGTCCGCCTGCAGATACACCGTAAATGGCGAGTTTATCCTTCGATGTGAATCCTTCCTCGATGAGGTGTTCGGCGCAGGCAATGAAATCGGTGAATGAATTCTTCTTTTTTAGGATCTTGCCATCCTCGTACCATTTGCGTCCCAATGCCGAAGAGCCGCGAATGTGTGCGATGGCGTACACAAATCCACGGTCCAGGAGGCTGATACGGTTGGGGGTGAATTCCGGTTCGAGGATCGCACCGTAGGCTCCGTATCCATGCAGGAGAGTCGGGTTGTTTCCATCCCGTTTGAGGTCTTTGCGATACGAGATCGAAATGGGGACCTGTTTCCCATCTGGCGCGGTTGCGTAGATGAAGTCACAGACATATTGCGATTTGTCGTAGCCGATCACCGGCTCCTCCTTTTTAACTTGCCACTCACCGTTGTCCATGTGGATATCAATGATCGTGTGCGGCGTGACAAGTGACGAATATTTGATGCGCAGATTATTCGTGTTGAAGTTGTGGTTTCCCTCAAGGTCGAAGTAGTAGGTTGGCTCGGGGAATTTGACATATTGAACATTGCTGACGCCGTCCGCGTCACTTATTCGGGCAAGCGGCACTCCGCCTTTACGCTCATATGCCACAAGGTGTTTTTCGAAGGAGTCCACGCCTGAAAGCATTACGTCTGCGCGATGCGGGATGACCTCCTGCCAGTGTTCACGATTTGTATTCGCGACAGGTATCTTGATGAGTTTGAAGTTCTTTGCATTCTCGTTCGTGGTGATAAAGAACGTGTCCTTGTGGTGCGTGGCTGAATACTCAATACCAGGTGTGCGCGGCAGGATGATCTTCAACTCACCCTCCGGTTGATCGGCGGGAAGGTAACGCACTTCTGATGTCAGTGTGCTGGTATGGTCGGTAAAAATATAAACGCCATCACGCGATTTATGAAAGGACAGAAAATATGTCTCGTCTCCTTCATGGAAAATCAGCACATCCTGTGACGGGTCGGTTCCGATTTTGTGACGATATAACTGGAAAGGACGCTGTGCCTCGTCGAGTATTTCGTAAAATAACGTCTCGTTATCATTTGCCCACTCGATCCCCGTGTGAAAATAAACACTGCCACATGTATTCGGGATCGTTTCAGGATATTCTGTTCCACTCGCAAGATCCTTGATACGGATCGTGTACACCTCATCTCCGCTCAGGTCAACGGAGTAGGCGAGCTTGGTGCCATCGGGGCTTACCTCAAATGCGCTGACACTGCAAAACGTTTTTCCTTCTGCAAGAATGTTTTGGTCGAGCAGGATCTCCTCCGGGTTATCCATCGAATCTTTTCTTCGGCAGAAGATGGGATACTGTTTACCCGCCTCCGTTCTTTGATAGTACCAATACCCGCCTCTTTCCTCAGGGACGGTTGAATCGGTTTCCTGAATCCTTCCCTTCATCTCGGAGAACAGAGTCTCCTGCAGAGGTTTTGTAGGCATCATGGATTCTTCGAGATACTCCAATTCAGCATGGAGATATTTCAAGACCTCCGTGTCTTCGCGATGACGGAGCCAGTAGTAATGATCAATGCGGGATTGTCCATGTTGGGTGATTTCGTGAGGCTTCTTGGGGGCAACAGGGGGAACGGTCATCAGTATTCTCTTTTTCAATTGGATTTTGCGCGCGATGCGAGCAGGGGATGGCGCGATTATATCCCACTCTCAGGTATGAGCGTGTAGTCAAGATTCAGGGATGGGGAATAAAAACTACATCACCCGGTAACTCGTTACATATTTTTTATGATAAACAGAGATCCACACCGCGTCGCTTTGGTTACCGCCGAGGCAGACCACGTAATTGCCAATCTCACCCAGATAGAACGACACATGTGCCCAGCCGTCATCCCACAGGAACGTGGTCACTGCGCCGCGCTGAGGTGGGTTACTTGCCTTGCCCCAACTCCGCCAGGGATTGACCAACGCCGAGTTCGTGGATGAAAGTCCCGCCTTCTCGATGCACCAATTGACGAATGCTGCGCACCAGTCCGTTTCATCGGGCAGATAGGGGTACTTCTGGGCAAGGTCAGTGCTGTTGAGATATTCCAGTATCCTGGGGTTATGTTGTGCGCCGGGTATCTCGCGCATGCCGAACTCTGCATAGACATTAGGAAGCCACGGGAATTCCTCGTTCTCTCTCTGGAGGGCGACCTCTCCCAATGGAGCAAGCCTCTCGATGGGATACCAGCCCGATTCGCCCCAGGCGTTCGTGCAATGTTTCCACTTGCCATCATCCGAAATGCCGTCCACGATGATGACACGGTTGAAGGTCAAGTCTATGATGGCAGGAAAGTGGTTGTCGGGCCCCTCGCGAAGCGGGATGTCATCCACCAGTGCGCGATGAAATCCCATCGCCGGATAATCTTCCGGCGATGCAACGAGATCGCTGTTTTCCATCAGATATTTTGCAGAGCACCAGCCAACTAGATTGTCGGGTGTTTTGATATTGACCCAGCTCCAATCAGGCGTGGCGTTCATATACACCAGCCTGTCACTGCGATGGACCTTGCCGATGATGGAATATCCCGTGCTTGGACCGGAACGCACATTCAGTGTATCCACCTTGACGATCATGAGCACCTCAGTGGAACTGGCAGGTGGTGGTGGGATTTTGGTCATGTACTTGAGGGATGCCCACCCCGTGGCACCGTTGGATTTGCGTACCTGTGCCCAGCCGCCATCCGATGAGACGGCGAGACCATCCACCATTTCGCTTTTTTGCAGCGAGCCGATGACCGCATAATTCGTGCCGGGTCCCTGACGTAAATAGAGGCTGGTCGCGTCAACCCGATACCGATCCCCTCCCTCGGAGGGGGACGGAGGCGGTTCCAGTAATTCGAGGAAATTGCTATGACTCCAACCGGTCTTTTCGTCCTCTGTTGTAACATGAATCCAGTCGTTCACGACTTCATTCCCGACAATGATATTGTTGCGATAGAGCAATCCAATGATTTTGTAGTTCAGCCCGGGTCCGGAACGGAGACGCAGGGCGTTGGCAGTGACTCGGTAGTTTGACATGGGGTTCCTTTCATGCAAATCCGTTGGTTGAGCGCAAGCAGTCGAAACCAACAGCGACAGGAATTATCATATAAGAAAAATTGCTTTGTTTATTGGTGGTTTCGATACACTACTTAACCACCAGGGTATTCCTGTGTCTGATAAATCTTTGCAATGACATCTTCGAGCGGCGGATCGGAGATGGTGATATCCACCACGCTGCCCGCATCGGTGACGTGTGAGAGCACTTTCTCGACAGATGTTTCGTGAATATCAAAGCGTAGTTTAACGCCATAATGTCCAATCTTAAGTATCTCAACACCTTCGATGGTGAATGACTTGGAGACTTCGTCCGCATAGCGTACCTCCACAAGTTTGGATGTGAGGAACTTGCGTTTGAGGTTCGAAACTTTGTCTTCGTATACGATCTGACCGTGGTTGATGATGATGACGCGTTTGCACAGGGCTTCGAGATCACCTGCATCATGGGATGTTAACAACACCCCCACGTTTTCGAGCCGTGCCATCTCGCGGATCGCATCACGGATGCGTTGTTTGGCGACCACGTCCAAACCAATGGAAGGCTCATCGAGCAGAAGCAGTTTCGGGCGGTGTAGAAGCGAGGCGGCGACTTCGCAGCGCATCCGCTGACCAAGAGAAAGTTTGCGGACGGGTGTCTCCAGCAAATCCCCAATCTCGAAAGCCTCAGAGAGAAAGCCGATGCGTCTCTTCGTCTCGCTGTCATCCATCTCGAAGATCTTGCCGAAGAGACGGAATGTATCGACAGCGGGGAGGTGGTACCAAAGTTGCGGGCGCTGACCGAAGACCGTGCCGATGTGATAGGCGAGCATTTGCCGTTCCTTCCACGGTACATAGCCAAGCACTTTTGCATCGCCGCCTGTGGGATGCAGAATGCCGGTCAGTATTTTGATGGTGGTGGATTTACCCGCGCCGTTCGGACCGATAAAGCCTAGCAGTTCACCCGCTTCCATCTGGAACGACAGTCCGCGCACCGCTTCGATGGAACTCCACTGCGGCTTGAAGAGTGACCGCACCGAGCCGCCCAGTCCTTCTGCTTTGCGTTTGGTCTGGAAGGTTTTTTGAAGGGATGAGACTTCGATGGAGGGCATGGGATTAATTGTACTTGAGTTGACAGAGCAAAAGGGAAATATGTCCCTTCTTGAATCAAGAGAAGATACCCAGTCAATTCGGGATAAAACCGGAAAAATCATTGGACACGGATTCCGCGGAGTTTATGGAGTGTTTCCGGGTGTGGTCCGTGTCCCTAAAAGAGTTATCTCGAACTCAGGTTTGTTATCACAGTGTTTTCCCCGCTATTCCTTTTGGTTAGGCAAACTCACGTACCGGTTCGGTGACCTGGTAGCCAAGTTGATGCAGTTCTTCAAGGTTATTCTCCACCGACCAGATCTCGACGATCTTTCCATCCTTGAATTTGAAGATGTCCATCTCATCCCAAACTGCGGAGCGGTTGTATTCGGTGTTGGTCCCGTGGTTGACAGCGTAACAGGCAACCATGTCACCGTTGCCGAAGATTTTTTTGATATCCATCTTCAGATCGGGCCAGTATTTTTGCATATGAGGAATGGCTGTCTTGAAAATATCCGAAACCTTGAGATCGAATTGATCCACCTGTCTGAGCGTTATAGGAATGCTGAGCAGGTTTCCATGCCGCCGCACGGTGACGCAGATCTCAGTGCCCACCAAACCGCGTGCCCAGAGTCCCTTGCGTAATTCGTCGAAGGTTTCCCAGTTGCGGTCTCCATATTTCACGCGGACCAGCTCATCCCCGATCTGCAGGTGACCGTCCGCGGGGCCATTGGGAGCGATTTGTTGCAGGATGAGGTGTTCTTCGGAAGTGTCATCAAAATCCACGCCCAGACCCACATAAGGCGGAGCATGTGATACGCAGTCTTCGCTGCAAAATTCGGATAGCCGCTCGAGCCGTCTCTGATTGATGATCTGCTCGATATACTCTTCCACGATCTTGATATTTGCCTGTAACATGTTGTTTCTCCTTTTTGTTCAGATGCCTGCAAAAGAAAAAGCCGTGGCTCATGCCCGCGGCTTGATTGGAGTAATGATGTGGTTTTCCGCCTGTGATGGAACTACAGCGCAATTTCATTATAAGGATTCTATGACCACAATACAAGTGGGTTTTCGTTGTAAAATGAATTGGGTTCATATGGTGATATACGATGAA
>CAYTDB010000089.1:0-20184 GCA_964436455.1 uncultured Anaerolinea sp. | reverse complement strand
GTCCGGATCCGAAGTGTCCGCGTTGCTCGGACGTATGCCCTCCGCGGTGGGTTACCAGCCCACGCTCGCTACGGACATGGGTGAGTTGCAGGAACGCATTACCTCCACCCGCACCGGCTCGATCACATCCATGCAGGCTGTGTACGTGCCCGCGGACGATTACTCCGACCCCGCGCCTGTGGCAACCTTTACTCACCTCGATGCGACCATCGCTCTCGAACGCTCCATTGTGGAAAAGGGCATTTATCCCGCAGTGGACCCGCTCGTTTCCACCTCCCGTATTCTTGACCCGAACATCGTGGGCGAAGATCATTACCGCACCGCCCGCGAAGTCCAGCGCATTCTCCAGCGCTATAAGGACTTGCAGGACATCATCGCCATTCTCGGTATCGATGAACTCTCCGAAGATGATAAACTTATCGTATCGCGCGCCCGCAAGATCGAGCGCTTCTTCTCTCAACCGTTCTATGTGGCAGAACGTTTCACGGGCATCCCCGGTGCCTACGTCCCACTCAAGGACACCGTCCGCGGTTTCCGCGAGATCCTGGACGGCAAATGTGACGACCTGCCAGAACAGGCATTCATGATGGCAGGCACGATCGAAGACGTACGTGCCCGTGCAGAGAAGATGGGATAGAAAATCAAGTGTTCACTGCCCAGCGAGAGTAGGAATGCTGGGCAGTATGTCACTGGAGTAGTTTAATGACCATTCGTTGTGAAATTGTTTCCCAGGACCGCACCGTGTTCGAAGGCGATGTTGACATCGTTGTCCTGCCTGGTTCGGATGGAGAGATGGGAATTCTCCCGAAACATGCGCCGATCCTCACCACACTGAAGTACGGTATCATCAAGGTTCGTAAAGGTGGGAAGGAGGAACTGTTTACGGTTGCCGGTGGGGTGGCGGAAATTCAGCCTGATATTGTCACTGTCCTTGCGGATGCAGCGGAAAACATCGCTGAGATCGATGTGAACCGTGCAGAAGAAGCCCGCAAGCGCGCGGAAGAAATCCTTGCCAAAGGTGTTCCGGCAGATACCGATGCCTATCTTGCCATGGAAGCAGCATTGCGCCGTTCCAACCTGCGTCTTGATGCAGTGCGTCGTTATCGCAGCGGAACACGCATCCCGAAATCGGAGTCCTAAACCCACGTGGCAATGTTCTCAAAAGACCTGGGGATAGACCTGGGTACCATGTTCACACGCATCGCCGACGGCACGCAAGTGCTATTGGAGGAGCCTACTATTGTTGCCATCGAAGTGGAAGACCAGAAGATGGTTGCAGTGGGACGGGAAGCGCTTGACATGTACGGGCGTGTGCCCGAAAGTATCGAGGTGGCGCGTCCGCTCAAAAATGGGGTTATTGCTGATTACGAGATCACCGAAACACTTCTCTCATATCTGTTGCAGCGTGTAAGCGGCTCGATGCGTATCTTCCGTCCGCGCGTGATGATCTCGGTGCCATATGGAGTTACCAGCGTGGAGAGACGCGCGGTCTATGAGGCAGTTTTGGAGGCAGGAAGCCGCGATGCGTCCCTTATTCAGCAATCCCTTGCAGCGGCTCTCGGCGTGGACCTGCCAATTAATTCGCCATCCGGAAATATGGTCATCACCCTTGGCGGCGGATGCACTGAAGCGGCTGTCATGGCGATGTATGGCATTGTCTCGGCAGAAACGTTGCGTGCCGGCGGCATGGACCTTGACGAAGCCATTGTCAATTACGTAAGAAGAAAATACGGAGTGGTGATAGGTCAGGTGACGGCGGAACATCTCAAAACGAAAATCGGAGCCGCCGTGCCGCAGGATACCGAGAACAGCATGGAAGTGCAGGGACAGGATCAGGTCACAGGCTTGCCGCGTCCTGTCACATTGACCACGGGTGAGATTGTCGAAGCCCTGCAGGATCCATTGAAAGCAGTCATCGAAACCGGTCGCCGCGTACTCGAGAAAACGCCACCTGAGCTCGTAGCTGACATCATTGACCGCGGCGTGGCTCTATGCGGTGGCGGTGCACTCTTGCGCGGCATCGACAAACTACTGACAAAGTCGCTGGGTATTCCCGCTTATCTCGTGGATAATCCGCTGACCTGCGTGGTGGAAGGTGCGGTCAAGGCACTCCCCATGTACAATATTTTGCGGAGAAATCTGCCGCGGGTATAAAAACAAAATGGTCCCGCAATTCCGAGACCATTTTTTGTATACGTTTTCCGGATGGAAGACCTTAAGCTCTCCGTAAGTACAATTTATCCAGCCTTGCCTCTATTTGATTGAATAATCCCAACATGAATTGATTGCGCTGCTTGGTATTGCAATCTCCATAAGACTTTGGCGATTGAAATTTTGGACTATTTAACCTGTATATCTGTCTTTCTTGCAGCCCTTTTAGATCATAACGATCGATATCTATTGGTCCCAATAACACGGGGATTACAGGTTTGGATTTAAGATTCTTTATTTCCACTTCTGTAATATATTTTGACCCAAGGAAGGAAGCGCTGATAAGCAGCATGCCAACATCGCAGTCTTCCAGTGCCTGTTTTATTTCGTCATCCCAATTTTCGCCAATCAGTATGTTGGTGTAGTCACGCCATAAATGGTAGGTGTATTTTTTCGAAGGTTCAGCGTATTCCAAAAAATGTTCTGTAAATTTGACTGCAAGATCTTGATTGCGATGGGCATAGGACACAAAAAATTTTACTTTTATTCTCATGGTTGCCTCCATCGCAGAGCAATCCTTGCGCTTGATACATTCCCTATAAGTAATACGTCATCCTCTGCAAATGCGTGGCGGGATCGATATGCTGGACTTTCACATCCTTTGGCACACTCAAATGGATCGGTGCGTAATTGAGGATCGCCTTTACCCCCGCTTTGACGAGTTGTTCTGCAACCTCCTGCGCGGCAAAAGCAGGGACCGTCAGCATGGCAACCTTGATCTTGTTTTGCCTTACCTTTTCCACCATTGTATCCATGCTGAATATCTCAAGGTCATTCACTTTTTGACCGACCTTATTCGGGTCAGTGTCGAACAACATTGTGACCTTGAAGCCGCGATTGACGAAACCGTTATAACGGGCGAGCGCATGCCCAATATCACCCATGCCTACTACGATCACATCCCAGATGCGGTCTATCTTCATGATGGTCTGTAGACGCTCGATCAAAAACGGGACCGAATATCCCGTTCCCTGTTTGCCGAACTCACCGAATTGAGAAATATCCTTGCGGATCTGTGCCGCAGAAATCCCGATCATTTCCCCCAATTCCTGCGACGATGTATTGTGTATGCCTTTTTCTGTCAAACGTTGAAGCGCTCGCAGATAAATGGGCAGTCTACCAATGATAATATCGGGAATTTTTTCAGTGTTCATGCAGGATTACCCTCGCAAGTGTGAAATTTCGTATTAACTCTACCATAAATGGGTATTTTGTACAATTGAGCACAAACTGACCCATTACATCCATTTTACCCACGCTTGAGACAAATTGTAATATGTTACCTGGTCTCCTGCCTGTAACCATCACCTAAGGTAGGGTATCAACCAACTTGCATGAAATGGGCTGATTGTAAAAAACCTGACATTCCGCCCAATCCCTTTCAAATTTCACAAGGATACTGACCTCGCCAAGCTGATCATCGTATCCACTCACGATCAGCTTGTGTTCTTTTGTGACCGAATCATCAATTGCTCGAAACGCGCCGGTATGCATTCTTCTTGCCTCTGCAAGGTCGATTTCCTTGCCTCGGTTATCCACGATGAACTGGATCGTGTTGTCAATTGCCACACTGGCATCGCGCAAAGGTTGATTGATTAGTCCGTTGTCTACGATGGTTCCGGCAATTGCCATCAATATAATGGACACAAAAATGGGTCCAAGTTTCCCGAAAAAGGATGTGGAAAAGACCGCCGAGTCGCTCATTGGAAGCTGTAACAACCCTGTTATTGTTATGAAGATTCCCAGCCACATATATGCCACAAGCACCCGCTGCCCAAAGTCTTCGTAATAGGTGTAATGCAGCAAATCTGTTGTTTGTGGCTCCAAAATGGACAGAGCTTTTGGCAGGATCAAAAGCGGCAGATTGACCGTCAACCACGCGAAAACGGAACTGGCAACCAGCCATATTAGAACGGAATATAAAGGTTTGTTTACCCTGGCTGAAAACCAGCCTGCAAAAGCGCCCACGATCATACAGATCACACCCCCGATGATGAATTTCAACCAGGGATGTAGCCCGTGGTGAATGCTTAGAACATAAGAATCGATCCCCCAGGTGAAAATGGAAAACCCAAGACCCAGAAATGCCCCGAACCAGATTCCATAACGGTGTTTTTCCTGGAGCACATCCGGTCTTTCAAGGATTGGGTTGATCGGTTGTAGTTTCATTCATTGACTCGCTTTGATGGTTAGGATGTAGTTGATATATTGCAGTAGACCCTGTGTTGGTAGTGCCTCGATATGGACAAGATATGAAGTGCCTGCCTGTACACGAAGCAGGGCATCCGTTTCATTGCATGTGAACGTTTCTCCGTTCCCAACGATCTCAACCTGGAGCGAACCGTTTCCTGTGCATTGAATGCTTATAAGCACAAACTGAGCGTAGGGTGAAAATGCGATCCAGTCTTCCGCGTCTCCGTCCGGTACCGAAACGTCCCCATTGTATATCAGGGTCTGTATTCCCACACGGTCAAAAAGTATGGATTTAAGCGGGGTATCAGCGGAGTCAAAATCCATCGGCGCGGGGACAATTGTCGGCGGGGGAGGAAGCGGGGTGTCCATTGGGGTGCCGGTTCCCACCACGTCTCCCAGGTTTGAAACGACGGGTAACGCATCCAGGGCATCTATCCTAACAAATGCTGTGCTGACCCAGCCTTTACCATTGGGTCCGCTTGCGAAGTCGATCTGAAGCCATGCGCCGTCGCGGTTTTTGCCGGATGGATAAACCACATCGTTCGCCTTGAGGATGCCGATCGAATCGAAACTTGTGCCGGGTCCACTGCGGATGTTCAACTGCTGAAGTATGACCGCGCTGTTCCCCGAATTTGGATTTACCTCCCCGCCTCCGATCACTGGGACCTCAAGCCTGCCCGCCGTTTCGACATATTGCGCGGTGACCCAGCCTTTTCCATCTGCACCTGCTTCGTATAAAATTTGCCACCAGTTCCCGCCGGGATCCTGTCCAACGATCTGTACAATTTGATTTGCCACTATGATGCCAAGGATGTCGCTCGCTGTGGATGGCTCTGTGCGGACATTCAATTGTGTGAAAGTTGTCCCTTGTACAGGGGTGACCGTCGAAGTTGGGGGAGGCGGAGCTGGTGTATCGGACGATCGCAGGATGGGGGAGGGTGGAAGCGTTGCTGTAATGACGAGCAACGGGGTGGCTGTTGGGAAATCAGTCTGGGCCGAAACGCTGCAACTTGTCACAATCAGGCTTATGAGGACAAAGATGGAAAGTTTTGAATGCACGGAATGATTCTACCGCTTGTTCGTTTTTTCAACTTGTTTGCCCTCCCCATTGCGATTGAATTGTATTCTTGATGATGAAAACACACTATTGCGTGCACTGAAAATCCAGCAGTGCTTGGTCTATTTGTCTCCCCAGCCCTGTTGATGAGGATGTGTTGTCTTTCAACCGCTTCCAGACTATACATAGCCCCCTGCGAATGCTGTTGTCACGTTCGAAGGCGGAATCAGATATTTCCCGTGCAGTCTTAATATTGCCGGACATTGCCTGCGCTTCAATATAGGCTAACCACTCAAAAGGATCTTCCGGTGCGTACCCCAACGAAACCACTTTGTCGATAAGCTCAACAACTTGTTCCCAATCCCTCTTTTGATAAGCCAGTTCAGCTTTGGCATAGTAATAACACCAGGTGTGCGCCGGCTCGGAAAGAAACGGCAATCTTGGTGTTAGATCATTTTCCAGAATATTCATTGGGTCTGAAAGCGGGATGGCATTTGTCAAATAGGGTGTTTGCCAGTCATATGTGACCCCGTCTCCTCGTGCAGGATCAAGCACCCGCAAGCATCCATGTTGGGGTGCATAGATGACGATTGCCTGGGCGGTGGAGCCGTGAAAGCTTACTGTTCTCAACCCCACATTGATCTCATGTCCTTTTTGGAGTTCAGGTAGTGATCCGCCGAGACGGATATCGGTAAAGATGATTGCGTAGGGTGCGTTGGAACGGGTGTAATTTGGGGCATACATCCAATTAATGGGTGCTGTGAGAGAAAGGTCGGTTTCGTAGTCAATATATAGCTCATTGGTAAGGAGCACAGTGTTGGGCTTCATCGCGGGAATGCGCCAGGCGAGCTGCCAGTAGATTTCCCGCTGCCTTGCCCAATCGCGGCGAAAGATGTTGGCGTTGAAGAATTGCTGACCGATGCCGAGCGCGATGAGGAGGGAAAAGATATAGTTTTTGGCATGCGCTCTTTTTATCAGCAGTTCCGTCAAGCCTACAATGAACAAACTGCCGCCAATCATCATCGAAATCATGAAGCGGTCGTAACTGGATTGAAGTGTGAGAGGAAGCCCCGCTGTCAAGGATGGAAGGCGTCCAAGCAAAATCCCTGCAAAGCCGGTCAATAATGCCGGAACCGCGAATGTTTTTGATTCTGTCCGATCAGCTTCGAGTTTCGATAGATAAAGGACGAGAAGGAAAAACGATAATCCGATCAACCCCAAAGTAAGAAGGGTGGATGGAGCGGTAATGGCTTGCGATGCCAACACAATCACTTGCCCCCAGACGTAGAATCCTGCCTTCCAGATTGCATCGACAACGAGGAGCAGGAGTTGGATGATGGATGGTGGTTCTTTAATCACTTCAAGATCATATGAACCATATGACTGTGCTGTAAAGAAATATGCCAGCCACGCCGAATATGCCAACCAAATGAGAAGATATGGTATCCACCACTTGAACGCTTGAGTAAACCTTGCCTTGATGCTTGTTGTTTGTTTTGCAACAATTACCCATATGAACAGAAAACGCAAGGGTTCAAGACTGGCAAAATATTCGGTTGGCAAGACACCCGCGATCAAAAATAAAAGTGCAAATATCGTCTGGCGCTTGAAGTTGTCTGGATGACGCAAGGCAGATGCGGTGAAACCGAATGAGAGGATGTAAAAGATAAATGGTATCCACTCCTGGTTGATATGGGTAAATGCAACCCAGTGTTGACTATAACCAGGGAAAACAAGGAACAAAAGTGATGTGATGATGATTAGTCGTTTATGACCGGGAAAGATTTGATTTAATGTGAACCAGAATACAATTCCTGAAATGAAGCGAATAATGAGAGCAAAAATCTGCCAGTAAATGGGAACTGTCGGAACGAGACTCGTCGTAACAAAGAATATTGGCGCTAGGAAAGGACGGATGGTCGTAAAAGCTGGGAAAAATTCTTTCGGACCTAGAAAATTCGCAATCCATGCGAAGGGCCAGTCATCCCAATAAAAACCTGTGAAAGGGAGGAGAAGACCATAGGATAAAACTGTGACGAATGCAAAAAGGATAAGAGGCGATTGGATGAACTTAAGAATGCGCTTTGTCATGCAGTTGTGTGTCACCCTACACTAAAGATACTATTTGTTTTTGATCTTTTCTTCTTGGTACCCCCGCGCAGACTCGAACTGCGCTCTTCGGCTCCGGAGGCCGACACTCTATCCACTGAGCTACGGGGGCTGGCAAGGGGATTTTATCACTTAGCCGGAGACTTCGGAAGTCTCTTTTACTATGTTTTTGCCATCGGTGCCAGTTGTAGCATTTCACTCCGCAGTTTCTCGATGATCTGCGTATTCCCGCGCTCGTCACCGTGTTTTTGCAGTTGCTCTTTCTTGTGGGCGAGTTCACCGAGAACCTGATAGAAGCGCGACGTGGAACGGAGTGTACCTGATGTCAGCGCGGCAAGATGTGCATTTGTTTGAAAGAATGAAATGGCAGTATTGTATTGTCCACGCGAGATGGCGCCGCTGTTGACTTCCTCCGCCAGTTGCCGTTTGAGAATATTCCGCTCATGGATGACCATCCAGATGATGAAACCGAGCATGAAGAAGTAACCAATGTAATCAGCGATCAAGCCCAGGATGAATCCGCCTCCGCCCCCAATCACACTGCTGAATGTGTTGTGGAAAGCGTGCAGCATCACTGCGACCGTGTACCCCGCGGGAACAGCGATCAGCTTGATAAGCATATTGCGGTTCGTTCTGGCGACAGCCAGCCCAATGCCTGTGAATGAAGTAAAGAACGGATGCATCCAACCGACCAGGACCACGCGGATAAACACGAGTGTCCAGAAGCCTTCCCAGCCGCCACCCTGAAAGCCGTTGCGATAAATGTAGAGCACATTCTCGACCGCGGCGAATCCCATCGCTGTGATGGCTCCATATACGATGCCATCCAGTATGGAATCGAACTCCTTGCGGAACAACAAAAAGACAACCAGAACAGCCAGTCCCTTCAACGCTTCTTCGATGATCGGTGCTGCGATTGACGTGGTGCTGAAATCCGCCGCGCTTGCCGAGCCCGTCAGTGTGTACACGCTCATGCCCACAAACGTATTGAGGATATAAGCGCCTCCGCCTGCAATGATCACACCCCACATGAATGCCGCGCCAAGCAAGAGTTTCGGTTCCTTTTCGTAACGATCCAGCCAGTTGACGAACGCTGCCATAAGGAACATCGGGACGAACCCAAAGAAGAACGCTCCAAGTAATGCCATAACTCCTCCAATTTATGATAGAAAATGTAAACGAGTTCTTTCTACCCGCGTCTCTTCAAACGCGATACCTAATGCATCTAACACTTCCTCAGGTCTTCCCGTTGCGCCTTCTTTGGCGGATAACAACATATGTATCACGGGAGACTGCTCTTCGTTATATGTCAATGACAGGATCAAGGGACGCAGGTCATACGTCTTACCGCGGCGGGTTCGGATGATGGATTCGGATTCCATGACGGAATCAACTTTCCGCTTCAGGTTGGACCCGTCAACTGCTTCCGCCAAATGGACCTCGTACTCCGCTGAGTCCACCCGGGTCTGCAAGGCGGGTGCGTGTTCATCTGTCTGCTCGATGGATAGAACCTGAATGCCCAAAGGCAGAGTCCCTTGCAGGGTATCGCGTAATCCTGCCAGTGAAATATCCCTCTCAAGTCGCATATCGAGAACTTCACAACGGGACGAGAATCCCAAGGGCAACGCCGCCGCGATGCTCATCTTTGGCTGAGGGTGGAATCCCTGCGAATATGCGAGCGGAAGTTCGGCACGACGAGCGGCGCGTTCCCACAGCCGGTGCAGGTCAAGATGACCTGTATAGCGCAAAGCGCCCTGTTTGGTAAAAGTGATTTGAATGCGCATTTACTTCAATTGGATACCGTTGGTCTTCAGCCAGAGTTTGATCTCAAGGGCGTGTTCACGGTAGTGTTCGTACGTGTGTTTGATTATGCGGTTGTATAGATTGTGCCGCATCATTGCCTGCTCCGGCATGGATTTGTATGCGGACATGATCGAAGCAAACGCCTGAATTTCCTGCGCCACCACATCATCGAGTGAGACGTTCTCATATTTTTCGATAACCCACTCGTTGGGGGTGTCATCGTCCAGCAGGGGAGAACCGAAATCCGGGTAGCCGAACTCATCCAGGAATGCATCAAGTGCAGTCTGGGTTTTACAGGGAGTGTATGGCTCGTCGTGCAGGATTTCGTGCATCCGATCGGCAAGGAATTGTTCGTAAGCAAGTATATGAGCAAGGATATCCTTGATGGACCATTTCCCTGCTACACCCTTGAGTGTCATGCGGCGCATGTAGCCCAGGCGGTTAAGAAGCAATTCGAATTTATCGCGTTCATGCATCAAACGCGCAAGAAAAACAGCTTTGTTCGAGTTGATCATGTCGCCTAATTCCCCACAACCGGTAGTTGATGACTGTTCACTGCGTCACTGGTCGCTTCTTTCTTTGCCGGGCTTTTCACATCTGGACACTTCCACCCATCACCCGGATTCTCGCGGCGCATGCCTGCAAAGGTCGGCAGGATGCCACAGGCGAAGCAGTTCAGACGACAGTCCACGCGGATTTCGCCTTCGAGCGACATGCGGAAATCCTGGAACAGGAAATTCTTGCGCACTGCGGCAGTGATGTGTTCCCACGGGAAAACCTCGTCCGTGCGTCGCTGGCGGTGGGTGTAGAAGATCGGGTCGAGTCCCTGTTCCTCGAAGGCTTCCATCCAGGCTTCGTACTTCTTGCCTTCCTGCCAGGCGTCAAATTTGGAGCCTTTCTTCCATGCGGAATACAGCACCTCCGCCATACGGCGGTCACCGCGCGAGAGCCAGGCTTCAAGGAAAGAATCTTCGGCGTCGGTCAGGCTGAGTTTGATGTTCTTGTCGCGGTACAGTTCGCGCTTGAGCAAATCCTGCTTGGCTTTGATCTGTTCCGGTGTGTCGCACGAGACCCATTGGAACGGCGTTTGTGACTTTGGCACGAAGGTGCTTACGCCTGCATTTAGTTTTGCCTTCCAGCCGATGACCTTCCGTCCCTCTGCGATGACGCGTTTGCACAGGTCGGCGATTGCCTGCACATCCGCCAGTGTTTCGCTTGGGTGACCAATCATGAAATACAACTTGATCGTTGTCCAGCCACGGCGATAGATCTCGCGCGTGGTGTTGATAATGTCTTCATCGGGGATGTATTTGTTGATGATGCGGCGCATCCGTTCGGTGGCGGCTTCGGGTGCGAGCGTGAAGCCGCCGGCGCGTTTGTCTTTCAGTTTTTCCATCAGATCAATCGAGACCGATTCGATTCGTAGGGAAGGCAACGAAACCTTGAGATGCTTACCGCTGAATCTCTCACCAACTTTTGTGACCAACTCAAGTGCATGCGTGTAATCAGACGACGATAACGACATCAGCGCCAGTTCCTCGACGCCTGTATTCTTCAACGCCTCTTCCGCCGCATCCAGGACTTCGTCCACGCTTCTTTCGCGGACCGGACGTGTGATCATGCCTGCATGACAGAATCTACACCCGCGCGTACATCCGCGCATGATCTCCACCGTGACGCGGTTGTGGACAATGTCCACGTTTGGGACGATGAACTTTGTCGGTGGGGGAGGTAATTGGGCGACGATGCGCTTGGTGATGACCTTGGGAACATCCTGGACAGTTGGTTCGATGTGGGAGACTGATCCATCTTCCATGTAAGATGTTTTATAGAACTGCGGAACGTAAACACCGGAAATTTTGGCGAGTTCACAAAGAATGGTCTCACGTTTGAACATTTGAACATTTGAACGTGAGACGTTTTGTATGGTGTTGATAATGTCATGAATTACTTCTTCCCCTTCACCGATCACGAACGCGTCAATGAAAGCGTGCATGGGTTCGGGGTTCATGGTGGAATGTCCACCGGCGATGATGATCGGATGTGTCTCATCTCGTTCAGAAGAGCGGACAGGAATCCCCGCAAGGTCAAGCACGTTGAGGGCGTTGGTGTAGAGCGTTTCATAGGGAAGGGTAAAACCGATGAGGTCGAAGCAGGCTAAGGGGCGTTTTGATTCGAGTGCGTAGAGCGGAATCCCGTTTTCGCGCATGAGGGCTTCCATGTCCAGCCAGGGTGCGTAGGCGCGTTCAGCGAGCGCGTCCTCCCGCTGATTAACTTGATCCAATAAGATTTTGAGTGCCACATTTGAAACGCCGATATCATAAATGTCGGGGAAAACAAAAGCAACCTTGGTTTTAACTGGATCCCAATCTTTTTGAATACTATTGAGTTCGCCGCCAACATAGCGACCGGGTTTTTGTACCTTTAAGAGAATGCGGTCGAGTTTTTCTTCGATTTGTTCTGGGGTTAACATGGCGGGAATTATAACAAGGTTTATCGTAATTGATTGATGGCTGGATTTAATCGGTATATCTAACAAAACCGTCATTGCTTTTCAGACTTGTAAAGTGGTTTTTCTTGAGTTTCTGGGATGTGGTGATTTAGAATTTTGGAAATTCAAAAAAGGAGAATTTGAAATGAAGAAGTTAGCTCTCGTTTTGCTTGCCATTGTTTTGGCTGCTTGTAGCAGCCCTGTTGCTACTGAACAGCCTGCTGCAGCTCCGGTGGAACCCAGCCCCACCCCTGTTGTTGTTGTTCAAACAGTTGTCGTTGAAGCCACTCAGGCTCCCACGGATGTTCCTCCTCCAACCGAGGTGCCACCCACAGAAGTGCCTCCCACTGTTGCGCCTGTTGTAGTGACCGTTGTTGTTGAAGCAACCCAGGCTCCTGCAGTTCAGGCACCCGCTGCCACCATCGATCCCAATGCAGCCATTGCATTGGACAATGCTCTGGGTAAAGGCGTATTCATGAATATGACCATGTCCAGCAGCAACCTTACCTTGCGCTGCTTCCCGCGTGACATTACCTTTAACATTACAACTCCGAACACCGCCATCAAGGATGTGGTCTTCTATTACCGGGTAACTGATGTCAATCGCCAATATCCAAAGGAATATAAGCCTTTTGGCAAGATGACTGCAACCGGCAATGGGAATTTCACATTGACCTTCAAGGGTGAGGAGGTCCATTCGGATGTACGTCTCGATGGTGCCTGGCTGGACTTCCAGTTCGTCGGTCTGGCAAAAGATGGCAACGTAGTGGATCGTTCACAACCGATCGAATCGCTGGTCAAGTACACCTTCGACTGCCCGTAATTTATTTGTCGCCCAAAAAGGACAGGTGATGAGCCTGTCCTTTTTTGATTCTTACACAAACAACGGTTCGTGTTGCTGACCTGACTTTATCGTTTCCTCCATCTCGGCAGGTTCCATCCTTCTAAAGTTCTTGCAGGCTTCCAGCACCAGCGGAAGGATGCGCGTATCACCTGCTGTGCACAGACCGGTCACATCATACGAAAGCGCGAAGTTGACTGCTTTCTGAATTTCATTCATTTTGTCGAAAGGCTCATACCAGGTAGTGGCGGTATGTTCGCGCTCACCCCACGGTCCCTTGGTAATGGTCTTGATGACCATCGTGCCGACATCCTTCGCTATACATGTGGCGATCAGCTCTTCGGCATGTTTTCTGAATTCTGGATTTGCCATCTGGACGAAGTTCAGCGGGAACAGGATGGAATCGAAATCAAACCGTCGCAATGCTTCAAGATAGATCTTCGGTGCATCCGCCCCGTGGCCTGTGATGCCGATGAATTTGGTGAGTCCACGTTCGCGCGCTTCCACGAACGCCTCCAGTGCGCCGCCTTTCATCGTGACAGCATCAAGTTCCTCCATGGTTGTAATGGCGTGACATTGATACAGGTCGAAGGACTTAGTTTGCAGCCGCTTAAGCGACCTTTGCATTTCGTCCCACGCCCCTTGCTTTGTCCGTTCCATCGTCTTACACCCAAGGAAGAAACGTTCACGCTCACGCGGCATCCACGGACCGACGCGTTCCTCTGCCTGTCCATAGGAGGGGGCAATGTCAATATGATTGAGCCCTGCCTGAATGACCTGTTCCATTACTTTGTCTGCATCCACCTGTGAGATTTCCCAGAATCCCGCACCGCCAAAAATGGCGATCGTGCTCATGTGCCCTGTTCGCCCGAATCGACGTGTTTCCATTTTGTCTCCTGTTTTTATTTACTCGTCTTCATCATCATGTTCCCCATATGCCCGGTCAACTGCTCTTTCGATTTCTTCCTCAGTATGCTTCTCGCAAGCTACAAGCGGACGGTTGATCAGTGAGACTTCCTTTCCGCCTGCGCTCATCACCTTACTGCCGATGTACTTTCCGTTTGCATCGTATGCCACCAATAATTGATAAACCCTGCCGCACACGATGCACCCGTGCATTTCGGTTTTTCCTTTGGTCATTCTATTCTCCTATGATCTTTACAAGCACCCTTTTTCTGCGTCTGCCATCGAATTCTCCGTAAAAAATCTGCTCCCATGGACCGAAATCAAGTTGCCCGTTTGTGATTGCCACCACCACCTCGCGCCCATGATCTGACGCTTCATGTGCACATCCGCATTATCTTCTCCAGTGTCGTTGTGGCGGTATTGACTGATTGGTTCATGCGGTGCAATTTTTCCAGCCATCTGTCGTAGTCATCATGCAAGCCCGATTCATCGTCGTCGATGAACACGGATGCGGTAATATGCATGGCATTCACAAGTCTGTCACACTTACCACTTTGAAATATCACCAAAATTGGTGCAACTCCTATCGAGAACTAAACCCAAATCTACCAAATGATTTGAAAGTTTGGTTGAGTCCTCTTGGAATTCCAAGGGGACTTTTCATTCACCGATGATCTTCACCAATACCCGTTTGCGCCTTCGTCCATCAAATTCGCCATAGAAAATTTGCTCCCATGGACCAAAATCAAGTTTACCATCTGTCAGGGCTACCACTACCCCGCGTCCCATGATCTGGCGTTTCATGTGAGCATCTGCATTGTCTTCGCCAGTGTCATTGTGGCGATATTGGCTAACCGGCTCGTGGGGGGCGAGTTTTTCCAGCCATTTATCATAATCCTGATGCAATCCGCTTTCATCATCGTTGATGAAGACCGATGCGGTTATATGCATGGCTGAAATTAAAATAAGGCCCTCCTGAATGCCGCTTTCGTGTAATGCCGTCTCTACTTCAGGGGTGATGTTGACAAAGCCACGGCGAGATGGGATATTGAACCAGAGTTCTTTTCGATAGGATTTCATGGGATTTTCTCGGTAAATATTTTGTCTGGCCGACACAAGTTGGCCTAAATTTCAGCTAACGTTTTATGCCTTTATTATAAAACAGGTAGCATTTCCTGGTTATTGCTTTGTCGTTTGTGATACTCAGATGGCAAACTCCCAGGGGAGATAATCGTAGCAAGTAGTGACATGGGAAACAGCAATCACGCCGTGTATACTTATCCGACATAGATAGCCTGGCTCGGTTGGATGCATGACGATCTGCAATCCAGAAAACGGATTTACTGTAATCGTCTGTGCCCAGAATATACCAAAGGCATCCGCGACCTTCCTGTAACCAATACCCTCTTTTGGCAAACTTTGGAAATCAAAATTGGGTATTTGAAAAGAAGCATCCGTAGGTGCTTCTCCAGTAATAAAGCGAAACGCCCGGTGGAATCCCATCAGGGCGTTTAACGAATATACCTATGGGACAGATCAGATCTAAATAGAGTTAGAAATGGTTCAAGAACATCTTATCCCCCATTTAATTTAACCACTCAAGCATTGCTCGTACGCTTCCCGTTGCCATAGCAATGGCTGTATCTGCTGCACCATAATAAATGCGAAGGGTGTCACCATCAGGCGCAATGGTATAACCACAGGGAAAGACGACCTTGTCGACATCTCCGTGAAGCTCGTAAGATTCTTCAGGACCAAACACCCATTCGTCACTACGCTTCAAGCAATGTTCCG
Source organism: uncultured Anaerolinea sp. (assembly GCA_964436455.1). Lineage (GTDB taxonomy): Bacteria > Chloroflexota > Anaerolineae > Anaerolineales > Villigracilaceae > Defluviilinea. Next base: position 4,779 of record CAYTDB010000089.1, on the reverse strand, counting down.
GGTCATTCAGATCGAACAGGGCAAGCCCTAATCGATAAATAACGCCCGCTCCATTGTGCTTGACACCATGATAGATCATCAGCCAGCCTTGTGATGTTTCGATCAGAGGCGGGGAGAGCCCAATTTTATTCGCATCCCACCAGCCGCCAAAACGCGCCTTTAATATCATTTTGGCGCTGCCCCATTCCCGCATATCGGTCGAATAGGAGATCCATATATGAGCCGCAGTCGTACTAACCGGGCGATGAATCAGCGCCCATCGCCCGCCAATACGACGAGGCAGAAGAGCAGCATCCTTGTCTTCTGGCTGCATAATGACGCCATACCGTACAAACTGATGAAAATCTTGTGTAAGCATCAGCGCCACACCTGGACCATCACGGGTATAGGCAGTGTATGCAATCGCATACTTTTCCAACTCCGGGATGTAGGTAATGCGCGGGTCTTCTATCCCCCAGTACTCCTCGGGAAACCGTTCCGGGTCGGCCATTAGTGTGGGTGGTGAATCAATCTGCCAGTCATCCACGCCATTTGCCGACCTGGCAACACAAAGGTGGGAGAGACCGCGCCTATCTTCCACACGGCACAACAGTAAAGTGGTGCCATCCGCAAGTAATGTGGCTCCAGGGTTGAAGACGCTATTGACCTGATACGGCCAGTTCGCGGCTGTCAGGATGGGGTTGAGTTTGTGGCGTTGAAACAATTGCAGGGGTTGATTGGTCAATGTTGGTATCCTCATCTGTAATTATGATATTTTTCGCCAATCGTAATTCCAACAATGATTGAAGAAAAGCGAGTGTGGATTCGGCGCCCTGATTTTCATTGGGTCGATCAGGGTGAAGGCCATCACGACAACCACCCGTTGTCGGGTCGTATACCGGGAGGTGCAAGTCGTTTCGTCCGAGGAACCATTCGAAGGCTTGAAGGGCTTCCCTGTGCCAGGCTTTTTTTCCAGTAATTCGAAAGGCATTCAGACAGGCAGAGACCATCCCCTGTGTTTCCACAGGTTGTTGATCGAATCGCGCACGCTCACCACCCTGGGAGTAAAAGCCGTTGGAGCCAATCGGGACAAAATACCCGCCTCGCTCTTCCGACTTTTGAAGGTCAGCCAGCCACTGGAGAGACTCCAACCCCGCCTCTGTCATCGTGTTATTGGGTATGGATTCTCCGCACAACAGCATGGCATGTGCCAACGCCGCATTGCAATAGGTCAACCTATCTTCGTACCAGTGCCAGCCTTCCTTGTCGTTTTGTTGATAAAGGTTTAGTAGTCGCTCTGCCAATTCCTTCTGTACCTGGCGGACGCGGCTATCACCGGCGAAACGCTGTAAATACTCATAAATTCCGATCAGGGCAAATGCCCAGGCACGCGGACTAGTCGTTTCAAGGATTGCAAGCAAGGATTGTTGAAACATCCGCCCTGCCATATTGTGTAATGCCGGCGTATTCGAACGTCCCAGCACTGTACCGAGCGCCCACAAGGCACGTCCGTGGCTGTCGTCCGAGCCGCTCTCTTCGAGCCAGTTCCGCTGATAATCCATAAAGTTGCGAAAGCGTCTGGTCTCTGTATTGAACGCATACCACGTAAACGCCAGATAACGGGTTGCCAGGTCAACAGCTTCTGTGTTCCCCACCTCTTCGAGCAGGGCGCTTACCAATAATGCGCGGGCGTTATCATCGGTTGTATATCCCTCACGATAATTCGGTATTGTGAAAATGGCGTGTTGGAAAACCCCGGTATCATCTGTGAGGTGGCGCAAGTGATCCAGTTTGAGAGGGGGTAAGTCTCCAGCACGCTTGTCCAAAGGCTTGACCGCATACTCGGCTGCGGCAAAATAACGGTGATCGGCGCGGGCGCGTTCAAACGTTTTCATATATTGGCTTGCAACCCGCGGCCAGATCATATCCCGTCCAAACAGATAGGCGCGCTTGCGCATGGCATGGCGCTTTGACTCATTACCAAGCAAATCGATCACCTGCTCAGCCAGAGCCTGCGGATCGCTGAATGGCACCAATGCGCCGCGGTCATCCGCCAGCATCTCTTCTGCGTACCAGTATGGGGTGGAGATGACCGCCTTACCCGCTCCAACCGTATAAGCCAGGGTTCCGGATGTGATCTGTGCTGCGTCAAGATAAGGAGTAATGTATATATCCGCCGCGCTGATGAACTGGACAAGTTCCTCCGGGCTGACGAAACGGTTATAGAAGATCACATTGCCTTCCACTCCATTTTCGCGAGCCAGCCACTGTAGAGACAGCCGATAACTTTCACCCTCATTCTGTATAACGTGGGGATGTGTTGCGCCGACAATGACATACACCACGTTCGGACATTTAGCCAAAATGGCGGGTAGGGCATTAATAACATTCTCAATTCCCTTGTTTGCCGAAAGCAAACCAAAACTTAACAGAACACTTTTTCCCTCAACCCCAAACAGATCTTTGTGAAAACTCGGGTCAACAAAGGGGATATCAGGAATGCCATGCGGGATCAGGTCAATCTTCTCAGCGGGTACGTGATAAACATCTCGCAGAAATTCCACACCTCGTTCGCTCATGACAACCACCCGGTCTGACAGGGAAACGATTTCTTTGAGCACCCGATGCTGATCGGGATTGGGGTCCCGCAAGACCGTATGTAATGTTGTGACAACAGGCATGCGCAATTCTCGCAAGAGTGCAAGGATATAATTCCCGGCCTTCCCTCCAAAGATGCCATATTCATGTTGCAAAGAGACCATATCCACGTTGTTGATGTTCAGAAAATCAGCAGCGCGGCGATAAGACTCAATATCCTTCTCGGTTAACTCGAATCGCACACGCGGCGGATACTCGTAGCCTGTTTCCGTATCGTTCACTGGCAGGGCGATGCAGGCAGTGCCCCTGAATTCACCAGCGATGGTCTCACACAGGTCCGTGGTAAATGTAGCGATGCCACATTGACGTGGCAGATAATTGCCGATGAAGGCAACGCGTTTAATAATCGAATGAGCGGGTCTTTCCATAAAACTTTTCCTTCCAGATGCGTTGTTGTTTCATAACCCTCTCTTCGCCGGCATAAAGAGAGGGCGCAATGAGACAGCCTTTGTCAGCAAAAAAGCTGATTTCTTTCTTTGATTGATCTGTTTGCTAAATGACAAGCGGGTTCGACTTAAAAGTAGTTGGAAACTGTTCCACTTCGAGAAGCTCCTTGAGCACTGCCAGATTCTCCCTCAGTTGCTTTTTCATCATTCTTCCCAGAATTCGCTCGTTCATGCGGAAGAAATTCACTGCGCCGACCCGTATGGATATATTGACCCTTGTGTCATCGCCAACCTTCTTGAAAGTGTAGGTGGTCTGCGAATGCAAGGGACCGGTAATGGACTTAAACCTGTATTTCATATTTGAGCTGGATTCCATTACCTCATAGGTGCCCAGATTCCTGCGTCCCATCAAATGCCCAATGCTTCGAAAATAGATGCCCATTCCGTTATGTCGATTCGGTATGGTGGCTGTTGCCAAGATCCCATATTGCCATTGAAAATCATTTTCTGGCGTGCTCATGTAATTAAAAACACGCTCGATCGGCGCCTCGATCATGGTGTTGATCGTTAGATTGAACATTCAACCCTTTTCTCATCTCACTGTCCGTCAGACGATCACGGCTCGATGTGCGGGATTGTTGTACCACGCTGTTCCCTTGGTTTAGCCAGACTTACCTTCAATGTATGATCACTTAACGAATACGAGTCGAACATACTGACTGCCTTGTCTGCTTCGCTTTGTGCGCTCATGGTGACGAACGCAAATCCCTTCGACTCACCGCTCTTACGGTCCTTGATCACTTCCGCCGAGGTGACTTCCCCGGCTTGTGCAAACAAAGCGCTCAATGCATCCTGTGTTGTTGATTTGGATAGATTCCCTACATATACCTTGGCTTCCATTTTTTATCTTCGCTTTCTCCAGTATTTTTATACTGGCATAAGAAACGCCGCCAACCCTATAACAGGGTCAGCGGCGAAAATACCGCACTACTCCAGTTATTTCATTGCAGTTGTTACGTGCTGTAAACAATCCGAACGTTGAAAACACCTACGCTGTTGGCACTTCAACTTCAAGTTGCTTGAGGATCTCCATCAAGCCTGCGCCATCATTGGGCTCCACTGCCCATAAAGTGATCATGTCATCTTTCACAGTAATCTTTACTTTTTCAGATTTTGTGGAGAAGTTTTTATTCGTGGCAGGGATCACGCCCATGTTCATATTTGTCAGGTTAAACGACCCTTTTTGGGTGCCGGTCAATTGTGATGTGGATTTGACAACATTTCCTTCCGCTCCAATAACCCTGAAGTGATAGTCAAGATCCGGGAAGGCGGTCTTCAAGCTGGCGCTCATTTCAAGCCAGGCTTCCTTATTGATCGGCTCAGGGATGGAACCGCTAAATTGAAAATCATCCGCAAGCATGGACTTCACACTCTCGAAATCACCCTTCTGGACAGCGTCCACGAGGGCTTGTACCGTTTCTCTCTTATTCATATTGTTTCCTTTACTGCTAACCGAACTGTTAATTCGCAAATGGGCTTGGATAGAAATGGATGTTCCCTATGGAACACCCTCCATTACCCCCAATTGATAAACACATTGTTTATGAAATGCCTGTATTAGTGTAACACACTATTGAGTCAAAATATGAGGCAACATGATCCAGGAATATTTTGATTGGAAAATATTGATAATCTCCAAATCTCAATCCTTCCAAATCCCTTTATTGTAGTATCAGTAGTTCACGAAAGAGCCACA
>CAYTDB010000088.1:0-20243 GCA_964436455.1 uncultured Anaerolinea sp. | reverse complement strand
CCACCATGCACCTGCTGTACACGCGCTTTTTCCACAAGGCGTTGCGCGATGCAGGCATCACTGAAGGCAATGAACCCATGACGCAGTTGCGCAATCAGGGCATGGTGCTGGGTGAAGATAACGAAAAGATGTCGAAAAGCCGGGGCAATGTCGTTGCGCCGGATGTGCTGGTAAATCGTTACGGTGCGGATACCGTGCGTGCCTACTTGATGTTCTTCGCGCGTTGGGAAATGGGCGCGCCATGGGACTCGCAGGGCATCGAAGGGTCTGCCCGCTGGATTCGCCGTACGTGGACCCTGTTCACGGATCCAACCCCGCCGAAAGCTGCCTCAGCCTACGATGGACGTCAGTTGCGCCGACGCGTTCACCAGACCCTGCGCAAGGTGACTCATGACTTCGAGAACTTCGAATTCAACACGATCATCTCCTCCCTGATGGAGTTGATGAACGAAATGTACAAGGCGCGCGAGGCTGGCGCGGTTGGCTCCCCTGCATGGAACGAAGCACAGAAGATCTATTTGAAGATGCTGGCGCCTGTCGCTCCACACATTGCCGAAGAACTGTGGACGAATCACCTGGGCAAGTCCTACTCGATCCATCAACAGTCGTGGCCCAAATTCGATGAAGCAGCTGCAAAGGAAGATGAGATCGAACTGCCAGTACAGATCAATGGCAAAGTGCGTGACAGGGTTACGGTCCCGGCGGAAGCGAGTGAGGAAGAGATCAAAGCCGCGGCACTGGCATCTGAAACCGTCCAGAAATATCTGGAAGGCAGGGAGCCGCGGAAGGTGATCGTGGCAAACAAGAAGTTGGTAAGTATCGTCGTCTAAATGCCAGTGATCAGTTTTCAGTAATCCTAAGCCCCTGAGAGTCGAAAGACTTTCAGGGGCTTAGTGTTTCATCCTGCAATGTCCCCCTGAGGAAACATTTTTCCGCGACCCTTGCACCGAGTGCAAGTACGGTGTGCTTCGGGGCAACAACCGCCCCACAGCATGACATGCGTGCTTTGTCAAGCGGCTTTGCTACAGCCATCCCAGCCCGCTTACTCACTTTGATGTTCATAAAATGAAACCATGAAAACATGCCTTCACACATCAACTTTTGATTCTCTACCTACCTTACTTGAGTACTGCATTTTGAGAATTGTTTTCGCAATCAATTTGCAACATCCCGGCAACTCTAATGTAACGGTGCGGGATGCGTTATGGTCATAAAATGTAAACACGATTTAGTAATCTTGAAATCTATTTAAGGAGAAAATGATGACAAAATTCAAGACCTTGTTCCAAGTCCTCGTTGTGGCTGTGATGTTGTTTGGTGTTATGGGAAGTTACCAGCAGGTACAGGCAGAAGAGGTGGCTGTTGTGGTCGTGCGCGATCTCACCTATTGGGATGCGACCTACACCGGCTATGTCGATGCTACTCGTTATGAGCAGTGGCCCATCATGTTCACAGCGGCTGAGGATTTCACTATAACCGCCGCGCCAAACGCGGAAGGATTGACCACCTGGGTCATTCTGAAAGATTCTGCTGGTACTGAGCTTGCCAGCGGGGCAGGCACTCTTACAAGCTCCCAACCAGCCGGCAGCTACTTAGTCCAGGTCCAGCCTGAGGCCGGAAGCGGCTTCTACAGCTTTACCATTCGGCGCGAGGACATTGTCGAACCGCCGCCGACCACCGATCCATCCTCCACCACCTCCGTGGAACCGACGGGCATATTGGTCGGTGAGAGCGCAGTTGTGAGCGTCAGCCTGGATAACATCCCTGCTGAAGGCTATACCAGCGCCGAGTTCACCTGTACCTATGATATGAGCCTGGTTGAAGTGAGCAATATCGTTGTAGCTGGCTTGTTCGGCGCCGATTCAGCAACAGCGCTCAATGGTCCTGCAAGCGGCAGTTTCATTGTCGCGGTTGCCGGCAGCCATGGCAACAGAGCCATGGCTGATGGTGCTGCATTCACCTTTAATGCAAAAGGTCTGATGGCTGGTGAGGCTGTGATCTCATGTGCTGCCCGTGTTTCCAAGGGTGATAATGTTCTTACCGATGTCGCTTCCACTTCCGCCGCCCTGACCATCACTGATGAGGTTGTGGTTGAGGATGGAACCCTCACCGGACAGGTATTTGCAGGCAAGGCAGTGACTGTCGAACTGTACGATGAGACCGATGCCCTTGTCGCGACGACCGCCGCCGCCGAAGATAGCACTTTCAGCCTTACGGCTCCCGCCGGGACCTATAAGGTTGTTGCCTCAGCCAGTGGCTTCCTCGGCGCGGAAGGCTCTGCCGTAGTGACCGCGGGTGAAACCGCCACTATGCCTGATGTGACCCTGCTCGCTGGTGACATTGACGGCAACGATATCATTGACCAGTTCGATGCCATGACCATCGGTATGAGCTACAACGGAGCGACCCCCGAAGCTGCAGACCTCAACAACGACGGTGTCATCAACGTGCTCGACCTTGAATTACTCGCCGCCAACTATCGCCTGACCGGTCCAATCGACTGGTAGTAGAAAAAGTACGTTACAACACTACGCAGGGACGCACGCAACCCGTGCGTCCCTGTCCACACGGGACTATTCAATGAGATCCATTACTGCGATCATTCTTGCAATTATTCTTTCCTTTTCTTTTGTTTTTACTGCACAAGCTCAAACTTCCGAGTCCATCTGGCTGACGGCAGGCGTTACATCTTTCAAGACCGGTGAAACGGTGATCGTGTTGGTAAACGCTGCTTCGGTCACGCCTATCCAGGGGTTCACGTTCCAGATCCGTTACGACCCGGCTTGTCTTAAACCCATTAATGCAGCCAGTCCCATTTCGGGCATGAACGGACTGGGCTTGCCGCAGACCACCGGTCTGGTGGATGCGTCCTTTGCCAGCACCACACCGCAAACTGCCAATGGGGTCCTGGCGGAGGTTCGCTTTGAAACGCTCGGTGGCTGCCAGACCAATCTTGTGTTGGAAAGCGCCGCGCTTGCCATCCGCGATGCCTCCGGGTTTGCCGCGCCGCTCCCCGGTGTGAAACTTGGCGAAAGCAACATCCCCCTCTTCATTGACAGCGCAAAAGGCGACACATCCCAGCCGGCGTTCTCGGGAACGCCTCTGCCTCTGGACCCGTCACCTGCGACATCCTCAGGTGCTGGTATTCCCATGTGGCTGATCGCTGTTGTAACGGTTCTCCTGATAGGTGCGCTCGGATTTGGTATCAATAAAGTTGTACAAAAGATGTAGCGTAGCCCTTTAAATGATCGTATGTTCGATCAAGGATGCAGACAATGAAACCTAAAAAGATAACCCGGGCTATTCTGTTTGTCTTAATAATCTCGTTAGTGCCTATGGGAGCGGTGCTTGCATTGACAGTTTCCGCCGCCCCGCCGCCGGATATGTTCCAACTCCCCTGGGATTTGGGCACTGCCTGGGTTGCCATCGATGGAATAGACAACACCTCCAAACGCCCCAAAACCAGTTCCCATAACTACTCGGTTGGCGGCGCCATCGACTTTGCCCCGAAAGTAAACATGTTCAAGGGGGAGGACACTTCCAAGTACTGGGTGGCCGCCGCCGGGGCGGGAACAGTGACCGATATGTCGAGTTGCTACGTTGTCATCGATCACGGCAACGGTTGGTCCACGCATTACTATTTTCTTGCGAATGTTCAAGTAAAAACGGGCGACGTTGTCGCCCGCAACCAGCGTCTGGGCATTATCGCGGATGGCATACGAAACCAGTTTTGTCCCGGCAGTCAGGAAATCAACATCCCGCATTTGCATTTCATGCTTCGCCCCACCTTGATCGGTGCAACGCTCGCGGGCTGGACGATCAATTACAACTGGTACTACAACTTCACAACCTTCACAAAAAATGGCACAACCGTGGGGTTATACAAGCCTCTCATGAACCTGATGGATGCTCCTCCCATTACCCCCACACCGACAGGTCCGTATATTTCCACAAGCGCAGAACCATCGAGCATAGCGGTTGGCGGGAACGCATTGGTCACCGTCCGCTTGAACAACGTACCTGCGGAAGGGTATACCAGTGTTGAGATCACCTGTCCGTATGATGCCAGCCTGCTTGAAGTGAGCAATATCTCTGTTGCCAGTCTCTTTGGCACGGATCCGGCTATCGCGATCAATGGTCCACAAAACGGGAGTTTCATCGTTGCCATCGCGGGCAGTCATGGCGATAAAGCCACAACCAGCGGCACAGCCTTCACATTCAACGCAAGAGGTTTGCAGGCGGGGCAAACGCCGCTTGAGTGTACAGCTCGAGTCTCATCTGGCAACAATCAACTCTTGGCGATAGAGCACATAGGCACGGTCTTGACCGTCGTTGGAGTCGCGCCGACTCCCACGGTCACACCCACAATGACTGATACACCTTCACCGACACCCTCGTTCACTCCCACACCCACTTCTCAAACGGGCGATTGGTTGATCTTTACGAACCAGACGTATGGTTTCCTCTTCCAATACCCGCCTCAGGGAACGATTACCAGCGGTGGTGACGATACCTTCACACGCATCGACCTGCCTTTCATGCAGGGTACAAATCTTCGTGAGAAATACCTTGAAATGGTCGTGGTTGAAAATACCAATCCCTGCCAGAGCCCGTTAGCAAACCAGTCTATGGTTGAGACATCTGAAACCGTCGTTTTGAACGGTATCACCTTCCTGAAACAAACTGGCGGGGACGCCGGGGCGGGAAATATCTATCAATGGGTTGGCTACTCAACACCCAAGGACAACACCTGCGTGAGTCTGGACTTTATCCTGCACTCGCTCAACCCATATAATTTCCCGACACCGCCGCCCGTCTTTGATTACGCTGCTGAAACGGCTGTCTTTGGGCAGATTGCTTCAACCTATGAATGGCTGGCATCCGTCCCGGACGGAACAATTGCCGGGATTGTGATCGCCAGCAAGCCTGTGACCATTGACCTGTTTGATGTGGATGAAGTCCTGGCTGGGTCCACATCCACCAACCTCGATGGGACCTTCACCCTCACGGCTCCTGCCGGGACCTATACAGCTGTTGCCTCTGCAAATGGCTTCCTCAACGCCCAAGCCTCTGTCACCCTTACAGGCGGTACGACCACAACGCTGACCACCATCAACCTTCCCGCAGGTGATATTGACGGGAATGGCATCATTGACCAGTTCGATGCCCTATCCATCGGCATGAACTACAACGCCACCCAACCCTCTGTGGCAGACTTGAACAACGACGGCATCATCAATGTGTTGGATCTGGAAGCACTGGCTGGCAACTATCGCAAGACCGGTCCGGTCGTCTGGCAATAAAAACACACTTTGTGGCGAATATTCGCCAATAAAAAAAACCCTGAAGCTTGGGAGAACATCAGGGGCTTTTCAAATTTCATCTTGGCAAAGAAAATTTTAGCAACAATCCGTCTTCTGTTTCTTGTGGGTGATCCATTTGTCCGCCGTGCAATTTGACCAGCGAAGCAATAATGAAAACCAACATTGCCGAATCCATTTCGGATTTGTCAATAGGTTTCTTGCCGCTGCTCTGCACGCGGATTTTCAAGGCATTGTCCGAGTCGCTTGCTGAAAGTAAAACAGTTCCCTCGGTTACGCGGACAGAGGCGAAACTGAGCATATGGGAGATGATCTGCCGCATATGGGCTTTGTCAAAGTTGAAAACTGGATTGCCGAAACTAGTTTCAATCGAAAGTGGTTTGGTTGTGTTCTGTATCTTCCAGCGGTTCATGGTTTCGGTAATGAGCTCTTCAATATTGGCATCTTCGCGCGAAAGCTTGATGTGGCCGTTATTCAGGCGTGCGATCTCCACAAGATAACTGATCAGCGCCAGCATCCGTTGACCGGCAGTGAAGGCGGTGGAGAGGTCGGTTTCCTGCGTTTCATTGACGGGACCATCGATACCTTTAAGCACCACCTTGGTAAAACCGATGACGGAATTGAGCGGTGTTTTCAAATCGTGCGATGCCCATGAGAGAAAATCATCCAGATCGAAGTGACCAGTTTCGGCATTGCTCCATACCAGAGATTCGATGACCTTCGGATCACCTGCCAGTTCGCCAGCCTGTTTGTCATTCAGTTTGTGCAACTGGTATAGACGGATCGCCAGTTCCGTTCTAGCTTCCTCAGGTGTGATCTTTGCCGCCTGCAATAATTCTGTTGGGATTTCAAGGGTAGTCTTATCCACGTTGGGCTCCCAAAAAGGGTGAGATGAAGGTAGTATAGCACACGTAGTTTGTATAAAACTTTACATGTTCTTTAGGCAGCCTGGATGTAACAGATCTCATTGGTTGTGCAGATTACGAATCGATCCGGTAAATCGATTTGTTTCATTGCCTGGTTGATGTGAATTGGATACAATCAAATCACACTCTACTGAACAGCGTACCATCGAGGACCAAGGAATGCCTGAACAAACCATATATTTCCAGTGGCAGAACGACATTTTACGAAAGACCATTTATCCATTGCGCGAAATGAAACTGCGCGATTTCCTTGTGTATTACAAGGAGATCGAACTATGGGCGGAATACAAGGATAAGGATATCAAGGGCGAGATCAATGCCTATCACGCGCAGAAGAAGCTCGCCGTCGAAAAAGCCACGCGATCCTATTTCGATCTTAAGAATTATTTTATGAACGAAGACGTCCGCGCGGACTACATGAAAAAATTCGGCTCGGTGGATGAAGATGTGCTTAACTCCATTCGTGCCTTCCATAAAAATTTTCACACCTATCTTCCCAAACTGACCGATCCGCGCCGCGAAACATATTTTGTATCCCAACAGGTAATTTTCTGGCAGCAATTTCGAAAAGATTATTTAAAGAAGATTGCCTCGAAACAGCGGCGGGTAACTGTTATGAAGAGCCAGGTGCCTCCACATCCGAATGCGGCAAAGGAGGAGCAGGAACTGATAAAGATGCAGAACCATGCCTTCGTGATGATCGATGAGGAACTCAACCGTTTATATGCTTTTGTCTCCATATTGAGCAAGGTCGAAAAGCGAAAACAGGAAATTGCAAAATCGGTCCAGGATGCGGAAAAGACTGTCAAGGATGCCAGTGCAAAACTGGATCTGCTAAAGCCCCAGATCGAGAAGCAGGATGCGCTTCAAAAGAAAACATCGAACGAATTGGCACGCCTCAAATCCCCGCCGCAGCTTGCCTCTGTTGAAACATACTTTTCCAACGCTGATGTATCTCTGCAACTCCGCAACAAATTCGCACAGGCGAGTCAAACCCTGGTGGATACGATCAATAAATTTCACAAGGACTTGAAAGGCCAGCTTGGTTACTCCAGGTCAGATTCGACCCGATTGAATGTTATCAAAACCACACTCTACAATTTGGAACAATATCAGAGGACCCTTCAAAAAGAGATCCTCAAACACGAAACCGACCTCCGCAACATGGGACCGACCTGGAGGTTCAAAGAAGAACGCGAGACCCTGCTTAATAACCTGCGCGATGTCAGTTTGAAGGCGGTGGAGGATGAATTGCAAAAACTGACGGATTTTCAGGCGGCGTTTGAATATTCCACAAAGTCAAAAGAGGAGATTACGAAGCTGACCCAAGCCAGGGAACAGGAATTGGCGTCAGTAAACGGAATCCTCTCAAGGCTTAAGGATGAAGCGAAGGCTTTGCAGAGCCAGATCGATTCGTATGAAGACATCCTGATCGTCACAGAAGAAAAGCGGCTTTCGGAATATGTCCCTGATCCTTCCAAGCCGGTGACGGCCAGGGACATCGTGCGGGAAAAGATGGATGGATATAAAACGTCGCTCGCCGATCTGGACCATTACCAACTTTTGGAATTGATCGTTAAAGAGTTCAAGGCAAAACCGGGGCGTTATCCCATGTGGCTTCCATATATGGTCATTCATTTTTCGGGAATGCGTTATGCCAGTGCGCATGGTTCCTGGGCAGACCCCAAGGACCTGTTGGCAAACCTGCACGCCACGGAAATTGAAAAGGACATGAAGAGCATCGATGAGGATGGGGTGGAGGCGCTCTGTCGTGAAAAACTGGAATGTTATGAGCCCTCGAATACCACGCCTGCCGCCCCCATTCAACAAAGACCAAAACTGGCGCAAGCCATTGACCCTGAATGGAAGGAACGCATTGCGGGGCATGTGAAACGTATCAAACAGGCGCTTGAGATGGACAGTCCGTATCGGCAACGTAACGCACTGGTGAACCTGCGTATTGACGAGGGCAGTTATGAGATCGATACAATGAAGTCATCGGAGATCTATGAAGCGCTGATGTCCTACAAGAACGATCTGCCCGATTGGATGTGGAAGGAGATCGTCAAGTTAACCGACCTGCGCCTGACCGAGGTGAAGGATGCGGAATGGGAGAAATCATCACAAGCACAAAGTGGCGGCGGATTTTCGGAGCGGGATGCGGAGTTCCGCAAAATGATGAGTGATTGGAAAAATAAATTCATGACCGGCTGGCGTGAGGAACATGATCGTTCTGATCAATTGGTCGTTTCACGCGCGGTGTGCAATGAAGTGGCCGAACATATCCAGCACTTGCGCGGACACACACCTCCCGGCGGTTTGACTCCAAAACCAACCTGGTACCAGAGTAACGAGAAGACCAACCCGAACGCATATTTTGTAAAACCAGAGGGCGAACAGGATTACAAGACAGGCGCCAGCATATTGTGGCTTCGTTTTGTGCGCAAGGAACCGAACGCGTGGCAGATGGCACATCCCATTGCAACGAAGAAGGGCGGTTTTGGTCTGCTCCCCGGAGAGATTATTGGAAGGCGCTCGTCCAGCCGATCCAGTGAGTCAACTCCCTGGGCGTATGATATGAGCGACCCGATCAGGCGCGTGCGAACGATTCTGACCGCAGAGAAGGCAAGGATCAAGGAAGAGGAATGGCTAAGGTGGATACATGAGGCCACTGTTGTGGAAATGGCGGATACTGCTGAAGGAAAGATCGTGCTCACCTTTGAAACTGCCCTTCCCAGCGATGATCCGCGTCTTTCCTCCATCGGTGTATTCAAACATAGTTTGAGCAGTCTCCTGTCTGATGGGGAGGAGGATACCTACAACCGTTCCTTTATTGGTTTCATCCCCGAAGGGAAGGTGCCTGAAGAAAATTTGAAGGACATGCTCGATTGGGACAAGGTTCTGTATCGAGCTTGAGGTGTGGGGATGAAAATCCCTGGTTGAAATGTGTTTTCTGTGAATTGCGTGTGATTGGATGGAAAATAATAGTATGCAGGTCATAGATGTAAAACAACTTAGCAAAGTGTTCCAGATCCCCAAAAAGGAGCCGGGCTTCAGCGGCGCGGTGCGGGGACTATTTAATCCACGATTTGAGAGTAAAACAGCAGTGGACCGGATCAGCTTTAAAGTGGATGCGGGCGAGATCGTCGGGTATATCGGCGTGAACGGCGCGGGCAAGTCCACCACGATCAAGATGCTGACCGGAGTGCTGATGCCCTCGGGAGGGAATGTCAAGGTGTTGGGACGTGACCCGCACAAACAGCGTGTGGAAAACGCACGGGACATCGGTGTGGTCTTTGGTCAGCGCACACAGTTGTGGTGGGATTTGGCATTGATTGAGTCATTGAACTTGATCGCGAAAATTTATAGCGTGCACCCGGTCAAATACAGGTTGATGTTGAACCAGTTCTCCGAAACGCTCGAATTGGATGAGTTGTTAAAGGTGCCGGTCCGCAATATGTCACTGGGACAAAAAATGCGTTCGGAACTTGCCGCCGCGTTGATCCACGAGCCGAAGGTGGTTTATCTGGATGAGCCAACCATCGGACTGGATTTGCTTGTGAAGGAACGCATCCGTGACTTTATCAAATCGCAGTGCATCGCCAAAGGCATGACGGTCATCCTGACCACTCATGATCTCGGGGATATCGAGGAATTGTGCAAGCGCGTCATCATCATCGATGACGGGCGCATCATCTATGACGGTCCCATCGAGACGATCAAACAGAGATTCGGAAAATACCGCGAGATTACCTTTGATACGCTGGAAAAAACGAATTCGCTTAACTTGCCGTCAGGGGCGGAAATCCTGTCAGTTGACGAACGCAAGGTTCAGGTCCGGTTTGACCGGACGCTCAGTACTGCCAGCAAAATTGCCAGTACGGTCATGAACCAGATTGAAGTCACGGATTTCTCGTTGTCCGAGCCTGACCTGAGCGACATTGTCAAGCAGATCTATAATGGCGCATTGGAGCGGGAGTCGCGATGATCCAGGCCGGTCGGCGTCATTTGTCGGTCTATGGTGCGCTGTTTGGGATGATCCCCAAACTGTTCATGGCGTATGTCATCTGGTTTTGGGCGGGACTGGTGATGAACGTCATCAGCATGGCGATCCTGGTCTTTTTCTGGCGTGCCATCTATGCGGATGCTGCCACGATCTCCGGTTTGGCTGAAGACCAGACCATTCGTTATATTCTGCTTGCCTTTATTTTTATGCCGCTCACCAGCAATGATCTGGTTTGGGAATTTGGTACTCACCTGCGCGAAGGAGTGATGATCCATCATCTTCTCCGTCCGGTGAATTTTCAGATGATGTACTATGTGCAAATGCTTGCCGGGCTTATCACGCGGCTTGTATGGAACCTGCCAATGCTTCTTGTTGCCATTCTCCTGTTTGGTTTAAGACTTCCCACCGACCTGCTCACATGGCTGGCATTTCTTGTTTCAGCACTGCTGGGTTTTACCGTGATGTTCTATTTCAATTGGTTTCTTGGATGTTTTACTTTTTATACCACCGAGATCTGGGGATTGGGTGTGCTCATCGAAGGCATGAACTTTTTCCTCAGCGGCGCGCTGGTACCTTTGGTGATGATGCCGATCTGGTTGCGAACCATTGTATTAAGCATTCCCTTTGCGCAGGCATTGGCAGTGCCTATCGGCTTGTTGACTGGCATTACACCGCTGAGTGACGCGCCGCGCGCCTGGTTCGTTCAAATTCTGTGGATACTCGGCTTGTGGATCGTTTCCACTTTGTTCTTCCGTGTTGCGGTGAGAAAGATTACGGTGCAAGGAGGATGATTGTTATGTCACTCTGAGCGAAGCGACACTTGCACCGCACGCAAGTGCAGGTGAGAGTCTCATCGCAGTGGTAGAGATGCTTTACCGCTTTGCGGCTCCGCATGACATGAGAATATTAATATGACTCGATACCTCAACCTCTACTGGCATTTTCTCATCCAGCGCCTCAAGGTGTTGATGGAATACCGCGCAAGTTTTGTCCTTGGTGCGGCCTCCACCATCGTCTGGCAGGGATCGAGCATCGCCGCCGTTTGGGTGGTGATGCGACAAGTTCCGAGCCTCAATGGCTGGAGCTATGATGAGGTTTTGCTTGTATATGGACTCGTCACATTGGCGAAGTCCATTAATCACATGTTTGCCGACAATCTGTGGACGGTGGGGCGGGTCTATATCCGTTCGGGAGGGTTTGAGCGTTTCCTCGTCCGTCCGATCGATCCTTTATTCCATCTGCTTGCCGACCGCTTCTGCCAGGACGGTGTTGGCAACTTCCTTGTCGGTGTTGCGCTTGTCATCAAATCATCCGTAGACCTTGGTATTGACTGGACACCCTCCAAACTGTTGGTGTTGTTCATCGGTGTGCTGAGTGGCGGATTCATCTTCATCGCCCTAAACCTCATTACTTGTGTTGCTGCCTTTTGGATCGTGGACTCGGTCCCGATCACCCGCCTCGTCTTCGACAACCACCTGTTTGCCCAATACCCGCTCACGATCTACCCCAAAGCCATCTCCATCCTGTTGACATGGTTCATCCCGTATGGCTTTGCATCCTTTTACCCTGCCAGTTACATCATGGATCGCGATTTCGGATACCTTGTGTGGTACGGTCCCGTTGTTGCGGCGATCCTGATGTTCATTGGTTATCGTCTCTGGTTGTTCGGGTTGAAACATTATTCAGGGACAGGATCGTAAAACTTACGGCCCTCCCATGTCCACCGTCCAGTAACCTCCGTACGAGCTGAACTTCGAATACACATAGCCCACGCCGATCTCAGTGACGCGGGAATTGATGATCGCGTCCCAGTGGATCGGATCATCGCGCCATTGGTTCATTGCATCCTGTGGAAGCCCGATTGCGATGACTTCGAGGTAATACGAGTTGGGATACCCAGCGTTGACCAGCCTGTCACCGACCCATGTGCCGTCGGAGCCGCTGTGTTCGAGGAAGTCGTTGCAAGCCATATCCAGGCTGTGACCCTGTGCGGCATTCATCAACTGCTGGTTGACTGCCAGCGCACCGCGACCCACGTCCGCACGGGTTTGATTGATGAGCTGGATCAAGGTTTGGACGTAGCCATCGTTTGTTGTGTAGCTGCAATTGCCAACTTGTGAAACGACCGGCGTGCCTGATGCATTGGGAACGCCTCCCTTGCCCACAACGATCTGCACCCAAAAAATGGATTCCGAACCGATCTGAACGGGTTTGTTGTTTGCATCGCGCAATTCGAAGTTGCCGCGATAGGTACCATCGGCGGAAGGCGCGGTCAGTTCAACGGAAACATCCACGGGCTTGCCTTTTTCTGTCTCTGACACGGGAACTGCATCTGGAGAACTCATCCTTTCGCCATCTACGAATGCAACGGTGTAATCTGTCCATGTGCAGTTGCCGACGTTTTGCAGTTGCCATGTTTTTGTAAAAGTTCCTCCCGCGTTGACAATCGCATTATCGGGATAGGTCACATCTTCGACGAGGATGGCGCTGTCCCTGCAGTTGACGAGGGAGGTGGCGATGGCTGTCCCTGTGGTGGAAGCGTCGGGTGTGGAGGTGGGTGGAACACGCGTCGGCACGGATAAGGCTTGTTTGGTCGGCGGCAGGGTAGAGGTCACAAAAAGAGGCGGGCGCGGTGTGGATGTCACCGTGTCCGAGGAAACCTTCACACATGAGGTTAATGTCAAAATGAGCAGGAGGGAAATCCAGATTCTTTTCATGAGATGATTCTACCGCGCTGACATCGTGCCCGAAGGGTGGCGGAGTGCTGAATGATGATGCACGTAGTAGAAGCGTGAGTATAAAGCATACTAGCTCTTCGACTATGCCGCCAGCACGCGGCGGCTCTGCTCAGGGCGGATGTGCTACGGTTTGGCAAAGACGATCACGTAATATCCATAGCTGTTGAAGAAGGAATAACCCACGCCGATCTCAGTGTAGGTGGTGCTCAAAAGGTTCTTGTTGTGATTTGGGTCGGTGGTGTCGGTTGCCCACACACTGACGATGTCTGCACTGTCCAGTGGAGGATAACTGCCGTACACATTTTCGGTCACGTTGGATGCAATGTAGCCGGTTGCTGCCACGCGTGTTTCGGGTGTGGAGCCATCTGAGCCGGTATGCACAAAGAGGTTATTGCACGCCATATCATTGGCATGTCTTTGGGCGGCGCGTACCAGCAGTGTGTTTACCGTGTAATCGGGCAGACCGTTCTGTGCGCGATAGGCGTTGAGAGCTTTGATGGTATCGGTTAGCCGGATGACGTCAGTGGAAAACGCGCAATTGATACCGCCCGAGCTTGAACTGCTTGAAGTGCTGCCGCTTGTGCTGGTGGGCGCTGCGTTCGTTGTTGGAACGGTAGCTGCGGTAGGCGCACTGTTCTCCACTTTGATGATGAGCCACAGGCGTGAGTCGTTATCCACCTGCATGATCAACCCCTCAGGGTTCTTAATGACAAAGTTGCTTCGATATGTGCCTGGACTGGCTGGCGCGGCGAGCTCCACAGAAATGTCGAGGGTCTGACCGGGGTAGGTGATATCGAGCGGTACATCTCCCAGTACGCCCAGGCGGTTTTCGGAGTAGTAGGCGAGGGCGTAGTCCCATGCCCAGACACACGTGCCGGCGTTGCTCACACGCCAGGTCTTGGTGAATCTTTCACCTGCATTGATAACAGTGTTATCAGGAACGGTCACATCGGCAACGAACATGGCTTTATTGGTGCAACCGGCTTCATTGGCGGGTCTCGGGGGTGTGGCAGTCGCTGCCGGTGTTTCTGTGGGTATCTCCAGGTTTTCGGTGGGACCAGTGATGGGTATCTGCTCTTCCGGTGTGTTGGTTGCGGGGGGAGGTTGGGTTTCCGTGGGTGCGGGCGCGGCGGTTTCAGCGGGAGTCTGACTCCCACAGGCGGAAAGCACGAGTGCCATCAGCAGGGTGACGATCGACAGTTTCTTGAACATCGGAACCTCCTTTATTCATCATGTTAGCTCCATCCCCCATGGTTGGGTTCAACTCGCTAAAACATCATCATCTGTGATTTGGACTTCTCCAAAGGATCACTGACGACCTGCTCTTCGAATGTTTCACGCGTCAACACCGGGACCTCGAACAAGGTCCGCAGTAAACGATATTTCACAAGCCGATAGTTCTTCAAGCGCGCCGCCAGCGATGGATCGCGCTGTACCTTGTATTGGATCAACCCTGCCCGTCCGCCGGGGATGACAATGATCGTCTGCTCCGGCGGATACGGCATCTCTTTCATTGCGCGCCCAACAAGCGCCGATGCAAGGATATAAAAGGCGCGTTCGGCGATGCCGGTATCTTCCCAAAGATAATACTTATCCTGTTTTCGCGTGGTGTACTTCAACCGTGTGCCTACAGCCTCCAGCATGGCTGTGATCGTGTTCCACTCTGCCCGCCGCGCGCTGGCGACATCTTCAGGGCGTAACTTCCATTTGGCGCCGTTCTTTTCTGCGTATGAATTGAGCACCGAGTAAATCATACCTTTGGACGGCGTCAGCAAACCCGGAAAACGCGGATACAGGTCATTCTCGATCTCGAGATAAATGCTATCCGGATTCTTTTGCAGGAACGTGACAAGGGCAACTTCGATGCGGTCAGACAAACTATCGTCCTGAGCGGATGCGCCGTTCGTTGGCGCCGCAAACGAAGGACGCTCAGGGCGGAAAGCCAATCCCCACAACCCTGTATCCACACTTTCTCCGCTCGAGTAATGGACAAAGCGTTCATCCTCCGACAATGCATCTTGTATCACTGCCTGTGTCCTCCGCATTGCTTCGTCAAATTCAATCTCCCTTTTCTTCAAAGCATGTGTTTCCACCAGTGCGATCAACCCCGCCGCGTGGACGTGGAGATAACTGGCAGGCTCGCCTCGTTCAATCAAATGCGCCTGCATGGCTTCGCGTACGGCATCCACATCGGGGTCATTCACTTCGCGCTTTAAAGCCTCTCCGCGTGTCCACATCAGTTGTATCGGGTCATGCTCCGTGCGCAGGGCAACCGATGTCAGATCAAAACCGGCTGCGCTGACAGCGGTCAACGCCGATGTCAAAAACGACGGCTCAGACTCAGGTAGTAATCCAAAGAAGCGCGTGCCCAGCGGGAGAAGTTCGAACAAGTGCGAGAATGCCGCGTGCAGGGCGGTGGCGTTCCATGCCCAGTCATATCGTCTACGACGCAGCGCGACCTTGAACGGTTCCACTGCCTCACGCCCCCACAGCCATCCTGCCCACAACGCGGACAAAGTCCAGAACGCCTGGTTCGGGCGCGGCACTGAACCGATGACCGCCGCGATGGGGATCTCCTTTTTGACTTCGTGTGCCAACTCCTTGAGACGACCTTCGTAGATGCAGATGCCGCCGCTCTCTGGAATCTTCCTGGGCCACGCCTCCACCGGGACGCCGGAACCTGTCTCTGCCCAGAGACTTAATCCACGCTCAAGCATCATCCATAAATTGAATTCGCGGAAAGCGCTGGGAACGTTGAGTTGTTTCGGTCGCGGTCTTTCGGATGAATGTCCCCACAGTGTGTTGCCTGCGTCACAGGCGAGCAGGATCATGGCACTTAAGGCACGTTTTCGTTCGGGAGTCAGCCTCAAGCCATCGAGACGATTGGTAACTGTTGTGAGGAAATATAGGGGACGCGGCAAGTAATGTGCGATGGCTTCCTCGGCGTAGATGCGGTCTTCGTCGTGGAGTGTTGCAACGCGTTCAAAAGCGCGTGAGCGGTGCAAGCCATCCGTCGCAGCGATCTTTTTTGCTCGGTCAATATCTGCTTGCGTAGCCACGCGTTCGCCTGTGTCTTCGCAATGTGGGCAATGATACACGCGTGCATACGGCACATCCTCTCCTTTGCGCCAGAGGAATTGTTCCGCCTGGATCTCGCGTTCGCAATTTTCACAGGTTGTCAGGTACAGGGATTGCAAATGTGTGCCGAGCCGTTCCTCTCCCTTTTTGAGGACAGCCAGATCTGCGAGTGCAGCTTTGAAATCTGATTCCGAAGGGGGATGGGCGGACATCTCCAGCAGAAAACGGTTGATGGGGTTGTTGACAGTCACCAGTACGCGATAACCTGCCCGAGCCGCCTCGAGGGTCAGCCGCGGGGAGAATCCGAATGGGTCCAGCAGCCAGCTACCGGCGGAGACGTGAAGCGAGAGCCAGTGCGAGACGGTATTTTCTTCCAGTGGGGGAGTAAAGCGAGATAACGGACCCGGGTCCGCAGGCTTTGTCCCTGGGATGTAGGGTTGGTGGTCCATCCAGGTTAAGTATACATCCCCCTGAGGATTTCGGCGCAGAGCGGAACGAGCCGACAGGCGAATGCAGACGAAGCGCAGGGTTTGAAGTACTCTGCGTTTCGTCTATGCCGCCAACGAACGGCGGCACCGCTCAGCGCGAGAGAATTTAAGGTAATTGCCCCAGCGTTGAGGCACAGACGATATCGTAATACTCCAACTCGGTAGCTTTGTTCTGCCCGGCGTAGGCGGCGGCTTCCTTGCCGATGTTGCGAACGTTATCGAGTTCGGATTGCACTTGATAGGGCCAATAGCGCGGGATGACCATGCGCGGGTCGTTGACGTAACCTTCGGGGAGGTAGGCGGGACGTGCGGGGTCTGCCTGGTCGGCGAGTGGGATCCAGTTGTACATGACAGGTCCACGCGGGTTGATAGTGAAGCCGATACGGTATCCATATTGACGGGCAAATTGCACCGGGCGTGCACCGAAACTGCCGCCAGGCCAGATGATGGCGACGGGTGTTTTGTTGAAATTGGTTTGCAGGTCGGCGATGGATTTTTCGAATTCGGTCTTGATGAATTCATCAGTTGAGTCGTCGCTCATGTTGTAGTTGTGGATGTAACCGTGCGATTGGTGGTCCACCCAGCCTTCGGCTTCGAGGGCGATGTTATCCTGCAATGCCAATGCACGCGGGCCATCTTCGGCGCTGATCCATGAGCTGACCACATGCCAGCCCCATTGATCGAAATAGGGGCGGAAGTGTTCGTTGAAGTTTTGTCCGGTGCGGCGGTCATCCTGAATGAGGAGGACAGAACGGCTGGGAATCCAGGCGTTGTGATCCATGAAGTTTGCCATTTGTGTAGCGTCTATGGCTTCAAATCCCTGTTCGTGCAGATCGTTCATCATCTGGCCGAAGTCTTCGGCGGTGATGTCGTTGGCGGTTACATCTACTGCATCCTGTTTGATGCCGTGGAGCATGACAACCATGACGATCGTGCCTGGTGCGGCGTTATTGGAGTTCCATTTGTCGTAGAGGTATTGACAGGTATCCTGCACGTATGTGTGAGGGGGATCCAGTGGATGTAGCCTGCTGGTTGTGAAACCCGCTGGCAGCGCAGGCGGCGTACGGATCGCGGTTGGCTCGGGAAGGGGTGTTTCGGTGGGAAACGGGGTCTCCGTGGGTTGGATGGCGGCGTACGCGGTTTGATACGCCTGTGTGGAGATAGCGTTGATGTCCACGATAGGGGAGGCAGGCGCAGGGGCGCACGAGGCTAATAGAATGAGAAGCAGGTTGAGGGTAAGGATGAAGCATTTGGTCATATGTTTAAATAAAGTGCGTACGGCGTAGTCCATCATGCGAAATACGCAGTACGCACTTCTGTCTTATTCGTTTGAGTCGCCTTTAATAAATTCTTCCACTTTTTCGCGACAGACATCATCGCGGAATTGTTTGGGCGGGGTCTTGAAGAAATAGGAGGATGGCCCAACAATGGGACCGCTCAGTTTGCGGTCGAGTGCGATCTTTGCGCAGCGCAGGGCATCGATCATCACGCCGGCGGAGTTGGGGCTGTCCCACACTTCGAGTTTGACTTCGATGTTGAGCGGCACGTCACCGAAGGTGGTGCCTTCCATGCGGATGTACGCCCATTTGCGGTCGGTGAGCCACGGCACATGGTCGGATGGACCAACGTGTACATCGTCGTGGCTGAGTTCGTAGGGGATCATGCTGGTGACGGCGTTGGTCTTGGAGATCTTTTTGCTCTCAAGGCGTTCGCGTTCGAGCATGTTGAGGAAGTCGGTGTTGCCGCCAAAGTTGAGCTGATAGGTGCGGTCAATCTTCACGCCGCGGTCCACGAAAAGTGTGGCGAGTTCACGGTGCAGGATGGTGGCGCCAACCTGAGATTTGATGTCGTCGCCAAGGATGGGAAGTTTGGCATCGCGGAAACGTTTAGACCAATATTCAGAGGATGCAATGAAAACAGGTATGCCGTTGACGAAGGCGCAACCGGCCTCGATGGTTTGTTCCACGTACCATTTGGTCGCCATCTCCGAGCCAACAGGCAGGAAGTTGATGACCACATCGGTCTTGGTATCCTTGAGCAATTTGACAATATCGGCAGTGGGTCCAGGTGCTTTCTTGATAACGCCTGAAAGATACTTGCCCAGCCCGTCATGGGTCATGCCGCGCACCACAGGGACGTTGAGTTTGGGAACGTCTGCGAATTTGATGGTGTTGTTTGGCGCGGCAAAGATGGCTTCGGACAGGTCCTTGCCAACCTTGGTGGCGTTGATGTCAATCCCGAGGGTGAATTCAATGTCACGGATGTGATATCCACCCAGACGCGGGTGCATGATGCCGGGGATGACGGCGTCCTCGGCGGCGTCCTGATAGTATTGCACTCCCTGCACGAGGGAAGATGCGCAGTTACCCACGCCGATGATAGCAACCCTTACTTTTTTATGTGCCATGTGTGATGAATCTCCTTATATTGGCTCGAATCGAGCCGGATTGAATTGACTAAAAATCGTCCCTGTTGCTCAATCTTGACGATGTTGTATAATGCAAGAATGACATTCAACGAGCGGATCGATCATTTGGAGCGTTTGCTTGAAGTGGTGCGGGGTCTGACAGTTGTGCCAGACCTTGATTCCTTTTTGCAAACGATCATAACCGAAGCAAGTGAGATGACAGAGAGCGAACTCGCGTCTGTCCTCGAATATGACCCTGAGGCGAAAGAACTTCGATTCCTTTCCACGATCTGGATCGACCGCGATGTGCTGCGTCCGGTCGGCGTGCCGCTGGATGGGAGTGTTGCCGGGGAGGTCTTTCGCAAAGGGCATCCCCTCATTGTTCAAGATCCCAAGGCGGACCAGCGGCATTTCAAGGTCATCGACCGCGTGACCAAGCACGAAACCAACTCACTTGCGGCTGTTCCCATCATTGTGGGCGGCGAGACCATTGGTGTTTTGGAGGCGCTCAATAAACGGGACGATGCACATTATACCGAAGAAGACCTGACCATTCTAGCAACCCTGGCCGCACTTGCCGGGCAGGCGATGCGGAATGTCCATTTGGAACGAAAGGTCAGGGTTGCCCGCATCGAACTTGCCGAACTCGAACGCCTCAAATCGGACTTTATCGCTATCACCTCACATGAGCTTCGGACTCCCCTCGGACTTATACTCGGTCACGCCACTTTTCTGAAGGAACTTGTCGGAAAAGAATACGAGAACCAGCTCGAGACGATCATCAAAAATGCCACAAGACTTAAAGAGATCGTCGAGAATCTTTCAGATGTTGATAACGTGCAAAACGGATCCGCACGCGTGCGCAGTCACAAAGTCTCCATGTCGAAGATTGCGGAGGATGTTCTTCTGACGTTTCAGGACGAGGCGAAGTCAAAGAACATTACTTTGACGGGGGAGTGGGGCGATATGCCTCACTTTATCGAGGCGGACGGTGTAAAAATAAATATTGCCCTGAGCAATCTTGTGAAGAATGCATTACTGTTTACCAATCCGGGCGGGGATGTCCATATCAAAGTGGAAGACGAATCCGGGTTTGTGAAAGTCTCAGTACGCGATACCGGAATCGGCATCCCTGCGCGCGAACTGTCGAAAGTATTCGACCGTTTCTTCCAGGTGGAGGAACATCTCACACGCAAGCATGGCGGTATGGGACTGGGGCTTTCAGTCGCCAAATCCATGACCGAATTGCACGGCGGACGCATCTGGGTGGAAAGCGAAG